>NZ_CALNBI010000032.1 GCF_937874145.1 uncultured Chitinophaga sp. | reverse complement strand
AACAGGTTGCCGCCCTGCTCGATATAGCTGATGCTGGAAGTATAGGGATAAAAATTCCGCGCGATGGCCGGGGAATCGCCCAGGGAAGTTTCGTTCCGGAAATCATGCGTAACGGCATTCCAGGTAAAACCTTCCGACATGTTGATCTTCTGCGTTTTGTCTGTTGTGCCGATATACACGAAGTTGCGCGCCGCGCCGCCTGAGATATCGATAAACCGGCTCTGCCAGGTTTGAACGAAAAGCGGTTTGCCCGTCAGCGTGAAGGGTTTCCCGGTCACCGCATCCCGGACATACCCCGTCAGGTCGCGGTACACGCGCGGATAGCTGTGCAATTGGGTATTGATATCGTCTTCGTAGTAATCGAGCCGCGGCGGATTGGCGCCTTCATCATTCAGCACAAACCATCCCGCCAGTTTAAACGAGCCCGAGACCTTCATGTTCACCTGCCGGAATGCGGTGATCCCTGTCGATTTTTCCTGCACCTCGAATGCGAGCGTATAATTGCCGGTCCGCAGCGGCAGCACCGTGTCGAGGTTGCGGCGGCGGCTCACCACGCGGATGGTGGAGTCGCTCGTGCCGCCATGCTCGTAGGTGGTCCAGCGGTAATTGTATAATTCGGGGTCTTCTTTCCCCTGCATGGAGATATGGATTTCCGGGATAATGCGGACGGTATCCCCTATCCTGAATTCATAATCGCTGTTGATACCCTGGATGTCGACCACATTGGTTTCGACGTAATCGTAATTGCCGAGGTCTTTACGGCAACCCGCATGGCCCAGCGCCAGCGCGGCCAGCAACAAAGCGGTGATATATCTTGATGGCATTTTGTCGTTTTTAGGTGATGAACATCAGGCGTTTTTGCCCATGAGGATTTCTTTGCCGTTCTCGTCGCGCCGTGTCCTGCCTTCGAATTTTTCTTTAGACAGCCAGTATTTCATGTAACTGCCCCAGATTTGCAGGTAATCGAACGGGATCGGCTTGCCGAAGTGGTTCGGGTTGGTGAGGGCGCTGGGTTCCAGGTTCATGACCTCGATGATGAGCAGCACTTTTGCGCGGGAATATTCGCCCAGGTAATCGTTGGTATACTTGGCCAGGTTGCGCGCGGTTTCGGTCCACAGGTAAGGCTTGCCCTGCTTATTGTCGGCCATTACCACGTAATGCAGCAGGTCAACGGTATCGGTTGGTTTATACAAAAAAGGCAGCCGGGTGTTGAAATGCTCGTTGGTTTTGAGATCGAGGTCCAGCACCACGGAGTCCTGCAGCATGTCGTCCGTTCGTTTCAGGCGGATGCCGATGTAGCCGGTGCGCTGGCGGGCGGGTATGAAGAACACGCCGTTATTGATGAACTCATAATGCTGGCCGGCTTTCATGGACGACCCCGGGCGCACGCTCACCGTAAAATCACGTTGCGCGGAATCGAGCGGGCCCGTGGCTCTCACGGGAATCAGCACCACGGAATCAGTTACGGACGCGGGCGAATAGCCGAAGCCTACGAACAGGGTATCTTTCTGCATCTGCGTATCCTGCCGCGGGAAATAAATACTTCTGCCGTCCTTTTCCACGTCGAACGTTTCGATGTCCTGCTGTTTGCAACCGGCGGCGATGAGCAGTGCAGAGAGGAACACGGTTATATATCGTTGCATATGCGGTGTTTAAATTGTTATCGGGATGAAGTTTCAGACAATGGCTTCGGCAGCACGTATTTCTCCGGCACGATGGTAAACATGCCCGTGCTGGGATAGGCCACGTTGGGAGATATGACGGACGCGGCCTTCTTACGTTTGTAATAAAACCACATCTGCCCTTCCCCGAAAAATTCTTTTTGATATTCCTTCAGCAGCTGCGCTTCCAGCTGCGCGGGATCGGTGATGTCTACATCGAGGTAGCGGGCCCGGCGGACCATATTGAGATGTTCCAGCGCTTCCGCCGGATCTTCCGCCGTTTCGGCTACGATGTAGTACAATTCCGATTTCCGTACCAGTGCCGTCGTGAAGCGGAAAGCCTTGTCTTTGTCTTTCACATCCGCATACTTGAAGAAAGTCCGGAAAGCCGCGCCTGTACCCGGAATGGGCCAGCTGTAAATATAGCGGTAGTCGCGCTGGTTGGATTCATACGTGATGTCGATGAAAGGCGTTGGCCCGCCCGCGAGCAGCGAGGTATAATACAGCTCCGGACTGAACTGCGCGTTGTAAGACTCGTACAACTGGCTGTTAAACAGCGCGAAAAGTAACTCGGTGGAAAATATGCGGTCGGGATTGTCGGGCGAGCTGGCGATATTGTCGTGCAGCACCCACGGAAATACATCTTTCGCCTGTTCGATGCCTGCTTTCGCATACGCATAGGCCGCTGAGCGATTCCCCCGCCAGAGCGACGCCCTGGCCTTGAGCGCAGTCACCGCCACGAGGTTCATCCGGTAATGATGCAGTTTGGACGAGCCTTCTGTAAGAACGGCATCCCCGGCCAGCAGCGCTCCCGCTTCTTCCAGGTCCGCCAGCACTTTGTCCATGAACGCATTCGCCGCGATGTTTGGTTCCCCTTCCGGCTGAAGCTTCGTGTAATATGGAATAAGCGCCTTCACCGAATCCGGCGAATCATACACGGGCCCGAACAGCCGCAGCACATCGAGGTGCAACCATGCGCGCAGCCCCAGCGCCTGCCCGCGGAAACTGCGCAGCTCTTCGGCTTGCAACACGCCAGGAAACTTCTCCAGGCTGCTGAGGAAACGGTTCACATTGGCGATATGGCTGTAAAGCCCTTCCCACATCCTTCCTATCGACCCCTCCACGCCCGGATCGGCGTAGTTCAGCAGGCCGAATTGCGCCTTGAGATGGGTGGTCGACGAGCCGCTGGTATGATATCGCTGCGCGAACATCTCCAGCGTGCTGAGTGTCATCTGGTCGCCGTAGGTGGCGGCATTTGCCGATTTAATGTAAAGCCCGTTGAGCGCGTCCAGGAAGCCCTGTCGCGTGGAATACAGCTGGTCTTCCTTTAACCGGTCTTCCGGCTGAACGTCCAGCCATTTGTTGCACGACAGCAAAAAGACCGCCAGCAATAAGCTCGTAATATATTGGATGGATTTCATGTTTCGTTATTTGAAGTTGGCGGAAAGAGACAGTGAGAAAGATTTGCTGTACGGGTACTCCAGCCCCCGCTCCCGGCGGATGGTCGAAAACCGCAGGATGTCGTTCATGTAGGCCGACAGCCGCAGGTTCGATAAACGCAGCGTTTGCATCCAGGCCATATCCCTGAAGTCGTACGTCAGGTTCACGGATTCGAGCGAAAGCGTATTCTCCCGCTGCACAAACCGCGACGACATATACGTGGGATATGTTTCCACGTTCAACTCCAGCGAGCGGTAGCGGGCTACTTCGCCCACTTTTTTCCAGCGCTCGTACAACGCTCTGCGGTCCTGGTTTTTGGTGGACATTTCCCAGGAATCGATGTTCTCCACTTTTTCGAAAAGTGCGGAATTGAAGATGTCCTGCCCGTACAGGTAACGGAATGCGAAGTTGAAGGAAAGGCGCTTTAGCATGAGGCTCGAGCCAAACACCCCCTGTACCTGCGGACGGCTGTTGCCCACAATCACTTCCTCGCGGCGGTCGAATTGGTAACTGAGCGAGCCATCCCGGCGGATGAAGAGCTCATTGCCCGTAGCGGGATCAATGCCGGCGGATCGCACCGCCCAGATATCGCTGGGGTCGGCACCGTCGTAATACCGTTCCAGCTGGCGGTTGGACTGCATCTTTTCGTTCAGCGTCCGCAGCCTGGCGTCGAACTTGTCGTAGCGCATGGTGTTGTAAGCGCCGGTGAGGTTCAGGCTCCAGACGATATTGGATTTGGGCCGGTAGATGGGCGAATAGCGCACATTCCATTCCACGCCTTTGACTTCGAGGCTGCCGGCGTTCATGGCGAGGCCGGACAGGCCTGTGGAGGAAGGGATGTCTACCAGCACCACCAGCGGATCGGTGATTTTCCGGTAGATATTTCCCTGGAGGTTGAGGCGGTTGCCGAAGAAGGCGCCTTCCAGGATGCCGCTGTACTGGTCCGTGTTCTGCCACTGGAGGGATTCGTTGCCGAGGGTTTCAAGCGTCATTCCCGCACCCAGCTGGTTGTAATTCGGCAGATAGGAATAGGAAGTGAAGTTGGCGGAACCATCGAAGTTCTGGTTGCCGGTTACGCCGAGGTTGGCTTTGATGCGCAGCATATTGATCCAGGGAATCTGCTGGATGAATTTCTCCCGCTCCATATTCCAGCCTACGCCGATGGAGTAAAACGGCGAGTACATGTTTTTCTTGCCGAAAACGGTCGACCCGTCGTAAGTGGCGGAGGCGTCGACATTGAACCGCGTGTCATATGAATAGTTCACCGAAGCCAGCATGGAGTTGCGGCGCACGATATTGGTGAAAGAATATGGGCGCCCGTTTTCCTTGTAGCCGAAAGCAAAGCGGGCGGAACCGTTGCTGTTCGACGGAAATCCTTCCACTTCAAAACCTTCGCTGGTATTGCGCGTTTCGTTTACTTCAGTACGGAGGTTCCCCGTCAGGGTGCTCCTCCCGATCATTTTCACGTATGCGGTAGCCAGGTTGGCGGTATAGGAAAAGGTATTGCGGTCGCGGGAGTCGAGCGTTCCTTTCCGCAGGAAACTCACATCGTCAAACCGTGTGTTGAGCGGGGAAATGAAAGCCGCCTGTTCCTGGGAAACGGAACGCAGCTGCAGGCCGCCGGTTACGTTCAGGTCGCGGCTGACGTCGTAACGCAGTTGCAGGTTGTTGGTGATACCGAAATTTTTGGTGCGGTCGTAGCTGTTGAGGCTGGCATTGTACATCGGGTTGGAGATCGCGTAGCGGTCGGAGCCGGTTACACGGGGCATGAGGTATTTTTCGTCCTTGCTTTTAAATGGATAATAGGGCAGCGTGTTCACCCAGGTCGAGAAACTTCCGTAAGGCGATTCCTCCGACTTATAACCATCCCCGAACAGGTTGTTGCTGATGGTCACTTTTTTGGTGCGGTACATCAGGTTGAGGCGGCCGCTCCAGTTCTTGCGCCCGTTCCCTATCATGACGCCTTCTACGTTCCGGTATTCACCAGTAGCGGTATACGCCAGGTTGCCGCTCCCACCGGATACGCCGATCGAATGGCGTTGCGTGACGCCCGTGCGCAGGGGCTTGTTGAGCCAGTAGGTATTCACCCCGCTTTTGACATTGCGCAGCAGCACGTTGTACAGTGAGTCGTATAGCGGAATTTGAGAAGGCCAGTACGATGATTTGAACCTGCCCGCCAGCCGCTGGAATTCCAGCACTTCTTCGCTGTTCATCATATTATACCCGCTCAGTTCCGGCAACTCGAAAGTGGCGTCTGTCGTGTAATTCAGCGTGGTTTTTCCGCTTTCCGGCCGTAATGTTTCGATTACCACCACCCCGTTGGATGCGCGGGAACCGTAAATGGCGGTGGATGCGGCGTCTTTTAAAATGGTAATGGAAGCGATGCGGTTGATATCCAGGTCGATCACCTGCCGTAACGTGGTTTCGAAGCCATCGAGGATGAACAGCGGCTGGTTGGGGTCTGCATTGAACTCGCCCCGCAGCTGGTCCGTGGAAATACTGGTTTGCCCGCGCAGCTGGATAGTGGGCAGCACGTTGGGATTGGAGCCCTTCAGATTGTTTTCCATCAGCAGGAACGAGGGATCGAGGGTCCGTAAGCTGGAAATCACGTTCTGGTTATTTACCATTTTTAGCTCCTCGCCGGTAAACGACGCTACGGCGCCCGTAAAGGATTCTTTCCTCCGGGTAAGGATACCGGTGATCACCACGTCTTTGAGCGACTCCGTGGCCGGAGAAAGCACGAATACGAGGCTTCCGGAAGTACGCACGGTAAGCATGGCTGGTTTGTAGCCGATGGATGACACCTGCACCTCCGTGCCGGCGGCCGCTTTGATGTCGAAGTTGCCCTCGCCGTCGGAAATAACGCCGGAACGCTGCCCGCGGACGGAGACGGAAGCCCCCGGCACCGCGTCGCCCTTCTGATCCCGCACGTTCCCCCGCACTGTAATCAGCGTGTCCGCCACCGGCGTCGCCAGTTCAACGATCGTACGTGCGCGGATCAAAATGCCGTTCTCATCGATCCGGAATTCCATCGGTTTGCCTTCGAAACATTGCCGCAGCACATCGGCCACCGGCATGTCGCGGACATTGAGCGACACACGGCCCAGCTCTTCCAGCCTGACCGCATCCGCTACGAAAATATTGAGGCCCGTTTGCTGCTGGATGGCTCGGAACATCGATTTGACCGGTGCGCCCTTCAGCCGCAGCGTCACGGTTTGCCCGCGGCTGTCGGCCGATACCTGTAAAAATGCCGCCAGCAGAAAGAT
The DNA here is from genome assembly GCF_937874145.1 of uncultured Chitinophaga sp. GTDB lineage: Bacteria > Bacteroidota > Bacteroidia > Chitinophagales > Chitinophagaceae > Chitinophaga. Next base: position 10,525 of record NZ_CALNBI010000032.1, on the reverse strand, counting down.
GCATGTTAGTTTCATGACTCTCAGCGCTTGGGATAATTGCATATATTTGCCTTGTTGTTAGGTGGATAAATAAAGGTTTCGTCGCCTTGTTTAACTGATACCGCAACGTTGGCTCCTGTTCCCGCAGGAGCTTTTTCGTTGCCGTCCGGATGGCGCAGGCACACTATGCCCGGGCCAGCCCTGCCGGCTAGCTGTCGTTCATGCTTTCAATAATTTAATTCGCCCGTAAAGCCGCGCCCGCAGCGCGATGCATTGCTTATCACGAGTTTTTGGTTGATAAATCCTGTTTGGTCGTTTTGTTTTTGGCCGATATTTATTTGTCTGATTGTACGTATAATCTCCGCCCTTCGATCCGGTACCGCACACCGCCGTCCTGCAATAATCGCAGCACGGCCGACAAGGTGGATTTGCGGGAAATGATGACGAAGAATTCCCGGCTGGAAACCTTCCCTTCATATACCACTTCTATGTCGTACCACCGTTCAAACTGCCGGAGAATCTCCTGCAGCGTGGCATTGTCGAAATAGAAGTTCCCTTCCTTCCACGCGATCGTTTCTTCGATATTGACTGCGGCCTGCTCCTGCAGGTCGTTTTTCGCGTATGCTGCGACAGACTGCCGTCCCGGTGCGAGCTCTACTGAATAGGCGTTCCGTTTCACCCTTACTTTCCCTTCCGTGAGCGTAGTCACCGACGCGTGTTCGTTGGCGTATGCGTTGATATTGAATTCCGTTCCCAGGGCTGTCACTTCCGTTCCGGCGGCTTCCACGCGGAAAGGCCGCGCCGCATCACGGTGTACGTCGAAATAGCCTTCCCCTTCCAGCTTCACGCGGCGTTCCTGTCCGCGGAAGGCGGTAGGATATCGGAGCGAAGAGCCGGCGTTGAGCCAGACAACCGTGCTGTCGGGCAGCAGGACTTTGAACTGCCGTCCACGGGGCGTTTGGAGCAGGTTGTAGGTAACTTCGCCGTTTTCTTCCGTATGATAAGCCAGCTGACCGGCATCCAGCGTCACGGTGGTGCCCTGCTGGCGGGCGATCAGGCCTGCGGCGGCGCTGTCGAGGGCTACCACGGTGCCGTCGCCGAGCGTCAAAACCGCGCCGGTTTGCCCGGGTTGGATATCCTGGTGTGCGGCAGTATGAGGGGCTTTTGCGGCGGGGCGCAGCAGGAAATATCCGCCTGTCGCTACCGCAATGAGCACTGCTGCTGCTGCGGCAGCACGGACCGGCCAGAGGTGGCGTACTTTGGCGGGCGACCGGAGAATATGGGCCAGCATTTGTCCCGCAACCTGCGGCGCGAGCGATTGGTCGGCATGCAGCAGCCGTTCGCCTTCCTGTGATATCAGGTCCGCCAGGGTGTCGTCGGGCTCCTGTGCGAGGAGTGCTGCCAGTTCGGTCCTTTCCGCCGCAGTGGCGGTTTTTTCGTAGTATTTGTGGAATAGTTCCTGTAACCTGTCCATAAGCTGCAAGCGCGCTTTACATATAGAAACAACCTGGTTGCGCGAAAAGGGGGAAGATTGTTTGCAGTTGGCTGAAAAAAAAATTTGTTACGGCAGGTGCCAGGCTTCCAGCAGGAGAATCAGCAAAGCCAGGCGCTGTTTAACATGTTTGGTGATCGATCTGACCGCCAGCTGGAGGTGAGTCTTGACGGATTCCCTGCCGATGCCCAGTTTTTCTGCTATCTCAGCGTATGAAAGGCGCTGGTGGCGGTGCAGGAGGTAGATTTCCTTTTGCCGGGCCGAGAGCGATTCGATGGCTTCGTCGAGCAGGGAGAGTTGCAGTTTGTTGGCGGGCTCGTCGTCGCCGAAGAGCGATTCCGCTCCTTCCCTTTCGAACCTGGCCTGGTTGTGGAGCCGGCGCATGAGGGATTTGAGCGCGTTGAGCGCGTGATTGCGGGAAACGGTCAGCAGGTATGCCTTGAAATGGCCGATGCCGGCCAGTGCTTCGCGGGTCATCCAGAGCTTGAGGAATACGTCCTGCACGGTTTCTTCCGCCAGCTCCCGCGACTCCGTGATGCGGTAAATATGAGTGGTGAGAAATGGCTGCCAGTGATGGAACAACGCGGAAAAGGCTGCCTCATCCCCCTGGGATACCCTAAGTAGCAGTTCGGGCTCGTTGTATGTGCTGATAACTGTCAACGGGCTAAAAATAGCAAAACTTCATGGCCGCGCAAATACGGAACGGAAAAGTTGCTGACAAGAAGAAAAAGGTGCGGGGAAACACGGTTGGAAAAAGTGTGACGGGCAAGAGAGTAGCGGGGTTGGAGAACCCCGCTTTTTCGTTAAACGGAAACCATGCTTATGAGAAAGCGTGAATTGCAGGGATGCAGATTTCACACTCTCTGAGCCAAATATTACACTTTTTTTTGAAAATTCATATTCAACTTTTGTGCTACCGCCTCACCTTTATATAAAACGTTGACGATCAACACTTCTCCAAACAGGCCCGTATTAGGTTTCATCGATTTTTTCTTTATTCCGAGCATTCCGGACATTTTTTCGATACTGGTCCCCGGTGCGCATACCACGATGGTTTTCCCTTCGTTTTTGGCCATCATCACGGCGAGGATATGCCGCATGCCGTCCTCATCCGTAGCGCTGGCATCGTAAAAATAAGCGACCTCCTGCCCTTTCGACCTGGCCAGGGGCTGCACCGTGGCTACCAGGCAGGGGCGGTAGGGCGCGTAAACCGCTTTAATATCCTCGTTTTCCAGGAAACGGACCAGCAGGTTGGCCTGGTCGTGGCCGGTGGCGGTGAGCTCGCCGTTGTCCTGCTCGGCGCAGTTCACGAAAATGACCGTGGTGGTCGCCCGGGGGATGTCACCCGCATCGGGTGTGCCGGCCCATAAAGCCAGCGTCATAAAAATGGTTGCAATCATGGCGGAAGATTTAAGTTTATGGAAAAGGGTTACATGCAAGTTTGTGATTTAGTGAACGAAATGTTAAACCGTGCTACGATTCCGGTTAAAATGAGAATCTTTGCGGCCTTTACGTCAGATATGGTAAAATTAGCCCGTTGGGACTGGTGCTGACGAGATAAGTGACTAACGGGGCGATAAATGGGGCGAATTGGCAGGGCTGGACAAGACGGGGTGGCAAAATTACCAAGTGAATGGCAGACCAATGGTCCGCCCGCAAAGCCACTCACCACATCCGGGTAGCTGTTGTAACGCATTTACCATATCTTTAACGAATTGCGGTATCTGAATTGCAAAACAATCTGGAAAATTTGAACAATACAATGAATAGCATCTGCAGAGCCCTGGCCGTTGGAGCAAGTGTAGCCATGTTGATTACCACCCAAGGATACGGACAAACCAAACCCTCCGTTCCCAAAAACTGGCAGTTGCTGAGTTATGAGGCCGACAGCGTTTACGGCATCGGCGTGGAAAAAGCATACCGCGAGCTGCTAAAAGGCAAAACCGGTAAAACAGTGATCGTAGCCGTGATCGATTCCGGCGTAGATACCACCCACGAAGACCTCCGCTCCATCCTCTGGCGCAACCCCAACGAGATCCCCGGCAACAACATCGACGACGACGGCAATGGTTATGTCGATGATATTTACGGCTGGAACTTCCTCGGCGCCAAAGACGGTTCTTCCGTAAAGGAAGATTCCGACGAGGCTACCCGTGAATTTTACCGCTACAAGCGCCTTTACGGCGATCCGGATTCGGCGCTTCAGCCCGGCACCAAAGAATACGCCTACTGGACGCGGCTGAAAGACCGCAGTCAGAAGCCTTCCACCCAGGCCAAAACCGACTATAAAATGATGCTCAAAGTACAGGAGAACCTCCTGAAATGCGAGAGCGTCCTCAGCGAATACCTTAAAACCAGCGACTTCACGAAAGAACAGCTCGATACCCTTCGCGGCGGGGATTCCGACGTGATGTTCGCCCGCGGCTTCGCCCTGCGCCTGCTCGGCAGCACCGGCGAAGAAGGGATGACTTACCAGGCCCTGAAAAACGACCTGGGAGAATACATCAAGGAACTGAAGAAGAAAGCGGAAGTTACCGGCGCAGAGCCCGTAGACAAACGCACCACCATCGTAGGCGATAACATCAACGACATCAACGACCGCTACTACGGCAACAACGACGTGCAGGGACAGTTCGCTTTCCACGGCACGCACGTTTCCGGTATCATCGGCGCGGTGCGCAACAATGACGCGGGTATGGACGGTGTAGCGGATAACGTGCGCATCATGACCGTAAAAGTGGTGCCCGAAGGTGACGAACGCGATAAAGACGTGGCGCTCGGCATCCGTTACGCGGTAGACAATGGCGCGCAGATCATCAACATGAGCTTCGGTAAAGGCTTCTCTCCCCAGAAACAATGGGTGGATGACGCTATCCGTTATGCACAGGAGAAAGGCGTGCTGCTGGTACATGCTGCGGGCAACGACGGCGCCAACAACGACGAAACAGAGAACTATCCGAAAGATACTTTCGAAGACGGTAAAGAAGCCGATAACATGATCACGGTAGGCGCTTCCAGCAACGGGCGCGTTGGCAGCAAGATCGCGGGCTTCAGCAACTACGGCAAGAAGGAAGTGGATGTATTCGCTCCCGGCGTGCAAATTTACTCCACCGTTCCCGGCGGCGACAAATACGGCAGCGCCAGCGGTACTTCCATGGCCTCGCCCGTGGTAGCCGGCCTCGCAGCCATGATCCTCTCCTACTACCCGGACCTTAGCGCCCGCCAGTTGAAGCAGATCATCGAGAAATCCGCCACGCCCCTGCCCGATGGCCAGAAAGTGAACAAACCGGGCGCTAAAGACGAAGAGATCGATTTCTCCGAGCTTTCCAAATCCGGCGGCATGGTGAACGCTTATGAAGCCCTCAGGCTCGCGGCCAAAACCAAAGGGGAAAACGTAAAGAAGAATAAAGGTAAGGTGAACCTGAAGAAAGACTAGTTCCGAAAAGCACCGCTACGATAAAAAGCACATGGCGCTGAAAGCAATTTTCAGCGCCATGTGCTTTTTATTTGCAGAATGTAAGCCAACATTAATAGTTTTTTAACATTATCGCAGATTTCTTTCTTTCATGTCGTGATTTCTACTATTTTGTTTTCGTTGTATGATCGCTACACGTAATCCCGTTTACGTAGCATTGTTTGGAATATTCGATATCCTATTATTGTTCACGTTATTTGTAAAACCAGAAAAAACCAGTTTCAGTTAGATTCCTTTACATGGCACTGTTGCAGTGAATTGCATTTGTAGCGATATGGCAGCGTTGTGCCCACACTTTACCTGAGCAGTACTTCTTTCCATCAAAAATTACCCGACAGGGACTAAAATCCGGTGCTTCGCACGCGGAACAGGAGTCATTTTGCCATAATCGTCGTTTAAACCAGCGTACTCAACCAATATCAATAATTACAATCGATTGAACCCAATTTCCTGGAACTTAAACACCCGTTGCAAATGAACAAACTATTACCATGCACGGCATTCCCGCGGATGCTGCTCTTGCTATGCCTGGTCTGGGCACAGCAGTCTTTTGGCCAACAGACGATCCCCGTCATTGGTACCGTTACAGATAATACCGGTCTCCCGCTCCCCGGCGTCAGCGTGATCGTTATCGGCACGAAATCCGGCACCGCCACCGACCAGAACGGTAAATTCGTGCTGGACGTGGCCTCCGGCGCATTCCTGACCTTCAAATTCGTCGGCTACACCGGCGATACCGTGAAAGTGACCGATCAGAACCGTGTGCTGAACATCCGGCTGAGGGCTGTTGAAACACAGCTTTCCGATGTGGTAGTGACGGCATTCGGTAAAAAACAGATCAAAGAATCCGTTGTTGGTTCTGTGGCTACCATCAAGCCGGAAAATCTGCGGACGGCAGGCAGCAACCTCACAAACGCGCTGGCGGGCCAGGTGGCGGGCGTTATCGGCTTCCAGTCGAGCGGGCAGCCAGGCCTGGATAATTCCAACTTCTTTATCCGGGGCGTTACCACGTTTGGTTACCGGCAAAACCCGCTCATCCTGATCGATAACGTGGAACTTGAAGCCAACGACCTCGCGCGGCTGCAGGTAAACGACATCGCAAGCTTTTCCATTCTTAAGGATGCGAGCGCTACGGCACTGTACGGCGCAAGAGGCGCAAACGGCGTAATCATCGTCACCACGAAGGAAGGCAAGGCCGGCAAGGCTAAATTGAGCGTCATCCTTGAAAATGCCATCACCCAACCCACCAAAACCATCAAGCTGGCAGACCCGGTCACGTACATGAAACTCTACAACGAAGCCAGCACCACCAGGGACCCGCTCTCCCCCATCGTTTTCGACGCCGATAAGATTTATAACACCGAGCGTACGCTCAACAAGGCGGAAGGCAGCAATCCATTTGTATATCCGGCTGTGGACTGGATGGACATGCTGTTCAAGAAATCCGCCAGCACGCAGAAAGCCAACGTCAGCGTCAGCGGCGGCAGCGATGTGGCGCGGTATGCGGTCTTCGGTTCTTTCAGCAACGACAACGGTATGCTGAAACGGAACGTCGCCAACAATTTTAATAACAACGTCAACTTCAAAAACTACCAGCTGCGTACCAACGTCAATATAAACCTCACGAAATCGACTGAAATGGTCATCCGGTTGTGGGGCAATTTCAATGACTACAACGGCCCGATCACCAACAGCGCGTCGTTTTCGTCAGATCTCTACAGCGCGGCGATGCATACGAGCCCGGTGCTGTTCCCGGCTTTTTTTGAGCCGGATTCCGCCAACCAGCTGACGCAGCATATTCTCTTCGGGAATTCCAGCATGGCGGGCAGTTCCACCGGCGGCGTCGGGTATTCCAACCCCTACGCGCAAATGCTCAGGGGGTACAAGCGGTTCGCGGAGTCGCGGATGTCGGCCACGCTGGAACTGCACCAGGACCTGGATTTCATTACGCCCGGCCTGAAAGCGCACGGTTTCTTCAATACCAACCGCTATTCTTATTTCGATAACTCGATGGCGTATAATCCGTTTTACTATACGGTGCAGCCGCAAAATTATGACCGGGCTAATAACCGGTACACGCTCACCTGGCTGAATTCCCTGCCCGGAGGCACCTTCCAGGGAAGCCCCGGCTCCGGGAACAATAGCGCCGCCACCGAGTACCTCGTGTATTCACCGGGGAATAAAGACGCGAATACGTACCTCCGCTTCCAGGCGCAACTGGAATATGCCAAGCAGCTGGGCGATCACAACATCTCCAGTTCGCTCATCGGGTTCAGGGAGCAACGGCTGGTGGCCAATGGCGTCGATCCGGTGACGCAACAGCCTAGTTTGCAATATTCCCTGCCCTACAGGAACCTCAACCTCGCGGGGCGTTTGGCCTACAATTATTCCAACCGGTATTTCGCGGAGTTTAACTTCGGTTATAATGGTTCTGAAAGGTTTTCGGAGAACAACCGGTTTGGCTTCTTCCCGACTATCGGCGCATCCTGGATGGTGTCGCGGGAAAGATTCTGGACGGATAGGATGATGGATTTTGTAAGCTCCCTGAAGCTCCGCGCCAGCTACGGATTGTCGGGCAACGACGATATCGGCCGCCAGCGTTTCTTCTACTTGTCGGATGTGAACCTGACCGGCGGTAATGGGGCTAATTTCGGGTTGAATAACGGGTACGGCCGCCCGGGCGTTACGATCCGGAACTACGAGAACCGGGATGTGACCTGGGAAACGGCGGAAATTCTCAATACCGGGCTTGAAGTGTCGTTCCTGAAGGGTTTCGACCTGATCGCGGAATACTTCACGCAGCACCGACGCAACATCCTGATGAGCAGGAATATCCCGTCCAGCATGGGCCTGGAGGCGCCGATACTCACGAACGTGGGCACCGTGAAAGTGAAAGGGCTCGACCTCACCCTCAATTACAACCGCGATTTCAGCCGCGATTTCAGGGCGCAGCTCATGTCGAACTTCACGTATTCCAACAGCGCCTACGGCACTTACGAAGAACCCCAATATGCAGAGCGCTGGCGGTATGTATCGGGCACCATGCTCGGGCAGCAGCGCGGATACATCGCGGAGCGGCTTTTTGTGGATGATAAGGAAGTAGCGGCTTCGCCTTCGCAGATCTTTGGCGGCAACCCTGTCAGGGGCGGCGATATCAAGTACCGCGATCTCAACGGCGACGGCCGTATCACGGTGGCCGACCAGGCGCCTATCGGCCTGCCGACCATTCCGCAGATCATGTATGGATTCGGTTTTTCGGTGAACTACAAAGGCCTCGAGATGAGCGCCAGGTTCCAGGGGCAGACGCGCGTTTCGTTCTTCATTGATCCCCGGTCCGTCAGCCCGTTCGTTATCCCTCCCAGCCCGCAGATCCAGAGCCAGTCGCAGGTACTGCAGGCATTCGCCGACGATCACTGGTCGGAAGAGAACCAGAACCTCTACGCCTTATACCCCCGCCTGGGCGTGAGCGCACAATCCATCGAAAACAATCTCCAGCCCAGCACCTGGTGGATGCGCGACGGCAGCTTCCTGCGGCTGAAAAGCGCGGAAATAGGCTATGTGCTGCCCATGAACATCGTGAGCCGCATCGGGTTGAAATATTGCCGCCTGTATGTCAACGGCATGAACCTGTTCAACATCTCCAAATTCGATCTGTGGGACCCGGAACAGGGCGGCAACGGATTCAACTATCCCCTGCAGCGCGCATATAACCTGGGTATCAACGTGAACTTATAAACCATGTCAACAATGCAATACATCTTTCCATATAAAAACATAAAAACGCTCTGCCGGCTCGCGCTGGGATTGACGTTGCTGGCCGCCCCCGGGTGCAAGCAATACCTCGACGTAACGCCCGAGAACGTAGGCACCATCGACTACGCCTTCCGCAACCGCAATGAAGCGGAGAATTATCTTTTCGCCTGCTACGGCACCCTGCAGGGCATGAGCAACGTGATCTACGACCCGGGGTTCACGACTTCGGCGGAGATCGTATACCCGAACGATTTGTCGGAACGACCGATCAACGACATTGGCTTCCAGCTCATCCGCGGCAATACGCAGAATATCTCCAACCCGGTGCTGAATTACTGGGACGGCACCAACAGCGGGCTGAACATTTTCCAGGCGATCCGCCGCTGTAATATCATGCTGGAAAACATCGACAAGCCTATCGATCTAACGCCGGGTGAGAAGGCCCGCTGGATCGCCGAAGTCAAATTCCTGAAAGGATACTATCACTATTTCCTGGCGCGGATCTACGGCCCCGTTCCGATTTATAAGGAGAACCAGAGCATCACGGCGCCGATCGAGGAGATCAGGGTGAAAAGGCAGCCGGTGGATTCCGTTTTTGCTTACGCTGTGCAGATGATGGACGAAGCCATGCCGGAACTGCCCGTGCAGATCAGCAATACGCCCCAGGAACTGGGCCGGATCACGAAACTGATCGCCATGTCCGTGAAAGCGGAAATCCTCGCCACGCAGGCCAGTCCGCTCTACAACGGCAACCCCGATTACGCCAATTTCAAGAACAAAGACGGCCAGGCGCTGTTTTCCGCCACCGCCGACCCGTCCAAATGGAGCAAAGCGGCCGAAGCCTGCAAGGCAGCGATCGAAGAGGCGGCTACGCTTAACATGAAACTTTACACTTTCATCCAGCCTGCGAATCTGCCCAATATCAATGATTCCCTGCGCCGGGTGCTCACCATCCAGAATGCGGTGACGGAGAAATGGGACCTGAACGCGGAGGTGATATGGGCGCTGAACGGCAACTTCGGTTACCAGTCTTATTGCATCCCCCGGCTGACCTCACTCGCGGTCCAAAACTCGACCGCGGCCCCGAGCAGCTTCACCGTGCCGCTGTTTACGACAGATTTGTTTTATTCCGATAACGGCGTACCCATCGACGAAGACAAAACCTGGGATTATTCCGGCCGTTTCGAGTTGAAGGCGGGCGACAATCCCAACCGGTATTACATTAAGTCGGGTTATACCACCATCAAAAACAATTTCCGGCGCGAGGCGCGTTACTACGCGAACATCGGCTTCGATGGCGGCGTTTGGTACGGCAACGGCGTAACCGATCCCAACAATCCCCTGCACATCGAAGCGAAAGGCCCTACCTCCAAAGCAGGCCCGAAAGACCGGGTGCGGATCAACATGCTGGCCATCTGGCCGAAAAAACTGGCCAATTACCTCACTGTTTTCAATGAAGGCGTGCAGCAGACATCGTTCCGCCTGCCCCGTATCCGGCTGGCCGACCTGTACCTGCTGTATGCGGAATGTTTGAACGAAGCCAGCGGGCCTTCCGCGGAGGTGTACCAATACATCGACCTGGTGAGGGAGAGAGCGGGACTGAAAGGCGTCGTTGAATCCTGGGCGCAGGCCAGCAGCCAGCCGAACAAACCGGCTTCCAAAGACGGCCTCCGGGAAATCATCCATCGCGAACGGCGCGTGGAGCTTTGCTTCGAAGGGAAGGCCGGCTGGGACCTCCGCCGGTGGAAGGAAATGCTCACGGTGCTTTCGGCCCCCGTGCAAGGCTGGAGCATTTTCCAGAGCGGCAACGCCAATTTCTACACGCT
>NZ_CALNBI010000031.1 GCF_937874145.1 uncultured Chitinophaga sp. | reverse complement strand
CGGCTACGAAGCCAGTGTTACTTCCAATAATATCCGGAAGAAAGATTTCAGCTGGACAACGCGCTTCAACATTACCATTCCTGAAAGCAAGCTGCTACGCCTGCCTACGCAGGCCAACCAGAATTCCAACTATGTGCTGGGCAAACCGGTGACGGGCATCCTGCTGTACAAATACAACGGCATCAACCCGCAAACGGGCTACTACAGCTTTACCGACGGCAAAGGCGTGACGGATGATTTTACCAATATTTTCACCCAGAAGGACAAAACGGAGTTTATCGACCTGGCGCCAAAATATTTTGGCAGCCTCACGAACTCGTTTGCCTACAGACAATTTGCGCTGGACTTTTCCATCAATTTCACAAGCCGGATGGGCAGAAACCTGCTTTCAAATGCGCTCCAGCCGTTTGGGGTTTTCGGAGCGAATGGCAGCACGATGTGGCTCGACCGCTGGCAACAACCGGGCGACCAGACCGATGTTCCGAAGGTGAGCACGCAGTTCATCAATTTCAACCGGCAAATGCTCTTCAAGGAAAGTACCGGCGCTTATTCCGATGCTACGTATGCCAGGTTGCAGAACGTGAGCCTTCGCTACAGCTTTAACGAGAGCCTCAACAGGACGCTTCACCTGAAAAACGGCAGCATATATCTACAGGGGCAAAACCTGCTCACGCTTTCAAAATATGACGGATTGGATCCCGAGAATCTCTCCACTACAGTAATCCCGCCCCTGCGGATGATCACTGCCGGAATTAATCTTACACTTTAATGTTTTGCCATCATATGAAAAGATTCATCAAACATATTCAACAACCGTTGCCCGTTATGGCCCTGGCCTGCTGCCTGGCCTTCCCCGGCTGCGACAAATACCTCGAAGGCACGCAGCTGCCTGCCGGCACCATCGAAGCCGGAGATGTGTATATCAACGACAACATGGCGTCCACCGTGGTTACCGGGATGTTTCTTAATCTGAATACAGGCGGAAGTTTTTCCGGTAGCGGGTCCAGCAACCTGGGCTATGTGCTGGGATTGTATGCCGACGAGTCGAGAAGTACGCTCAACGGGAACTATACGGATATCATTTTCAAGAACGCTATTACGCATTCCAACAGCGTGTACTGGGCCGACTATTACCAGAAACTGTTCGTGGCCAATGCTGCGATCAGGGGTATCAACAACAGCACGGGCAACCTGGTGTTTAAAAACCAGTGGCTCGGGGAAGCGTATTTCCTGCGGGGCCTGTATCATTTTTACCTGGTAAACCTTTATGGCCCGGTGCCGATAGTGCTGACGCCGGATTACACCATCAATAACAAGCTGAGCCGATCGCCGGTGGCGGAAGTGTACAAGCAGATCGTATCCGACCTCAAGCTGGCGCAAGCCCTGCTGCCGGAGGGATACGCGAATGGTTACGGCGCAGCGACCAACAGCCGTGTGCGGCCGAATAAAGGCGCCGCCACGGCCCTGCTGGCCAGGGCATACCTGTATGCCGGCGATTGGGAAAATGCGGAGATCCAGGCTGGCAATGTGATCGGCGACAACCGGTACGACACCGTGGCGCTCAGCAGTGTTTTCCTCGCAAACAGCAGGGAAACGATCTGGGCGGTGGCGCCCAGGGCTCCGGCGCGGACGTATGAATATGGTTTCTACAACGGCGGCATGCCGGCGACCATCAACCCGCCGCAGGGGCCGAATTCGTTCGACGTATATGCTTCCGCCAACGAAAACCTGCTGAACGCTTTTGAACCCGGCGACCGGCGGCAAACAACCTGGCTGCGGAGTATCACCATCCTGGCATCCGGGTCCAACCCGGAAAAGGTGATGTATTTCCCCGCCAAGTACAAATCGCCCGCCAACAACGAGGAATACCAGGGGCTGGGCGCCATCCAGCCCGCATCCAAAACCGCTCTCCTTGCCGCCATTGCTAAGGAAAGACAAACGGAACTTTTCGCCGAGTACGGCCACCGCTTTTTCGATCTGAAACGGACAGGCAGGATCGACGAAGTGATGAACACCGTAGCGCCCGGCAAACCCGCCACCTGGCAAAGCTATATGTCCAACTGGCCCATTCCGCCCAACGACATACTTTCCAACCCGAACCTTACACCCAATCCCGGGTACCCGCAGTAACCCGGCCACCGCACAGGATGGGGCAGCATTCCCCCTCCTGTGCCCTCATTCATCATGCTTAAATAACCTTTTTACATGAAACATTTCATTCTGGCAGCATCGCTATCGATGCCCGGCATCGCCATGGCCCAATCTTTCGACTACCAGCTGAACGTGCAGCTGAAGCAGGCGAAACCTGCGGCCGTCGCGTATCTTATTTCCAATTACGCCTGGTCGAACAGCAAGGTCCTCGACTCCGCGGTGCTGCACAACGGCAAAGCCACCTTCAGGGGCAACCTGGAAGATCCCGCCCTTGTACATTTGTTCATCGATCATGACGGGCTGGGCTCCAAATGGAGAAAAAACGGGGATGCGATTGATCTGTACCTGGAGAAAGGGAAGCTTTCGGTTTCCGGGAAAGACAGCATTAAATACGCCCGGATCAAGGCCGGCGCCATCAACCGGCAATACGTGGATTACAAGGATGCGGTGATGGTGCATTTCCGGGAAGCGGCTAAAAAACCGGCGCCTACGCCTGCCGAACTGAAAAGTCCCGGTTACATGGAAAAAGTCATGCAGGACTTCCGGCAAATAGGATTGCAAACCGACACCCTCAAAATGGCCTACATCCGTAAGCATCCGGATGCGTTTGTAAGCCTGGTTGCCTTGGTGGAACTGGCGGGGAAGGATATTGATGTAGCAATCGCGGAGCCTTTGTTCAATGGCCTTTCTGCCAATATCCGGAACACTCCTTCCGGCAGGAAATTCGCCGGCCGGCTGGACGAAGCGCGGCTGTTCGCCGTGGGCGCCATCGCCCCGGGATTCACTCAGAACGATACAGCCGGCCATCCCGTGCGGTTGTCTGACTACAAAGGGAAATACGTGCTGGTGGACTTCTGGGCCTCCTGGTGCGGGCCCTGCCGCGCGGAGAACCCCAACCTGGTGAAAGCGTATCATGCATTCAAAGACAGGAACTTTACCGTATTGGGAGTATCCCTCGACATGCCCGGCAAAAAACAAAACTGGCTGGACGCCATCGCAAAAGACAACCTGGACTGGCAGCATGTATCCGACCTGAAAGGCTGGAAAAACGAAGTAGCGGAAATGTACAAAGTGAAAGCCGTGCCCCAGAACTTCCTCATCGGGCCGGATGGAAAGATCGTCGCCAAGAACCTCCGCAGCGAGCGGCTGCACCAGGAACTGGCGCGCATCCTGCCCCAATAAACCGCAACCTGATCCACCTGCCTATCCAACGGCTCCGCAATGGGGCCGTTGGGCGTTACAGCAAAAGGCCACCCCTCGCGGGATGGCCTTTGTGCATGTATCGGAGAAAAATCAATAATCAAACCATAGCTTCCCGTCCAGCTTCCAGGCGGTGTTGATGGGGATATTGTACCAGGAAATCACCCTCGGGGCGATATCCACAATTTTCGGCACGTCTGTGGCCACCATGGCGCCGCAGAGATCCTTCCCGGTTTCTTCCCAGTTTACGTTGCCGGCAATCTGCAGATCGATCTTTTTGGGAGACGCATCTTTCAGCAGCGTCCCTTTCCCGTCGGTGCCTTTCCACCAACCGATGAGATTGGAATAGTAGGGATGGTCGGGGGTAACGGTGGTGTCGCATTTGGCGTATTCAGCGATCGTCAGCGGATCCAGCGCGTCGTTCCACAGGCGGATATCCGCCATATTGATAACGGGGTTGGCGTACCGGCTGCCGTATGTTTTGGAGATATCTTCGGCCACGATGAGCTTGGTGACGTTGGCGGGGTCCAGCGTGGTGAGGGCGGTCATATTCGCGGAGCCTACCGCTACACCATCCTGGTACAGGCGTACGAGCCCGGTACGGTCTACCGATACGGCGATGTGGTGCCATTTGTTATCGTTCAATGCCGGAGCGCTGGCCCCGATATCGACGCGCCTGCTGCCGTCGCCCGCGTTGAACTTCCAGCCCTGGCCGCTTACGCAGATCACCCATCCCCTGTTGTTGCCGCTGTTCCAGTCTTTATTGGCAATAAACGGCGGATCGCTGCTGAGGCCGGAGGTCCGCACCCTGTATTCCACGGTCCACTTCACCATGGCGCCGAAATCGTACGCCGTGTTTTCGGTGAAGGCGTATTGGCCTCGCTGCATGAATTTGACGAAGGTGGAATTGGTGACGGGCTTTTTCACTTCGCGCGATACGAAACGTTTGTTGTGGTACATCATGAAGATGTTCTGCTCCTCGTAGGAGTTGCCGCCATGGCCGGCGAGGTTGCCGCCATGATCCGCCGCGATGACGATCAGCCAGTCTTCCGAGGCATATTCCGGGCGCGACTGTATCGCATTCACCAGGTCGCCCACGTAGCCGTCCATTTTTGTGAGGGCCTGCATGTATTGGGGTACGCTGGTGTCGAAGCCGAAACTATGACCGGCGGCGTCCACGTCATTGAACTGCGCGAAGAGGAAATCGGGGTCGCCGTTTTTGAGGCGCGCCACGGCGCTGTCTTTCGCCGCGGCATCCGATGTTACGTTCACCCTGGCATCCGCGTGGGAAACGACATGCTGGTTGATGGGCGCCCATGCGCAGATGGACACGGTTTGGAGCGAGGGGTCAGCTGCTTTGAGGTATTGGAGGAACACGGGATACGCGGCGAAGTTGCTGCCGCTGAAACTGTTGTCGGTAACCCCGTGTTTGTTGCCCCAAACGCCCGTCAGCAGCGACGACCAGCCCGGGCCGCTCCAGGTGGGCGGCTGTGTGAGCGCGTCGTAACTGTAGACGGCATTTTGCATGAGCTTGCGGATGTTGGGGACGGCGGCGTACTTCACCGGTTCGCCCCGGCACCCGTCGATGCCGATGACCAGTACTTTTTTCCGGGAAGCCTTTGCCCCGGGGTCTTCAGGCTTGGGTATCCCGGGGCCCAGCGCCAGATCATTGCAGGCCAGGGCGAGCGCTGCCAGCATCAGATACAAGTATCTGCGACTTATCATAGAAAAGAGATTTGTTGGTAAATAATGTTTAGCATGAATTAACAACCTCGCTCGGTTCCTACCTGGTGGGCGGCAACTACAACAACGTACCGCGCATCACCCCCAAACTGGGGCAGATGCCCAATCCTTACCTGAAGCCCGAAAGAGTGGAACAGCTCAACTTCGGGTTCGACCTCAGCGTACTGAAAGGCCGCGCCACTTTAACGGTGGACGTGTACCAGAAAGTGATCTCCGACATGCTGTTCTCCCGCTCGCTGAACTCCGCCACCGGCTTCAGCAGCACCACCACCAACGGCGCGTCCATGCTCAACAAGGGCTTCGAGGTGGCGCTCGGCTTCAGGCCGCTGCCACAGACGTCGAAGTTCTACTGGAACTTCAGCGTGAACGCCGCGGTGAACAAAGATGCACTGCTGACGCTGCCCGGCGGCGTAACGCAGATCATCTCTTCGTCTGATTACGGCCCGATCGTCACCAAAGTGGGCCGCAATACGCTCAGCAACTTCCTGTATGTTTCCCAGGGCGTGTACAGCAACGACAATGACGTGCCGGTGGATCCCGTTACGGGATTGCGCTACCGCAACGCCGCCGGCGGTTATTACCAGGCTGGCGATATGAACTACAGCGACATCGACGGCAACTACATCACCAATTCCCGCGATCTGCAGATCGCCGGCAACCCGGTGCCCCGCGTCACGGGAGGCTTCTATTCCACCATGACCTACAAAGCCTGGAGCCTGACCATGAGCGGCACCGTGCTGATGAAGCGCGACCTGCTGAACAACGCATTGTCGGAACGCCTGGGCAACCTGTACTACCCTTACGGCAACAAGCCCAACGCCGGCGCGCTGACATTACCGGATATCAGCGAATACAATTACTGGAAGCAGCCGGGCGACAAGGCGAAATATCCCAACCCGCTGCAGTATTACGGCAATACCGACAACTACAACGGGTCGCAGACCTTGTTCCAGGAAGACGGTTCGTACTTCAAGCTCAACGCCCTCACGCTCGGGTACACCTTCAAAAAGGACTGGATCCGCAGGGCGCGGATGAACAATGCGCGGATCTACCTGACCGGCGCCAACCTGCTGATGCTGTCCAGCTACTCCGGCCCGAATCCCGAAAACGTGACCGAACTGGGGCGCGACCGGTTAGACAGCTACCCGGTAGCACCTTCCTACACCTTCGGTTTAAATCTTGAATTCTAAAGCAGCTACTTATGCAATACAGGATCATTATCATACTGGCTTTCATCATCGGCCTCACCGCCTGCAAAAACCTGCTCGACGTGGAGCCGGTGGACCGGCTGGGGGCCAACTCCTTCTGGAAAACCCGGCAGGATGTGGAGTCTGCCGTGGCGGATGCCTACGGCTTCATTTACGACAAACTGACTTACGGGCCGTATCATAACGTGAACGGCGATATCCGCGCCGGCGAGTTCGACGGCACCTGGGTGGTGGCCTTCAAGGCCGTGGCGGAAAACGATCTTGCCAACCGCGCCCGCGTGTCGGACCCTACCCGTTATTACGTGCATTTGCTGGACGACTGGTACCCGTTCTACCAGGCCATCGCGGCCTGCAACATCGCCATCGACCGGATCCCGGAAGTACCGGGCATTTCGGAGAACGAGCGGCAGCAGTTCCTGGCTGAAGTGCGGTTCGTGCGGGCGTTCACTTACTTCTACATCGTCAGGATTTATGGAGATGTGCCTTTGTACACACAGGCGTATGATCCCGAAGCACGCCCGCGGACGAAGTTTTCCGAAGTGCTCAAATTCTGTACGGAGGAACTGGAAGCGGTGAAAGACAACCTGCCCTGGCAGTACGAAGACCCGACCAACTGGGGCGTCCGCGCATCGAGAGCGTCTGCACTGGCATTGATCGCGCATTGCAATATGTGGATGGCAGGTTTTGATGCGGGCAACGCGGAAGCGTACAACAAAAAAGCGGCCGAAGCGGCGCTCGCCGTGAAGCAGTCCGGTTACTTCGAATTGTTGCCGATTGAAGACTTCAAGCGGATATTCAAGGGGCGGACGAAGGAAAGCATTTTCGAATTTTCCGTAAACAAAAACTACGGGCAGGAAACGAAATACGTATCCCTCGGCCAGTGGACCACCCACGACCCGGTGGTGAACTACGGCGCCAACAGCGACTGCTTTTACGAAGCGGATTTCCTGGAGCGGATGTACCCGGCGGCCTTGCCCGACAAGCGCCGCGACCTGTGGTTCTATCTACCCTACATCAACAACACCACGGCTATGTTCCTGAAATATTCCAACGTAACGGATGTGAACAATTACCTGTTCGACGACAACATGATCATCTTCCGTTATTCCGACGTATTGCTGCTGGGCGCCGAAGCGCTGGCCAATACCGGCCGCAACGGGGAAGCCATCGCCCTGCTGGATGAAGTCAGGGAAAGAGCGGGCGCCAATCCTTACAATGCCGCAACCGAAAATCTCAAAGACGCCATTTTCAACGAAAGGCAGAAAGAGCTCATCGGCGAAGGCATGCGCTGGTACGACCTGGTGCGCACCGGCAGGGTGAAAGACCCCGCCCAGTGCAAGAACTACCTCACCGAAGAGCAGTTCAACCAGGGCGCCTGGACCTGGCCCATCGCTTCGAAGGCGCAGATCAACAATCCCAACATCGTGCTCAACAATTATTGGATCAAGTAAATCGCCGGAACATGAAAAAATACGCAACTTTCCTACTGCCCGGCCTGCTGGCGCTCCTGCTGCTGGCCGCCTGCAAAAAAGACGACTACTTTAAAGACGGCGGGCTGCAGAACGGCAAACTGAACGTCAACACTTATGAATTCCTGCAGTCCAACCCCGTGTATTTCGACACCGTGGTGGCCATCGTGGAAGCGGCGGGGATGAAAGACATGCTCAGCAAAGAAAACGTCACCTTCTTCGCGCCGCATAACTTTAGCATCCTCAAAGCCATGAACATGCTGAACGCCGTGCGATACGGCCTCAACCAGGATTCCCTCCACATCGCCGACATACCCGCGGAAATCTGGCAGCAATACCTTTTGCGCTATACTTTCCGGGATAGATACCTGTTGAAGGACATCGCCCGGCGCGACAGCCGCATGCTGCAGGTATACCCCGGCCAGTACCTCGAGTCGGCCGGCGGCTACATCATGAACCTGGGCGTACAGTTCAGCGATTACAGCGGCACCAAGGACGTGGGGCCGCGCATGGTGCAGATCACGGATGTGGGCGATTTCGCCAACCCGGTGAACATCACCAACAACGTGGGCACTTCCGACATACAGACCACCAACGGCGTGGTGCATATGCTGGATGGCAACCACGGATTCGGGTTCAATATGATGGCCTTCGTGACAACGGTGCAAGATTATTTCCAGTAATACCGCGGCATACGGCGGTACAAATCCCAACAGCATGAATATTAAAACATACACTCTCGGCATATGATGGCGGCGGCGCTGTTCACCGTTTCCTGCGAGAAAGACGAATACGTCGGCAAAGACCCTTATGCCGACGCCAGGGAACAGCTCGGCATCAAGCTGAGCACCTTGCAGCCCAACCCCGGAAAGGGAGTTGTAGGTACGGAAGTAAGCCTTTCCGGCAACGGTTTCCTCAAATACAAGGATTCCATCAGGATCCGGTTCAACGGCGAACTGGCTACGGTGGTATCTGTCCTGGATTCGGTGATTACCGTGAAAGTGCCCGCCATGGCCAGCAGCGGCATCATCACCCTTTCCGTGGGGAAAGACGTGGTGCCCGGCCCTTCCTTCACGGTAGCCGGCGCGATGAGCGTGGACAAGGATTTCCAGTCGTTCGTGGGCGCCAATAACAACATCAGCGACATCACCGCACTGTCTGACGGGCGCTTCGTACTCGCGGGCAGCTTCACCGATTACAACAACGCCGGCCTGCGCGCGGGGTATAGCGGGATGGTGATGATCGGCGCCGACGGCGTGGTCGACAAATCGTTCAGGATCGCGCCGGGATTCAACGGGAACGTGGCCCGGGTGATCGAATTGAAATCCGGACAGCTCCTGGCTTCCGGCGTTTTCTCGAAACTCGGCGCCATGAAATCTTCCCTCGGCAATATCACCCTCCTGCAAAAAACAGGTACGGTGCCGGGCGTACAGGTGGAATACACCAACGAAAACGGCGATCCCGCGAAAGACACCGTGCCGGCCTTCAACGCGTATTTCGACGGGCCGGTGACAGGCCTGCTGGAGCAGGAAGACGGGCGCGTTGTCGTGTATGGCTATTTCCGCCACTATCTCTCCAAAAACTACTACCCGGCCGGGAAAGATACTGTTATCACCGATACCATCCCTGCCGCGGGGCTCGTCCGCATTTACCCGGACGGACAGCTGGATAAAAGCTTCCGGTACGACGCGGAAACCAACACCGTGCCCTCGGGCGTCGACGGGTTTATTTCGGATGCCATCATCCAGCCCGGCGGGAAAATCGTGATCGGCGGGCTGTTTGCCCGATACGAAAACAAGACGGTGAAATCGCTCATCCGGCTCCTGCCCGACGGCTCGCTGGACGAACAGTTTGCCGCAGGGAGCAACCTGAACGGGGATATTTCCTCGATCCGGCAGTTACCGGGCAACAAGTTGCTCGTGAGCGGCACATTCAGCCAGATCGGTGGCAAAAACCGTAAAAAAGTAGCGATCCTGCAGGAAAACGGGGTGGCCGACGACGGTTTCGACCCCGGAGCGGGGGCCGACGGGCCTGTTATGCTGGCCGAGCGCCTGGGGAACGGGAAGATCCTGGCAACGGGTACTTTCCAGAAGTTCAACGGCGTCAGCCGTTATGGCATGGCCATCCTGGATGCCGACGGCAAGCTGAGCACCACGCACAACAACATCGGCAGTTTCGGATTCAAGGAACCCTATTTCTCGCGTCCTGTATTCGACATCCTGACCACCGATCAGTTCAATACCATTTTGGTGGGGAACTTCTTTAAGGTCGACCTCCTGCAGAACAACAGGATCGTCCGGTTAACATACTGATCTTAGAATTTTGGTCTTACAATTATCATGACGGCGGCCCCTTTCCAGGGGCCGTTTTTTGTATGCTCAGTGCTTTCCGGAGTGGATCATTTTAAACACATGGAGGATATGCGGGAACAGGGCGTCCATAGATTCCTTTGCGCCATTGGTGGAACCGGGAAGTGCGATAACGAGGGTATCGCCAATCAGTCCGCCGGTGCTTCGGGACAGTATGGAGTACGGCATGCGGTTTTGTCCGTATTGCCGCAGGTGTTCCCCGATGCCGGGGATCTCCCTGTCGAGCATGGGCCGTATGGCTTCGGGCGTATAATCGCGCCTGGAAAGGCCTGTACCGCCTGTGAGCAGGATCATTTCAGCGCCTTTGTCCAGGCATTGCCGGATTTCCGCCTGGATGCGCTCTACACCGTCGGGGATCACGTTGTAGCCGATCACTTCCACCGGGTGGCCTTCCAGTTTTTCGATGATTGCTTTGCCGGAGGTGTCGGCTTTATCGCCTTTGGAAACGGTATCGGAGCAAACCACGACGGCTGTGCGGATCCTGGTTTCAAACGCATCCTTCCTCCCCGATTTACCGCCTTTCTTTTCCAGTAGTTTGATGTGGTGGATTTCGATGGATCTATCGATCGGCTTCAGCATATCGTACATGGTGAGCGCCACCACCGATGCGGCATGCATTGCCTCTACTTCCACGCCGGTTTTGTATACAGTCTTGATTTCCACGGTGATTTTGATATCCAGCCCGTCGATCTCATAGCTGATCCTGGTGTATTCCACCGGCAGCGGATGGCAATCGGGGATCATGTCCGCCGTTTTCTTTGCCGCGAAGAGCCCCGCCACTTTCGCCATTTCGAATACGTCTCCTTTCGGTACGGCTTTGCGGACCACGGCATCGATCGTTTCGGGTTTGCTTACTTTAACGATGGCTTGCGCTACCGCAATACGCAGGCTGTTGCTTTTATGTGTGATATCGATCATCGGGTCAACCCTTTAATTCTTTCCATTGATAAGAGGCATCGGTGAATAGTTCCTTGCCCCAAACCGGCACTTCCGCCTTGAAGCGCTCCACGAGTTCTTCACAGGCTTTTTGCGCGGGCTTGCGGTGTTTGGAAGAAGTGAAAACGAAAAAGCAGAGCGCGCCTGCAGGCACGATGCCAAGGCTGTGATAGATGTGCATGCACACCAGCTCGTGCTTCGCGAAGATGTCTTCCCGGATTTCCGCGATCTTCTGTTCCGCCATTTCGCGGTACGTAGTGAAGTCGATGGCCTGTACTTCCTTTCCATCGATTAAGTCATTGCGCACCTGCCCCAGGAAAATGGCGTGCCCGCCGATGCCGGTCTTATGGCGATGGGCGGCGATGCTATCCGCGATCTTCTCCGGCGGTATCGGCCCTTCTATAAAACTGTTCCTGATTTTCTTTTCTCCCATTATTTGACAATATAGTTATTCCACCCGTATCAGCCTCCTGAAAAGGCTGGCAACAATGCGATTTCGTCGGCTTCGCAGATGTTGGTACCCGGATCGGTGACAATCTGCCGGTTCAATGCGATTTTGTATCCGACCGTTGCCAATGCGGGATACGCTTTTTGCAAATGGTCTTTGAAAGCCTGCACAGTTGTAGGATACGCCGGAACGGCGGGTTCGGTGATGATGTCCGTCAGTTTGCCGAAACATTTGATATTCATCTTCCTGAGATAATTAACAGCCGCCGCATGATCGGCCGGTGTATTGTTGTTATGAAAAATCTCCGCTATTCCTTCCAGGCCGATGTAATGTGTAGGAAATCTATCCAGCAGGTCCATCATTTTCAACCGGGAAGATTGCACGCTTTCTTTTACTTCCCCGGCGCATACCGCGGGATATATTCCGCACAAAGGCTGTACCCTTCCGTTATACCGGATCACATTAATTTGGCCTTCCTCCTGTTGCGCAAGCAGCGCCCTCATTACCGCCGTTGAAATAAAAGGCGCATCAGCAGCCAGGATCAGCACATCTTCCCCTGCATCCGACAACGCGGTATAAATGCCACCCATGGGCCCTTTCCCGGGTATCACATCACCTATAACCCTCACACCGAACTGGCTGTAACCTCCCTCATGGGCGATGATCACAGGTGTGATGCCCAGGGGCTGGAGCATATCCAGCAGGTACGCGATGGCCGGCTTGCCGAGGATTGGCTGCAGGCCTTTGTCCTGGCCCATTCTAGAGCTTTTGCCGCCCGACAGGATATATGTTTTCAACTTCATGTCAGGTAAAACAAAGTTTAAAGCTCGCAATTCCCAGCACCAGCGCCAGTATCTGCTTGATCCATTCCACCCTGAACTTGTTACTTCCCAGGTAAGCGCCCGCAAAACCGCCCAGCACCGTAAACACGGCAATATACACGAGGTTGCCGGAAAAATGGAGTTCCGCCTGGCTTTTGCCCCACAATCCGGATATCGAATTGACGAATATAAACAAGGCGCTGATGGCGCTCGTTTGCTTCACGGTACACCAACCCAGCAGGATCAGGATAGGGCTGAGAATGATGCCGCCGCCGATGCCCAGGAGGCCCGACAGCAGCCCGATCCCCGCGCCCATAAACATGATCGGCAACAAAGACGGCTTCACTTCGAAGTGCTTGTCGGGCATCAGCCCCAGCAACTTCGCAATGGCAATGAGCAACACGAGCCCCAGGATGATTTTGAAAGCTTTGTCGTGCAGCGTCATGGTGCCGCCGATAAACGCCGCAGGAATGGAAAACAATGCCAGCAGGAGGAACAGCCGGTAAGGGAACGTGTCTTTCCGGAAATACTGTATGAATGCGATCAGCGAAACGAGAATATTCAGGATCAGCGCGTTTGTCTTCACTTCATCCTGCGGGAAGGCAAACAGGATCATCAGCGCGATGTAGCCGCTGGCGCCGCCGTGCCCCACGGAGGCGTACAAAAACGCGATGGCTGCGAATAATATGTATAATAAAGGTTCCAATATTCCTGTGATTGATTACGCAATAACGACGATCTCCACTTTTTCTCCCGCCTGGAATGCTTCCTGCTCCGCGCGTAAAACGGCGTAGGCGTTGGCATCCGTGTAGGCATCCATCTGGAATGACGGCTGGCCTGTGAGTATCGCCACTTTATGGCCTTCTGTCCGCGCTTTTACAAAATGGGTGAGGCCCGCTTTCTTGTCATAACCATTTAACAGGATGCCGTATTGCTTGTTTGCGAATGCCGGTTGGCCCATCAGGGCTTTCAGGAAAGGTTGCACATAAACATGAAAGCAGGTAAGCACAGATGCGGGATTCCCCGGCAGCGCGAACACATGCTTCTCCCGCAGCCGCCCGAAATATAATGGCTTGCCGGGTTTTTGCTTCACTTTATGAAACTGTTCCGCGGCGCCAAGCTTTTCCAGCACGGGTTTCACGAAATCATAATCTCCTACGGAAATTCCGCCGGTGATGAGCAGCACGTCCAACCCGCTGATCTTTTCAGCGATGCACTGTTGCAATTCCGCTTCATCGTCATCGGCATGCGCGGCAAAAACCGCTGCCACGCCCATTTGCAGTAGCGCAGCCTGCAGGGCTACGGCATTGCTTTCATAAATCTGTCCGGGCCGTAAAGGTTGCCCCGCGGGCACCAGCTCTTTGCCGGTCACGATGATGCCCACCTTCGGTACCGGATGCACCCGCAGAGCAGCGATGCCCAATGTGGCGAGGAATCCGATATATCCCGCCGTCAACATTGTCCCTGGCTTTAGCACGACCGCTCCTTTCCTGGTTTGCGTGCCTTGTTTGCGGATATGGGTGCCGGCAGCAATAGGTTGTAAAAAAGTCAGGCTTCCATCTTTCAACCCGCATATCTCCTGTTGCACCACGGTATCCGCCCCCTCCGGCACCGGGGCCCCTGTAAAAATACGCGCCGCTTCTCCCCTGCGCAGGACCGGCAACCCCGGCGCCCCCGCCACGATCGTATACGCCACATGGATAGGGATCGCAGCTTCCACATCTTCGTAACGGATGGCGTAGCCGTCCATTGCGGAATTGTCGAACACGGGTACGTCTACAGGCGCCGTCACTTCTTCCGCCGCCACCAAACCGAGGCAGGCCAGCAACGGCAATTCCTGCGGCGCCATCGCCCCGGCGTTACGCTCCAATATGTTGAAAACTTCTTGTACGGAAATCATTTTGCAAACTGTGTTTTAAAAGCGGATAACTATCCCCCGATCCTGATCATGCTCCTGTTATCCAGCTGCCCGGGCTGCAGCTCCCGGTAATCGTTGAACTGCCCGCCCAGCCGCTCGTGCTTGCGGGATATCGCCTTCCGAATGACGGGCGCGATATCCGCTCCGCTCCTGAATGCGGCCAGTACATCAAATTCTTCCGCGCCGAAAAGGCAGTTTTTCATCTTCCCGTCGGCCGTAAGCCGGAGGCGGTTGCAGGTGGCGCAGAAAGAATCGGTGAGCGTGGAAATGAAGCATAGCGTGCCCGCGTGCCCCATGATCCCGAACTTCCGGTCCGTATCGTTTTTGCCGTCTTTCAGTTTGTATAAAGCGTATTGCTGCGCAACAACCTCCATTACCTCCGCACTGCCGATCACCTTGCCGCGGTCCCAACGATTCTGGTCGAAGGGCATGAACTCGATGAAACGGACATGCACCGGCAGTTTGCGCGTCAGCTCGGTAAACGCGGCGATCTCATCATCGTTAACGCCTTTCATCATCACCACGTTCAATTTGACGTGCATCCCTGCCGCGATGCAGCCAAGGATATTGCTCCAAACGCGCGCGAAAGCATCCCGCCGGGTAATCTTCCTGAATTTATCCGGCAGGAGGGAATCGAGGCTGATATTGATAGACGTAAGACCGGCCTGTTGCAGGTTCGCCATGTATTGATCGAGCATCACACCGTTGGTGGTCATGGCCAGCTTCACGGGCAGGCGGGAAAGGCCGGCCAGGATGTCGGCAAAGTCTTTCCTGGCCATGGGCTCGCCGCCCGTCAGCCGTATTTTCTTCACGCCCAGGTCCGCGAACGTGCGGGCGATGGCGAAAATCTCATCAGCCTGCATGAGCTGCGCTTTCGGCAGCAGGGTAATCTGCTCTTCGGGCATGCAGTAACTGCAGCGGAAGTTGCAGTTATCAGTCAGGGAAATCCGGAGATAATCATGTACCCTATGGAACCGGTCGGTCAGCATCACCTTACGTTTTTCGGCAGGAAGTACAACCATATCACGCTGGCCACAAACAGCACGCCGGAAGCGGCGAAAGTACTCAAGGCTACTTCGGGATGCCCTTCCAGCGCATTATTGAGCGAAGTATACAGCAACCAAATCTGGATGAACAGGTTGGCCAGCAGGACCACGATAAGGGTGGACATGATCATGCTCTTTTTCCGCGGGTGGGACTGTTCCTGTCCTCTTCTGAAATTGCTCATGCGTGCGTGGTATTGATATGTTGAACATAGATATTATCTCCTTCGAATATGACGTCCAGTTTCTTCAGCGGCCGTGGCGGAGGGCCCTGGAGCACTTCTCCCGTTTTCACATCGAACCAGCCGTTGTGGCAGGGGCATTCCAGCTTCATGGTGCCGGGTTTGTAGTATACGGCGCAGGACAGATGGGTGCACTTCTGTTCGTAGGCGTAAAAACCGCCGTCTTCGGTATGCACGAGGATGTAGGGCGTCTTGTCATTGTCGAGCACGAACGATTTTGTGCCGCCGACGGGCACATCGCTTTTGGTGCAAACTTTGAATTTCCCCGGCGCCGGGGGCTCTTTAAAAGCATATCTGGCGGCGATAACACCGTTCCCGAACACCATTCCGCCCGACACGACGGCCAGGAGTTTCGCAAAATCCCTGCGGGTCACCTGGTCGGCCTGGGGCCGGCTGATGGGAAAATCTTCTTTCCAGTGTTTTTCTTCGTTGCTCATCGGATAATATTTTCAATTCGGGCTTTAGAATACTCTCAGTTCAGTGCTGCCTTTGGGCATCATGACGTTCACTTTCGTATTCACCACTTCTTCGCCGAAAATGAACTTATTGACCGGCGTGGAATTGGGCCGCATTCTTTCCATTTCCTCCCGGGTGCCATACCACAATGCGCCGCTGGGGCAAACCGTGGCGCACATCGGTTTTTTGCCAACGCTGGTGCGGTCGTAACACATATTGCATTTCATCATCAGGTCGTATTGCTCCATTTTCTTCGGAACGCCGAAAGGGCAAGCCATCACGCAATTGGAACAGCCGATGCAGCGCGAGGTATTGGCAGAATGGACCACGCCGAACTCGTCTTTGCTGATGGCGTCCGCGGGGCACACGTTGGCGCAGAGCGGGTCTTCGCAGTGCATGCATACCTGGACGGTTGTCTGGATGGTATGAGCCCTGTCCACATAATTCACGTGGATCATGGATTCCTCCCCGTTCGTTTCACATTCCGCGCAGGCGGCTTCACAGGCTTTGCAGCCGATGCAGCGTTGTACATCCACAAAGAATTCCTGCTGTAACGTATAATACTGAGCCATAATATTTCGTGTTTGGTGAATACTTATGCGCTTTTGTAATCGGTGGCGTTTTTATCGATGATGGCGATGTTGCCGGTCGGGATCAGGTTGCAGGCGCTCACTTTGAATTCCGGGATTTTGGAAATCGGATCGAGATGCCCGCTGGTCAGCTGGTTGGCGGATTTTTTTCCCGGCCAGTGATAAGGCAGGAACACCGTATCCTCCCGGATGGTTTCTACAATATTGGCGGCGAACACGGCTTCGCCGCGCTTGGTCACCACTTTTACCTCTTCGTGCTGGCGGATACCGAAACGCCGCGCCAGTGCGGGATGGATTTCCAGCAAAGGTTGCGATACCTGTTGCACCAGCTTGCCGATCCTG
>NZ_CALNBI010000030.1 GCF_937874145.1 uncultured Chitinophaga sp. | reverse complement strand
ACGAGAAAGGCGCCTTCACCGATGCGAGAGACGACCGCGCGGGCCGTTTCGAAGAAGCCGCCGGCGGCACCATTTTCCTGGACGAGATCGGGAATATCTCCATCCCCTTCCAGGCCAAGCTGCTGACCGTTTTGCAGAACCGACAGGTGACGCGGGTTGGCTCCAACAAACAGATCCCCATCGACGTGCGGTTGATTTCCGCCACCAACAAGAATATCCAGCAGCTGGCGGCTTCCGGGCAATTCCGGCAGGATTTGCTGTACCGCATCAATACCATCGAAGTGCACCTGCCGCCATTGCGCGAAAGGCGGGAAGACATCGTGCCCCTGGCCGAATATTTCCTCGGGATGTACCGTAAGAAATACAACCGTCCGGTCGCGTTTCTGCACGAAACCCTCATCACGCAGCTGGAGAATTACGACTGGCCGGGAAACATCCGCGAATTGCAGCACGCCATCGAGCGGGCGGTGATTTTGTGCCAGGGCAAAACGCTCATGCCGAAAGATGTTTTCGTGAAATCGGCGGCATCCGCGGAAAAGCTGGACACCGGTTTCAACCTGGAGGATATGGAAAGGAATATGATCGCGCAGGCCCTGAAGCAATGCAACGGCAATATCACCGACGCCGCCAGGGAACTGGGTTTGAGCCGGGCTGCGCTCTACCGCCGTATGGAAAAATACAATCTCTGACATGAACCGTTTCAGCGTCATCATCCTGTTGCGCCTTGTGCTGTTCATCGCCACCGTGGCGGCGGGGTTCGCTTTGTGGACCGCCGGTTACCCGCTGCTGATATGGCTCGTGGCGCCTTTCCTGATCGCGCAGGTGGTGTCGTTATATCACTATCTCAACCGCGTCAACCGGAAACTGACGTTGTTCCTGGAGGCCATCCGGTACGAGGATTTCTCTATCCGCTTCAGCGCCGACAATAAACTGGGCAAGAGTTTCAGCGCCCTCAACCACCAGTTCAACGAAGTGCTGGAAGCATTCCGGCAAACACGCGCGGAAAGGGAGGCCAATCTCAAATATATCGATACGATCATCCAGCATATCAGCATCGGCGTTTTTTCTTTTGATACGGATGGAAAGATAGAACTGATCAATCCCGCCGCCTTCCGCCTGCTCGGCATTTACCGGTTGCGGTATATCGACGAACTGAAAAACGTACACCCCGATCTGGCAGGGCTGCTCATGCAATTGCCGGCAGGGCATAAAGCACTGTACGCCACCCAAAACGGCCAGCAGCTTTCGATCCAGGCGGCGAGCGTGCGGCTGCAGGGGCGGCTCGTGAAGCTGATTTCGTTGCAGAATATCCATGCGGAACTGCAGCAAAAAGAACTGGAAGCCTGGCAGAACCTCACCAAAATCCTCCGTCACGAAATCATGAACTCAGTGACGCCCATTGTGAGCCTCATCGGCACCATGCAGGATATCGTGCAGTACGACCTCGCCGCTACCGACGAGCAGAACGACGCCGTGGGCGACCTTCGCGAAGCGCTCGAAACTATCGAGAGCCGCAGCAAAGGCATCATGAATTTCGTGAACGCCTACCGCGACTACACCACGCTTCCCAAGCCGCAATTCACCACCATCAACCTCAAACAACTCATCCACTCCGTAAGCAACCTGCTGCTGGCCGATATGAAAGCGGCGGGCATCCGGTACCGGTCGCACGTTTCGCCCGACAATATTGAGATTCATGCCGACGAAACGCAATTGCAGATGGTGCTGATCAACCTCATCAAAAACGCCATGGACGCACTGGACCAAACCGAGCAGCCGCTTATTTCCGTGAAAGGCTCGTTCAACGGCCAGCAAGTGATCATCGAAATCACCGATAACGGACCCGGCATCGACCCTGACGCGCAGGAAAAGATCTTCATCCCCTTCTTCACCACCAAAAAAACCGGTTCCGGCATCGGGCTGAGCCTCAGCCAGCAGATTATCCAGATGCATGGCGGGCAGCTGAAACTGAGCAGTATCCCCGAAAAGGGTACCACTTTTTATGTATTGCTCAACAGTTAAAAAGGGTGTAAGTTGGGGGACAATTCCACTTCATGAAACCTGCCTATTGGATAGCTGTGTATTTCCTCGCGTTGCTCGCGGATATCGGGATGATCCTTTTCGACGTACCGCAGGCCCGGTTCATCACCAAACCCTTGCTGATGATACTGTTGGGCGCGTACGGATGGGCCCTCGCCGGCAAGCTGCAATCCGCTTCCCGCAACTTCATTTTCGCCGCCTTAATTTTTTCCTGGTCGGGGGATGTATTCCTCCTGTTCCCGCAGTTTTTTCTGCCGGGACTGGTGAGTTTTCTTATAGCACATTTGATGTACATCGGATTTTTCCTTTGGATGAAACCGCGGCCTAAGATCGGGATCATCGAAAAGATGGCCATGGCCGTAGCCCTGGGATATGCGGCGGTGGTGCTGTCTTTACTTTATCCCAAAGCCGGCGAGATGCGCATCCCGGTTATCGCGTATACGGCGGTGATTACCAGTATGTTCCTCCTGTCTGTGCGTGCATTCGGATTTGGCGCGCCCTGGTATGGGATGCGGGCTATCCTGGGGGCGTTTTTCTTCGTGGTGTCCGACACAGTGCTGGCGTTCCAGCTTTTTTATGCGGACTTCTCCCACAGCGGCATCGTGGTAATGGCGACTTACGGTGTGGCGCAGTGGCTTTTGGTGTCGGGGAGTTTGTATTATCTTAGGAACAGAATATAAAAACATATGCTCCAAAAGATCACGCTTACCCTTACCGCGCTGCTGGCGCTTCTTGGCGCGCAGGCGCAAACCTGGCAGGATACGCTGGCCCGCATCGAATCCGCTTTCGAGCGCTTCAAGCCCGACGGGCCGGGTGCGCAGATGGCCATCAGCCGCAATGGAAAGGTGATTTTTTCGAAGGCATGGGGGATGGCAGATATAGAGCGCAACGTTCCTATGACCACCACTTCGCTCATCGAAGCGGGCAGCGTCAGCAAACAGTTCACCGCCGCTTCCATCCTGTTGCTGGAACAGCAGGGGAAATTGTCGGTGGAAGATGATGTGCGGAAGTATGTGCCGGAGCTCCCGGAGTACGCGCAAACCGTCAGGATATCGCACCTCCTGCACCATTCGAGCGGGCTGAAGGGCTGGCCGCGCGGGGAAAGGAACTACACGAACAATGACGCGCTGCGCATCATCTGCCGGCAAAAAACATTGAACAACCCTCCTGGATACGAATACATCTATTCCAACACCAACTACACGCTGATGACGATCATCGTGGAGCGCGTGTCGGGCAAAACGTTGGAAGAATTCACCGATCAGCATATATTCTCTCCTGCCGGCATGGACGCTTCCCGCTGGCGGCAGGATCTCCGGCAGCTGGTGCCCAACAGGGCCGTGGCGTACGGGGAAGACGGCACTTATGGCTTTTACATCAACATGCCCAACGAAAGCGTGTACGGCCATGCCGCCCTGCTCACCACCGCGGAAGAATTGCTGAAGTGGAATGAATTGTATACTTCGGGAAGATTCGGCTCGCCTTCCCTCTACGCCAAACAAACGCAAACCGTTCCCCTGGCCAACAGCCATCCCGCCGATTATGCCGCGGGACTGTCTGTGGCACTTTTAAATGGTCAGCAGGCGGTGACGCATAACGGCGCTACAGCGGGTTACCGGTCCAGCCTGGAATATTTCCCGGAAATGGGCATGTCGTTCGCGTTTTTGTCCAACACCTCCCAGTTCGACGGCTCCCCCACCAACCCCGCGGCCGTGGCGCGCAATATCTTCATCCCCGAACCGCCCAAACCCGATCCGCGGCCGGAACCCGTTCCGCCCATCGCGCTGAAGGAGGAAGTTTTACGCGCATTATCCGGGTGGTACCGGAACGAATGGAGCGGCAACCCCAGGAAGATCATTTTTTCCGAGGGCTACCTGTTCGATGGCAACCAGCAGCTAATCACTGAAGGGAAAGACCGCTTCCGGAACAAGAGCGGGGTTCGCTACGTCTTCGAAAAGGGTGACATGACGCTGGTGACGCCCCAAAACGCCCGTTTCCTGTTCATTCGCGAAAAAGCCCCGGACTCCACGGCCAGCAAAACCGAATACACTGGCAAATTCGGGTCTGACGAGGCGGAAGCCCGGTGGACGGTAGTTTTGGACAATAAAAACCTCATCATCAAGATGGACCGGCCGGGACTCACCGCGCTCATGAAGCCCCTCTATAAAGACGCTTTCGAAACCGGATTCGGGCTGGTTCGCTTCCACCGCGACGCCCAAAATCGTATAACCGGGTTCGATGTTACGACTCCCCGGGCGCGGCGGGTGCCATTTATCAAGGCCAACTAATCCGATTATTGCCTAATTTTGGTGCCTATGCATCAAACGGATTTTCTGGTGGTGGGTTCCGGTATCGCCGGGCTCACATATGCGCTGAAAGTAGCCGGCGAATTCCCGGACAAGAAGGTGACCATCATTACCAAGACGCGGGAAGACGAGACCAATACCAAATATGCGCAGGGCGGCGTGGCCGTGGTCAACGACCTGGAAAACGACAGCTTCGAGAAACATATTGAAGATACGCTCATCGCGGGCGACGGGCTCTGCAATGAAAAGATCGTCGAAATCGTGGTGAAGGAAGGCCCCGACCGGGTGAATGAACTGATTGCCTGGGGCGCCCGGTTCGATAAATCCCCCGACGGAGATCTCGCCCTCGGCAAAGAAGGCGGCCACTCCGAATTCCGCGTCATTCACCATAAAGACGTAACCGGCCGCGAAATCGAACGCGCGCTCCTGGAAGCAGTCCGCCGCAGCAAGAACATAGAGGTCGTAACCCATTGCTTCGTGCTGGATCTCATCACGCAACACCACCTGGGTTACCTCGTCACCAAATCCACCCTCGACATCGAATGCTACGGCATTTACGTCCTCAATCAGAAAACCAATAAGATCGAAAAAATCCTGTCGCGCCTCACGCTCCTGGCTACCGGCGGGAACGGACAGGTATACCGCACCACCACCAACCCCATCATCGCAACCGGCGACGGCGTGGCGATGGTTTACCGCGCCAAGGGCCGCATCGAGAACATGGAATTCATCCAGTTCCACCCCACGGCATTGTACCAGGTAGGCGTCAGCGGGCAATCTTTCCTCATCACCGAAGCTGTTCGCGGCGACGGCGGTATCCTCCGGAATGCCGACGGGGAAGATTTTATGCATAAATACGACCAGCGGCTGTCGCTGGCCCCCCGCGATATCGTGGCCCGCGCCATCGACAGTGAAATGAAAATCTCCGGTACGGAGCACGTGTATCTCGACTGCCGGCATATGGACCTGGAGAAGTTCATCCATCACTTCCCGAACATTTACGAAAAGTGCCGGTCGATCGGGATAGACGTTACGAAAGACATGATCCCTGTTGCGCCGGCGGCCCATTACAGCTGCGGCGGCATCAAGACCGACGAGTTCGGCCGCACATCGATCAGGAATCTTTATGCCTGCGGAGAATGTGCC
>NZ_CALNBI010000029.1 GCF_937874145.1 uncultured Chitinophaga sp. | reverse complement strand
GCTCGTGCGGAAGGTGACGGCGCCCCTGGGCGTGGTGGGCGTTATTTACGAATCGCGGCCCAACGTAACGGTGGACGTGGCTGCCCTCTGCATCCGCTCCGGCAACGCTGCCGTGCTCCGCGGCGGAACCGACGCGTTCCATACCAATACCATCCTCGTTTCCTTCATCCGACGCGCATTGGAAGAAAACGGCATCGACCCCTACGCCGTGGTGCTCCTGCCCACCGACCGCGCGCTGGTGAACGAATTGCTTACCGCCACACAGTTCGTGGACATCATCATTCCCCGGGGCTCCCAGCAGCTGATCGATTTCGTGCGGCAGCATTCCCGCGTGCCCGTGATCGAAACCGGCGCCGGCGTCTGCCATACTTACGTGGAATCCAGCGCCGACCTGGAGAAAGCCGCCAGCATCGTCACCAATGCGAAAGTGAGCCGCCCGTCTGTCTGCAACGCGCTCGACACGGTGATCGTGGACGCGGGGATCGCGGAACAATTCCTGCCCCTCCTCGCGCCTTCCCTCGCGCAATACAACGTGGAAATTTTCGCGGATGAAAGCGCCTGGCCGATCCTCGAAAAAGCGGGTTATCCTTACCTGCAGCACGCCGCGGAAGCGGATTTCGGCAGGGAATTCCTCGATTTCAAATGCTCCGTGAAAACGGTCAACGGGCCTGAAGCGGCGCTGGCGCACATCCGCCGCTTTTCGAGCCGGCACTCCGAAGCCATCGTCACACAAAACACCGCGCTGGGCGAACGTTTCCAGCAGGAAGTGGATGCAGCGGCGGTGTATGTCAACGCTTCCACGCGGTTTACCGACGGCGGCGTATTCGGACTGGGCGCGGAAATAGGGATTTCGACACAGAAACTCCATGCCCGCGGGCCTTTCGCGCTCGAAAAGCTCGTCACCGAAAAATGGATCGTGACCGGCGACGGCCAAACACGCTGATCTTTCCCCCGAACAAAACAGGCAAAAAGGTTGTTCTCCTTCAGAACAATCCGAAATCCCATGTTGAAAGATCAAATGCAAAAGCTCGCCCGCACCCAGGAAGGGCCCTGTATCACCATCGCACTCGCCACGCACCGCACGCATCCCGACAACCTGCAGGACGCGATCCTGCTGAAAAACCTCATCAACGAGGCGGAAGACCGGCTGCTGAAGCACAATGACCGCCGCAGCGTGGAATCCGTGCTGAAAAACCTCCATGCCATCGAGCCCAGGATCGACAACCGCCTCAACGATTTCGGGCTGTACGTGTTCGTGTCGGCCAATACAGCGGAATTTGTGCGCACGATGTGGCCGCCGGCGGAGAATAAAGTGTATGTCGATAAGGAATTCGCCCTGCGCGATATCATCAAAGCCTACAACCGCTCCGAAGATTATTATATCCTCCACCTCAGCCAGTCGGGCGTTCAGCTGTATGAAGCCCTGAACGACCGGATTTACGGCGAAGTGGAACACGGTGGCTTTCCCTTCCGCGACAACCCGCATTATCTCACCGACCGCCAGGCGAAGAGCGATCCCAGGAAAGTCGACAATCAAATAAAGGAATTTTTAAATACAGTGGATAAATCGATGGTGGCCTTACATGCCGCGCACCAGCTGGAGATCATCGTTGCCTCCACACGGGAGAACTTCGATTTCCTGCTGGAAGTGGCCGACCAGCCGCAGATTTATTCCGGTCATTTTACGATAGACGCGGGCCGGGCGGATATTCATTACCTGTCCGACAAGGCGTGGCCGGTGGTGAAAGACCTCCAGAAGGCGCGACGGACCGCGGCGATCGACGAGCTGATGGCGGGCATTTCCAGCGGGAAGGTGCTGACCGACATGCAGGAAATCTACCAGGCCGCCCGGGAAGGGCGCGGGGAGCTGCTTTTGGTGAAAAGCAATTTCTCCCAGCCCATCGATATTACGCCGAAGGGATTTGATTTCGTGAAAGACGCCACCGTGCCGGGGATCAACGACGATATCGTGAACGACATTGCCTGGGAGGTGGTTAACAAGAAAGGCCGCGTGTTCTTTACGGACCAGCCGGCACTCCGCGAAGTCGGCGAAATCGCCCTGTTGACGCGGTATTAATCCAAAAAACGCGGAATTGCGCCGAATTCGTTTTCTTTGCAAAGCATGTCGCTTTATTTCACATCGCTCAATTCGGGCAGCAACGGGAACTGTTATTACGTCGGCAACAGCCAGGAAGCTGTGCTGGTGGATGCGGGCATCTCGTGCCGGGAAACCGAGCGCCGTATGGCGCGGCTAGGGCTGGATATGGGTAAAGTGAAGGCGATCGTGGTATCGCATGAGCATGTGGACCATATCCGCGGGATACCCGTGCTGAGCAAGAAATATAATCTTCCCGTATACATCACCGAATCCACGCTCCGCCACAGCGGCATGCAGCTGGAAGGAAGGGCCTTCAGCGCTGCGGAGCCCATCCGTATCGGCGAGCTGGAGATCCAGCCGTTCGTGAAATACCATGATGCGGCCGATCCCCATAGTTTCCTCATCAGCTGCGGGCAGGCGCGCGTGGGCGTGTTCACCGACATCGGGCGGCCCTGCGGCGAACTGGCGCGCTATTTCTCCATGTGCCACGCCGCGTTCCTCGAAACCAATTACGACACCGACATGCTCGACAAAGGGCGCTACCCCATTTTCCTGAAGAACCGGATCAGAGGGGGCCACGGGCATCTTTCCAATAACGAGGCGCTGGAAGTGTTTCTCCGGCACCGCACGCGGCACCTCAGCCATGTGTTGCTCTCCCACCTCTCGCAGGACAACAACGACCCCGACCTGGTGCATGCCCTCTTCACGCGGCACTCCAGCGGCACGGAAATCGTGGTGGCAGGGCGATACGCCGAAACGCCGGTGTTCCACATCAACCCGTCGGAAGCACCGGAACCGGTGTTCCTTCCTGTCCCCCAACAACCGGCCATCCTCCCCCAGCCTGCCTCCGGCCGCAAATCTTCCCCACAAAGAAACCGGCCTGTCCAGACGTCATTGTTCTGAACAAACCGGGGACATTGGCAGGGTGAACGACGTCCCCTAACCCATTAAAAATATCTTGGACTGACTTCCCGCACCCCTCTTTTTGGCATGAACAGGCTGATCGAAATCTCGTGCGAGCCCGATTGGTAATTGCGCAGCCCGCTGGTCGTAAAATCGTATGCATACCCGATCCGGAGCCATTTTGCGGCCATGAATTCGGCCATGGCGGAAGCCGCGTCGCGGTTGGTGAGATCCATGTTTTTGCCGGAAGCATCCCAGATGCGGATGCCCGTGCGGTACGAACCGCCGACCCACACGAGCTCGTGGATCAGCAGAAAGCAGGACAGGTCCACATTGCTGGGGCCTTTGAAATCATCTTTCCAGAGGAAGGCCGGTTTCAGCTTAAAATTTTCCGACAGGTTGAGCACGGTGCCCGCGCCCAGGTACATGTGCGGCTTGCGCTCCAGGGTGCGGAAATAATCGTCGTTCCAGTTGAAACCCTTCACCCCGGTAGATTGCAGCAGGTTCCGGATGGAAGCCGTGGCGTACCAGTTGGGCGTGGAATAGAACACCCCAAAGTTGGCGTCCGGCTCGATGTGCGAAGCGTTGGCCACGGGGATGCTGTTGTCGTGCTCATCTACATAAGTAAGCAGTGTACCGTCGAGCCGGTATTGCGTGAAACCGCCGCCGATGCCGAAGCTCAGGCGTTTGGCGCCGGTTTCGTCGAGCGGGATGCGGTATGCGTAGCCGACGCCGACGGTGAGGGTCTTTTGCGGGCCGAGCTCCTCGTGCAGGAAACTGGCGCTGAGGGCCATCCGGTCTTCCGCGGCAGGCGTGAGCCAGTCGATGGAAGCGCCGGCTGTTTTAGGCGCACCGGGAAAGCCTTCCCATTGCCGCCTGTAAATGGCGTTGAAACTGGTGCCCCCGCGGTATCCGGCGTATGCGGTGTTGACGTTCAGCATATTGAAGACATATTGACTGAACTGTACGTCTTGCTGCGCCTTGGCGTTTTCACATAGGAGCATGGCCAAAAGTAACAAACAAACAGGGTAGAATTTTGCCATAAAGAGCGGTTTTCACCGGCCGGTGCCTGCCGGTTTGCTTACTTTATAACACGCGGGTTCGCAGATGGTTGTAAAAAATCAGGAAGTCTGTATCGTGAGGTTGAACTGATCGTCGAACGTCAGGCGGCCCTCCTGTTCTCCTTCCGGCGTAGCGAGGCCTTTGATTTTCCCGGTTTTGCCTTTGGTAAGGAGGTCTTCCAGTTGCTTGTCGCTCAGTTTCTTCCCGAATGCCTCGAAGGGCACTTTAAACCCGCAGGCGGCGAAGTTGGCGCAACCGTAGGCCGTATTTCCTTTTTTGACGGGATGGGCTTTGCATTTGGGGCATTGGGCGGCGGTGGGATCAGCGGCTTTTTTGGGCGCCTTCGGTTTGGGGGGCGCGGCGTCCTTTTCCTTTTTTTCTTTTCCGGCGGGCTTGTCGGGCGCGAAGGAGATGGAGCGGCCGGTATTGTTTTTCACGTCGCGGATGAGGGCGATCACCATTTCGGTGAGTTCCTGGCGGAAGGCCTCCATGGCGTATTCTCCTTTTTCCATGAGGCGCAGCTTGCGTTCCCAGGCGCCGGTGAGCTCGGGGCTTTTGAGGAGCTCGTTTTCGATGGTATCGATCAGGTCGATGCCGGTTTGGGTGGCGAAGATATTTTTCTTCTTCTTTTCGATGTATTTACGGCGGAAGAGCGTTTCGATGATGTTGGCCCGGGTGGAAGGGCGGCCGATGCCGTTATCCTTCAAGAGTTCGCGCATTTCCTCATCGTCGACCTGCTTGCCGGCGGTTTCCATGGCGCGCAGCAGCGTGGCCTCCGTGTAGGGCTTGGGCGGCGAGGTTTTGCCTTTGTGGATGCGGGGCGCGTGCGGACCGCTTTCCCCCACCTCGAATACCGGGAGGATTTTTTCCCCTTCTTCGGCGGGCTCGGCGTTTTCCTTGTCGCCGT
>NZ_CALNBI010000028.1 GCF_937874145.1 uncultured Chitinophaga sp. | reverse complement strand
CCGCATAGCCGAAGAGAAAATGCTAAAGCACCGCAGCTTCCAGGGATTCAACATCCAGCCCGAAAACGATTACCTGGCCTCCCGTAAACCGGTGCTGGTCAACAGTGATTGCCATCTTTCCCTCGCTGCCCCGCGCAGCAGCATGAAAGACTACTTTTATAAGAACGCGGATGCCGACGAGCTGATCTTCGTCCACGAAGGCTCCGGCACCCTCCGCACCCAATACGGCCGCATCGATTTCGGGTACGGCGATTACCTTTCCATCCCCCGAGGAACCATCTATCAGCTGGAGTTCTCGCATGCAGACAACCGTCTTTTCATCGTGGAATCCTTCAGTCCGATCCGGTTCCCCAAACGCTACCTCAGCCCCTTCGGCCAGCTCCTGGAGCACGCGCCCTTCTGCGAACGCGATATCCGCCAGCCCAAAGACCTCGAAACCATCGACCAGGCCGGTGATTACATCATCAATATCAAAAAGAAAGGCGTGATGTACCCCATCCATTACGGGCATCATCCTTTTGATGTGATCGGGTGGGACGGATGCGAGTATCCCTTCGCCCTGTCCATCCACGACTTCGAGCCCATTACCGGCCGCGTGCACCAGCCGCCGCCAGTGCACCAGACGTTCGAAGGGCACAACTTCGTGGTGTGCTCCTTCGTTCCGCGCCTCTACGATTACCATCCGCAGGCCGTTCCGGCACCTTACAACCATAGCAATATCGACAGCGATGAAGTGCTGTATTATGTGGACGGCGATTTCATGAGCCGCAAGCACGTGACCCGCGGCATGATCACCCTTCACCCCGGCGGCATCCCGCACGGGCCGCATCCCGGAGCGGTGGAGAAGAGCCTCGGGGCCAAAGAAACCAAAGAACTGGCCGTGATGGTCGATACCTTCCATCCCCTGCAGGTAACGCAGGAAGCACTGGGTATCGAAGACGAACGTTACGTGATGAGCTGGGCCGAATAAGTTACTTTTGGGAAAATTTAAAAGTATGGAATACAGACAATTAGGAGACAGCAATCTGAAAGTATCCGCCATCACCTTCGGCGCATGGGCCATCGGCGGCTGGATGTGGGGCGGCGCGGAGCGTAAGGACGCTACCGAAGCCATCCGCGCATCGATCGACCGCGGCGTTACCTCCATCGATACCGCACCGATTTACGGACAAGGCACCAGCGAAGAAATCGTAGGCGAAGCCCTCGCAGGCATCCCGCGCGATAAAGTGCAATTGCTCACCAAATTCGGCATGACCTGGGAAGGCACCAACGGCACCTTCGCCTTCAGCAGCCAGGACAACGCCGGCAAAGCCATCGAAATCTACAAATACGCCGGCCGCAACAGCATCATCCGCGAATGCGAAGCCAGCCTCCGCCGCATGCGTACCGATTACATCGACCTGTACCAGATCCACTGGCCGGACGCTACCACGCCCATCGAAGAAACCTTCGAAGCCGTGCTGCGCCTGAAAGAACAGGGCAAGATCCGCGAAGCGGGCGTTTGTAATTACAACGTGGAGCAAATGAAGCAGGCCAACGCCGTGGTGAAACTCGCCTCCAACCAGGTGCCCTTCAGTATGGTGGAGCGCAACATCGAAAAGGAACTGGTGCCTTACTGCATCGAAAACAATAAAGCCATCCTGGCCTATAGCCCGCTCCAGCGTGGCATCCTCACCGGTAAAATCAAACCG
>NZ_CALNBI010000027.1 GCF_937874145.1 uncultured Chitinophaga sp. | reverse complement strand
TACATCCAATACGATTCTCCGAACGATATCTTCAAGGGAAAAGACGCGCGCCTCTGGGGTACGGCCATCCTTCCCGGCACGCCCTGGAAAGGTACGCCCATCATCATCCAGGCCGGGTACGTACTGCCGAACGGGCAGGCCGTGGTACGCACCAAAGCGGAAACCACCATCAACGGGACCACTTATTACACATACGGCGCGGCCAACACCTCGCAGTATTCCGGTTTCGATTCCTATGGCGGGAATAATACGCGTACGGGCTTTTCCTTCAAGAAGTTCATGAACCACGCCGCACCCGTCATGGCCGGCTGGAACCAGAGCACGACCGATTATATCGAGTTCCGTTATGCCGAGGTGCTGCTCAACTATGCGGAAGCCGTGGTGGAAAGCGGGACCGGTAATGCCGCCGAAGCCGCCAAGGCGCTGAACGATATCCGCCGGAGGGCAGGGCACACCACTGCTATCCCCCTGACTGTGGCCAATGTGCAAAGGGAGAGGAGGGTAGAGCTGGCTTTTGAGAACAAGCGCTTCTGGGACCTCATCCGCCGCCGCGAATTCCATACCGAGTTCAACAACCGGCTGCTGCATTCCATCCTGCCCCTGCAGGATCTCCGCGCGCTGCCCGCCACCAAATATATTTTCGTGCGTGTGGTAGTGCCCAACAGCAACCCGAAAACTTTCTCCGAACGCTCGTATTACCGTTACATCCCCGGCATCGCCGGCAATGGACTGGTAAATAACCCGCAGTATTGATCCCTTAAAACATCACGATTATGAAAAGAACCGCATTTATAGTAGGATTAGGCTTGCTGCTCACGGGGATGGCAGCTTGCGAGAAAGACAACTACGAAGCCCCGGACGCCGCGCTCTACGGCAGCATCTACGACGCCGGCACCAAGGAGCTCCTGGAACAGGACGTCATCCGCGGATCGGTCGTGGAACTGAAAGAACACGGCTGGGACAATGTGCAGCCGCAATGGCTCATTTTCAAAACAGACGGCTCCTACGAAAACTCACTCCTGTTTGAAGCCAGTTATACCGTGGCGCCCGTAAGAGGGAACTTCATACCCGTGGAGCCGCAGGATGTACGGATAGCAGGCCGTACCCAGCTGGATTTCAACGTTACGCCTTACATCCGCATCATCAGTCCTGCGATCACGCGCACCGGCAACCTGGTGACCGCCACGTTCAAATTGCAGCAGCAGGTGACCAACAACGTCCGCAAGATCGGGTTGTATGCGCATAGCGATTTCAGGGTAGGGGAAACGCTCCGGCTTACCGCCGCCGAGCAGGACATCAACGCCGTGACGGACCCCGCCACCACGTATAGCCTCACCATCGACCTGAACGCGCCCAACGTCCGCGATATCCTCAAGCCCGGACGCACCTATTTCTTCCGCATCGGCGCGCTCATCGACGCGGTGGAATCCAAACCAAATTATGCGAAAGCCGTTTCTTTCGATTTGTAAACCTTTGCCTGCGGGGATGCATCCGTCTCCGCAGGCATCCATGCTTCTGAACGATTATGAAGAGTTTTTTCTTTTCCGCATTAGCCGTCATCGCGCTGAGCTGTGCAAAAAAAAGCGGCAGCAACGGCCAGGAGCCGCCTCCGCCCACGCCGCCTGTCAAGGAAATCGTATACGACGAAACCGGCTGCCTTTACACGGCTTATGATAACCTCGTTATGGCCGGCTACCAGGGATGGTTCGCCGCGCAGGGCGACGGTTCCGACCGCGGCTGGTATCACCTCGGCATGGGGCATTGCGGTGGGTTCAAACCGGGGTGCTCCGCGGTGGATTTCTATCCGGATATGTCTGAGTACACGCAGAAATATAAGACAGACTTTAAATACGCTGATGGTTCGGATGTGTATATGTACAGCCCGTACGATGAATCCACCGTTGACCTGCACTTCAAATGGATGAAGGATTACGGCATTGATGGCGTGTTTATGCAACGCTTCGTGGTGGAAGTAAAGGAATCCAATCCGAAAGGCAAGCGCCATTTCAACAAAGTGCTGGAAAACGCACTGAAAGCCGCGAAGAAACACAGCAGGGCCATCTGCGTGATGTACGACCTCA
>NZ_CALNBI010000026.1 GCF_937874145.1 uncultured Chitinophaga sp. | reverse complement strand
AGCCGGAATCTCCCGGCGAGTTGCGGGTTCCAGACCTGGTTAACGAACCAGCGCAGGCCTTCGAGGTTCTGGTACACGGTAAAGTTGGCCGTCATGACCAGAAGGCGCTGTTGCCGTGGGGCTTTCACCGCGTATTCCGTTTCGTCGAGGAAATTGGGAACAAGGAAGAGCTTTTTGGCGTCGATGAAACGGCGGTGATAATCGAGGTCGTGATGGCTGACTACCAGTACCGCGTCTGCCTTGGAGAAGTAGCTGCGTTCGTGCCATTGTTCCAATGTTACCAGCTGCATTTTGCGGATCTTCTGCAGGAGGCTGCGGGCAGGCAGCTGTCGCGAGATTTCGGGCTGTGCGTTGTGCGTGCCCAGTACCACCCGGATGCCGCGCCGGCGGAAAAACCCAATGTAATGGCCCACATATCCATAGTCCAGCACGGCCGCGTCAATCTTGTGCTCCCGGCAAATCTGTTCGAATAAAGCCAGCACCGCGCCCGATTTGGTGAAATAGTGGCTGCCCGTGAGCCTTTCCGACACGGCAAGCGGCTTCTTTGGGTGGATATGGTAAGCGACGTTTGGAAGCGGGTAACTGGCAAGATCGGCCTCTTCTTCGTTGCGGATCACGGCATGGACCGTGTGCCCCAGGTCGGAGAGGGCCTTCAGCAGGTAATAACTCCGCAGCTTCTCGCCTCCGTTGTACGGGAACGTGCTAATGTTGGTAAAGAATATAATGTTCATCACGCAGCTTTTTTAATCACGGCGAGCCGCGGATGTATCCGCGTCAGCGCCTTCGTCATCACATCCCGGATTTTGCCGGATTCATAAGCGGAAAGGCCCACCCAATGCAGCGTTCCCGCCAACGCGGC
This sequence comes from uncultured Chitinophaga sp., assembly GCF_937874145.1. GTDB lineage: Bacteria > Bacteroidota > Bacteroidia > Chitinophagales > Chitinophagaceae > Chitinophaga. The sequence goes on along the minus strand of NZ_CALNBI010000026.1, from coordinate 5,536 downwards.
GGAGCTCACAAGGCAGGTCACGATCAGCCGAGCCCATCCTTCCTCCATGGCCCTGTAGGGCAGGAGCACGATGCAGAAAGCCAGCAGCACACTGCCAACGGCCCTCGCCGCAACACTCCCCAAAAACCCCCGGACGGGCAGGCCGATCAGCCGTTCGGCCGCCACGATCCGGTATGCACAAGTCACGAATTCGATGCCTAATGCCGATGCCAGTACCGACCACGCCGGCATCCCCATCCGCAGCAATACGTACGCCACGGGCAGGTTCAGCATCAGCAGCGAGCTCACGGCGATCTGGTACTTCCGTATCTTCCCTACCGACTGCACCCCCACCTGGATCCCCACCGAAAGCTGGTTCACCATCGTGCAGAGCAGGATCAGCCGGCAAAAAACGACCGTGTATTCCGGCACTTCCTTCAGCCACAAACCCAGCACAAACGGCGTTTCCAGCAGCAGCGGGATGGCGAAGAATGCAAGCAGGGAAAATGAAAATTTGCTGGCGATCATCGCCAGTTTCAACATCCGTTCCCGGTTGCCCTGCCCTTCGCTTTTCATGATCTGCGGGTTGAGCGCCTGCATCAGCGTCACAGAAAAGAAGCTGAGCTGGGCGTTTACCTGGTTGGCGATCCCGTAGGCCGCGTTCACGATCGTCCCGAAAAAAACGTTCAGGATCATGGCGATGCCCTGGTTCCTCGTAACCACGCTCACCGCACCGAACATGTTCCATCCGCCGTAGGCGAACATTTCCCTCAGCAACTTCATATCTTTATACTTCGCAATACGGATGCGGCTTTCCGGGTATTTCACCGAGCAATAGATGCGCTTGAACAACAGCAGCCCGATGGCCGTTGCCGCCGTAAGCCCGGCGAAAAGGATCAGCCGGTCCGAACCGGCGTTTTGCAACGCAAGCGCCACCGACAGTTTCAACACTGCTTCGGCGATGCCCGTAAGCGCCACCAGCAGCATGTTTTCCCGTGCGTTGATTGTAGCATCATAAGGCACGGAAATGATGGTGAAAAATGCGCTCACCACCATGAAATGATAAATGATCCTCGCGGCAGCCATCCGTTCGGGCGGTATGTTCAGCACATGGCCGAAAAGGAAATACCCCGCCGCCTCGAACACGATCACCAGCCCGAGCCCCAGCAGCAGGTGCAGGAGAATGCTGGCGTTGAAGACCTTCTTCAATCTTTCCATATCCCCGCCTCCCAAATTGTAGGACATATACCGCTGGGTGGAAAGCGTCAGGGCCATATTGAGAAAAGACAACATGGCGATCACGCCCGCGATGAGATTGAAAATCCCGTAGTCGAGGGCGCCCAGTGCGCTCAGCACAAGCCGGGTGGAGTACAGGGAGATGAAGATGGTGACCAGCATTTTCCCGTACAGCAAACCCGTATTCATTACGACTCTGTTCGCTGCCTGCATGCTTCTTTTATTTTTATCCGATCAGATGTTCGAGTTGCGCCACGTCTTTTTTCCTGAAAAGTTCCACATCCGCGGCCATCATTTCCTTCACCAGCGCGGGCAGGTCGTATGCCGGCTCCCAGTTCAGCTTAGTTTTGGCTTTGGTGGGATCGCCGATGAGGAGGTCCACTTCAGTCGGACGGAAATATTTCGGGTCCACCGCCACTACTTCCTTGCCGATGGGCAGGATGAATTCCTTATTGCGGCAAGCCGTTACCACCGCCGTTTCGTTAACGCCGGTTCCGATGAACGCCAGTTCCACGCCTACTTCTTCAAACGCCATGCGCACGAAATCGCGGACCGTGGTCGTAATGCCCGTGGCGATCACGAAATCTTCAGGCGTATCCTGCTGGAGGATGCGCCACATCGCGTCCACATAGTCTTTGGCATGGCCCCAGTCGCGCTTGGCGTCGAGGTTGCCGAGGAAAAGTTTCTCTTGCAGGCCGAGCACGATGGCCGCGGCGGCGCGGGTGATCTTGCGGGTCACGAAGGTTTCGCCGCGCAGGGGCGATTCGTGGTTGAAAAGAATGCCGTTGCAGGCGAACATGCCGTAGGCTTCGCGGTAGTTTACCGTGATCCAGTAGGCGTACATTTTTGCAACGGCATATGGAGAACGTGGGTAGAAAGGCGTTGTCTCGCGCTGGGGCACTTCCTGCACGAGGCCGTACAGTTCGGAAGTGGAAGCCTGGTACACGCGGGTCTTCTGCTCCAGCTTCAGGATGCGCAGGGCTTCCAGGATGCGGAGGGTGCCGATGCCGTCGGCATTGGCGGTATATTCCGGCGTATCGAAACTCACGCGAACGTGGCTCATGGCCGCCAGGTTGTAAATTTCGTCGGGCTGCGTTTCCTGGATAATGCGGATCAGGTTGGTGGAATCCGTCATATCACCGTAATGCAGTTTAAAGCGGACATTCTTTTCGTGAGGGTCCTGGTAAAGGTGGTCGATCCGCTCGGTATTGATGAGCGATGCGCGGCGTTTGATGCCGTGCACCATGTATCCTTTTTCAAGTAAAAGCTCGGCGAGGTATGCGCCGTCCTGGCCGTTTACGCCGGTAATCAATGCGACTTTCATATGGTTATCATTTTTTGGATGGAGGGTTGAATGGTTCCGATGCCGTAATAGGTGATGCCGTTTTTATGCAGCGTCACGTCGTCGTAAATGTTTCTGCCGTCGAACAGCACGCGCGCGCCGATCCGTTTCCAGTCGGGCAGGCGGAATTCGTTCCATTCCGTGATCAGCGCCACGGCATCGGCGCCTTCGGCGGCATGGTAGAGATCGGAGCACCATTCCACGGTGTTCCCGAGGGTTTTCTGTGCTTCGTGCATGGCCACGGGGTCGAACACCCGCACGCTGGCGCCGGCTTCCAGGAGGGAAGCAACGAGCACCAGCGACGGGGCCTCACGCATGTCGTCGGTGTTCGGTTTGAAGGAAAGCCCCCAGAGGGCGATTGTTTTGTTTTTTAGCTGGCCGTCGAAGTGACGGAATATCTTGTCAAACATGACTTTCTTCTGGTCGTCGTTCACGGCTTCCACCGCTTCGAGGATGCGGAGCCTGCGGTCGTACTCGAGGCCGGTGCGGATGAGGGCTTTTACGTCTTTCGGAAAGCATGATCCCCCGTACCCGATGCCCGGGTAAATAAACCGCGACCCGATGCGGGGATCGCTGCCGATGCCTTTACGGACTTTATTCACATCCGCGCCCACCAGCTCGCAGAGCCCGGCGATGTCGTTCATGAACGAGATCTTGGTGGCCAGCATGGCGTTGGCGGCGTATTTTGTCATTTCCGCGGAAGCCACGTCCATGAACAGAATGGGATGCCCGTTCAGGAGGAACGGCGCATACAGCGATTCCAGCACTTTGGCCGCGCGTTCGTTATTGACGCCCACCACGATGCGGTCGGGCTTCATAAAATCGGCGACGGCGGCGCCTTCTTTCAGGAATTCGGGGTTGGAGGCCACGTCGTAATCGATCTGGGCGCCCCTGTCCTGGAGTGCTTCCTTCACGGCGCGGTTCACTTTCACGGCGGTGCCCACGGGCACAGTGCTCTTCGTGACGATCACGAGCGGGGCGGTCATGTGGTGGCCGATTTCTTTGGCTACCTGGAGCACGTACCGCAGGTCGGCGGAGCCGTCCTCACCGGGAGGCGTTCCCACGGCGATGAAAGCCACGGCCGCGTCGGGGATGCTGAATTCAAGACTGGTGCTGAATTTCAGCCGTCCATTCCGGAAATTGCGCGTCACGATCTCTTCCAGGCCAGGTTCATAAATCGGCAAGATGCCTTTCTCCAGCCGCGAAATCTTGCCCGCATCCACGTCCACGCACACCACGTCGGTCCCTACTTCCGCCAGGCAGGCGCCAGTCACCAATCCCACATATCCTGTTCCTACTACAACTACTTTCATGTCAAAAAATTTTATTGATGCATGGCATTCATATGCTGAAATTGTTTCCGGAGGAAGTCGCCGTACGCCTGCGCGATGCCCTGGCGAAGCTCCGTACTGTGCTTCCATCCCAGCTCGTGCAGCCGCGAAACATCCATCAGTTTGCGCGGCGTGCCGTCCGGTTTGGTGGTATCGAAAATGATATCTCCTTCGTAACACACCACGTCGCGCACCGTTTCCGCCAGCTCACGGATGCTGAGATCCTCGCCGGCGCCGATGTTCACCAGTTCGCGGCCATCATAATTTTCCATGAGGAAGACGCAGGCCCCGGCCAGGTCGTCCGCATACAGGAATTCGCGCTTCGGCGTGCCTGTTCCCCAAACCGTAACCGACGGCTTATTCGCCTGCTTCGCTTCGTGGAAACGGCGGATGAGCGCGGGCAGCACATGCGAATTTTCGGGATGGTAATTATCGCCGATGCCGTACAGGTTCGTCGGCATCACGCTGATGAAATTGCAGCCGTATTGATCTCTGTACGCCTCGCACAGCTTGATCCCCGTGATCTTCGCAATGGCGTAAGGCTCGTTGGTGGCTTCGAGCGGGCCCGTCAGCAAGCTGTCTTCCACGATCGGCTGCGGCGCCATGCGCGGATAAATGCAGGAACTGCCGAGGAACATCAGCTTCCGTACGTTCTGTTCGTACGCTGCGTGGATGATATTGGCGGCGATCATCAGGTTGTCGTACAAAAACTCGGCGCGATAAGTGTTGTTGGCATGTATGCCGCCCACTTTCGCCGCAGCGAGAAATACGTAATCTGGCTTTTCTTCTTCGAAGAAAGCCTGCACCTGGTCTTGCCGGCGCAGGTCCAGCTCGCCAGAGGTGCGGGTGATGATGTGCTGGAACCCGTCATTCTCGAGTTTCCTTTTGATAGCGCCGCCCACCATTCCGCGATGCCCGGCGATATATATTTTAGCGTTCTTTTCCATGTAGGTTAGCGGATTACAGCAGTTCGGGCCGGTTTTCGGCGACCCAGTTGTGCAATTGTTTAATGACTTGTCCTTTTCCTTTCTGCATGATGAGCAATGCCCCCGGCGTGTCGACCACCACCATATTGTCCACGCCCACCAGCGCCACCAGTTTGTTTTTCCCGATAACGGTGCTATTGCCGGGATCGCTGTCGATGAAAACGGCCTGGTCGTTGGAGTACTGGAATTGCTGGGTGAGGGCCTGGGTGAGGGCTTCGTAGCTGCCTACGTCGCTCCACTCCATATCGCTGGGCACCACTTTCACGCGGTCGCTTTTTTCCATCACGGCGTAGTCGATACTGTCGGACGGGATGGCGATCATGACCTCGCGGGAAATGCTGCCCGTGCGCACCAGCTCGGCGGCAGCGCGGGAAGCGGCGTGGTAGATGGCGGGGGAATGGCTGAGCAGTTCGTCGAGGATGACGGAAGCCCTCGCGCAAAAAATCCCGCTGTTCCACAAATAATCCCCGTTATCGAGCATGAACGACGCGGTGGCAGCATCGGGCTTTTCCACGAACCGCAGCACATCGTTGCCCTGATGGTGGATATATCCGAACCCGGTTTCCGGGTAAGTGGGCTTCAATCCGAACGTTACCACAAAATCCGCTTCCGCCAGCCTTTTCGCTTCGTCCACGGCCGCGGCATAGCGGTCGGGCGTGCCG
>NZ_CALNBI010000025.1 GCF_937874145.1 uncultured Chitinophaga sp. | reverse complement strand
CGCCATGCTGCGGCCCGACGGCGAGGTGTTCCGGGAGATCCCGTTAAAAGGAAAATCCTGCAGCAATCTCGTTTTCGGCGGGCACGACGGCCGGACCGTTTACGTTACGCTGCAGGATCGCAAATGCATGGAAGTTTTCCGTGCGGAGATTCCCGGGAAGGGATTATAAGCCTTTTCTCATGATGGCCATGGCATCGGTGTCGCCGTATTTGCCGATTTCCGCCTGGAGCTCGGCCATCATTTTGTTTTTGATTTTCTCGTGCTTTTTGCTGTTGATGAGGTTCTTCATCTCGGAGGGGTCTTTTTTCAGGTCATACAGCTCCCAACCGTTTACGCGCGTGTAGAAACGGATGAGTTTATAGCGTTGGTTGCGCACCCCGAAGTGCGGCGATACCGCATGCTCCCCGTTTTCGTAGTAATGATAATACATGGTTTTGCGCGCTTTCTCCTTGCGGGCCAGCACCGGCAGGATGGATTCGCCCTGCATGTCTTCCGGAGCCTTCACGCCGGCGGCGTCGAGTAAGGTGGGAGCGATGTCGAGGTTCATGACGAAATCGTTGCTGGCCGAATTGGGCTTCACTTTGCCGGGGTAGCGCATGATCATGGGCGTCCGGAAGGATTCTTCGTACATGAAACGTTTGTCGAACCAGCCGTGCTCACCGAGGTAGAAGCCCTGGTCGGACATGTAGATCACGATAGTATTTTCGGAAAGGCCGTGCTGGTCAAGATAATCGAGTGTGCGGCCGATGTTGCGGTCGAGGGAGATGGCGGTGCTCATATAGTCGCGCATGTAACGCTGGAACTTCCATTGGGCGAAGCCTTCTGCGGTGAAGCGGACGGTTTTGAGGCCTTCGGCGATGGGGCCGTAGAAAGCGTCGAACCTGGCGCGTTGGGCGGGGTTCATGCGTTTGATGCTGCCTTCGCGGTTGGCTTCTGCGCTGTCGCCGAACATTTTGAGGTCATATCCCATCCGCATGGATTCGGAGACGCTCATTTCCTGCACTTTGGCGGCTTCGCGGCCTTCGTATTTGTCGAAGAAGTTATGCGGCAGCTCGAAATTTGTGTTTTCGTAGGTGCCCATGTCGGTGGTGTCGGGAATCCAGGTGCGGTGGGTGGCTTTGTGGCCGATGACGAGGCAGAAAGGCTGCGTAGTATCGCGCGCGTTGAGCCATTTTTCGGCTTCGTCTTCGATCACGTTGGAAACGTACCCGTCGAAATGTTTGCGGGAGCCGTCCATCATGAGGAAGTCGGGGTTGTAATAAGCGCCCTGGCCGGGGAGTATTTGCCAATAGGAGAACCCCTGCGGCCGGGTTTCCAGGTGCCATTTCCCGATCCATGCGGTATTGTAACCCGCTTTTCCGAGTTCTTTGATGAAGGTGTTCTGGCTGCCGTCGAACCGGGAATGTTCGTTATCCCTGAAACCGTTGCGGTGACTGTGTTTCCCGGTGAGGATCACGGCGCGGCTGGGGCCGCAGATGGAGTTGGTGACGTATGCGCGGTTGAATTTCACGCCTTCGCGCGCGAGCCGGTCGATGTTGGGCGTACGGGCATTTTTGCCGCCATAGGCGCCGATGGCCTGGTAGGCGTGATCGTCGGAGATGATGAGGACGATGTTGGGCCTGCGTTGGGCTTTCAGCGGAAGGGCGCCCATCAGCAGGGCGCATGCAATGGCTGTGCGGATAGTCTTTATCATACACTGCCAATTTAATACGGGATTTAGTTTATTCCAAGAATATGTATGACATAAATCTTTTCTTATCGCCTACCGGAATAATCTTCCAGTTCGTGCGGGCGTTGCAACGCAAAGCCAATGGCTGATCTTACAAAATCGTTTAATGATATATTATGAACTGCAGCATAAACGGCTGCATCTTTGTGCAGTTGAACCGGTATCCTTACATTAAATGTTCCTTTGAAAGTCTTATCTGGTTCGCGGCCCGATTCCTGGCAAGTCTTAATATAATCTTCGACAGCCTCCCTAAATGCTTTTTTAAGCTCTTTAACAGAAGTGCCTTCAAATGTAACGAGGTCATTAATTCCGAAAATCTTTCCATGAAAAACTTCATCTTCAGAACTGAAACGAATCGTTGCATGATAATCTTTGAACTGCAATGCTTCATTCATGTATATAACCTTTTGAAATTAAAAATCGGATCAAATCCTTTAATACATACCGCTTCACAACGTTTCCAGGATGTGGCTTATGAAATAACACCAGGCGGCCGCTTACATCTGTAAACTTCCTTCGTGAACCTCCCGTATGTCCTTTGTGGATTTCCATAAATCCAAATAACCGCATAATACTCACCAATTCATCCCAGGTAAAATCTACCGGAACGGCGAGAAAACGGGCTAACAATTTTTCTTGTCGTGACATCTAACAATTTTTATGGTTCAAGACGCTCACAACATGGGATGTAACTATATTTTAGTTGCAATATACTGTATATTTGGATTGAAACCTTGTCAATAAAAAAAGCCGGCTCGCGAGCCGGCTTTGTTATGCTGATAAGTTATGATCAGGTATTCAGACCGCCGCAAACGCTCAGCGTCTGCCCGGTAACGTACGCGCTCATGTCGGAAGCGAGGAAGAGGCACACGTTGGCGATGTCTTCCGGCGAGCCGAATTTGCCCAGGGGAATTTTGTCGAGGTAGTTTTTCGCGCCTTCCCCGTCTTTCAGGTAGTGCGTCATATCGGTTTCAACGAACCCTGGCGCCACGGAGTTCACGCGTACGTTACGGCTGCCCAGCTCCTGCGCGATGGACTTCGAAAACCCGATGATCCCCGCTTTGGATGCCGCGTAGCTGCTCTGGCCCGCATTGCCTTTCATACCGATGATGGAGCTCATGTTGATGATGCTGCCGCTCTTGGCTTTCATCATCGGGCGCACCACCAGTTTCGTCATATTGAAAACGCTCTTCAGGTTCACGTCCATCACATCGTCCCACTGTTCGGGGCTCATGCGGAGGATCAGGTTGTCTTTGGAAATCCCGGCGTTGTTTACGCAGATATCAACAGTGCCAAACTCTTTCACCACATCATTCACCAGCGCTTCGCACTCTTCGAATACGCCTGCATTGCTCTTGTATGCCTTCGCTTTCACGCCCAGGGCCTGTAACCTGGCTTCGAGCGCTTTTGCTTTTTCGTCTGAGCTTACGTACGTAAAAGCAACATTTGCGCCATGTTCTGCAAATTTCAGGGCAATCGCTTCACCGATCCCGCGGCTGGCACCTGTAACGATGGCTACTTTGTTGTCGAGTAATTTCATTGTAACTGTGTAGTTTTAACTTTAGTCTGATGGGCGAAGGTATCTAAATTACGCCTTTCCCTATTGTTTTTCAATAAACCGGAGGATTTCTTCCAGCACGTTTCTTTCGTTGTTCAGGCGGGGCACTTTATGCTGGCCGCCCAGTTTCCCTTTGCTTTTGAGCCATTCCGTAAACGTGCCCGGCTGCAGGGAGTGCAACGTGGGCCGGCGCAGGGCCATGTCTTTATGGCGCTTGGCTTCGTAGTCGGAATTGATGGTTTTAAGCGCGCGGTCGAGCACGTCAACGAACGCGTCGATGCTGGAAGGCTGCTGCTCGAACTCCACCAGCCACTCGTGCCCGCCGGCTTCGCCTTCGCTGAAGTAGATGGGCGCGGCGGTATAATCGTTCACCACGGCCCCTGTGGCGGCACAGGCTTCCGCGATGGCTTTATCGGAATTGTCGACGATGAGCTCTTCCCCGAAGGCATTGATGAAAGATTTCGTGCGGCCGCTCACCCGGATGCGGTAAGGCGCCAGCGAAACGAACTGCACCGTATCCCCCAGCAGGTAGCGCCACAGGCCGCCGTTAGTGCTGATGATCAATGCGTAATTCCTGCCCAGCTCCACTTCGTGCAGCTGCAGCGTCCGCGGGAACTCTTTCCCCAGCTCTTCCATCGGCATGAATTCATAAAAAATACCATGCTGCAGGAACAGCAGCAACCCTTCTTCCCCGATCACGTCCTGCGCGGCGAAGAAGCCTTCGGAAGCGTTGTAGGATTCCAGGTAGTTCATGTCGGGCTTGCGGATCAGCTTCTTGAACTGTTCGCGGTAGGGCGTGAAGCTCACGCCACCATGCATGTATACCTCCAGGTTCGGCCAGACGTCGGCCAGGTTGTCGGTGCCTGTGAGCTCGAAGATGCGCTTGATGAGGACGATCGTCCAGGTGGGGACCCCGGCGATGGAGGTCACATTTTCATGGATAACGGCCTGGGCCATCCGCTCGATCTTTTCTTCCCATTCATCCATCAGCGCGATGGAGAGGTCGGGCGTGCGGAGGAGGTTGCCGTAAAACGGCATATTCTGGAGCATCACGGCGCTCAGGTCGCCGTAATAGCTGTCGGAATCAGGGGAAAGTTTGTTGACCTGGTGGCTTCCGCCGATAACGAGCGACTTGCCGGTGAGCACGTCGGCGTCGGGGAAGTTGTTATAATACAGGGAAAACACGTCGCGGCCGGCGCGGTAGTGGCATTCGTCGAGGCTTTCGACGGATACGGGAATGAACTTGCTTTTGTCGGCCGTGGTTCCGGAGGATTTCGCGAACCATTTGATAGGAGTGTTCCAGATGACGTTCTGCTCGCCTTCCATAACGCGCTGGATATAGGGCTTCATGGTTTCGTAAGTGTGCACGGGCACCCTTTGCTTGAATTCGTCGATCTTATATATTTTGGAGAATCCGTACTGCTTGCCGAACTCGGTGTACTGCGCGGCGCTCAGGAGGTTCTGGAAAACCTGCTGCTGAACCTGCAGGGGGTACTGCATAAAGTGCTCTATGCGCCCCATCCGTAGTCTGGCCAATTGCGACAGCGCTGGACTTAATATCTTCATACCGGTTTATAGCAGGGTTTTGTGATAGGTTATTCTACTTGTTTTGCGGCTTCGTCGAGGTAATCTTTCCTTCTGAGCACGAAATTCTGGCCAAGATACACTTTTCTCACCTGTTCATCTTCCGCGAGTTCTTCGGCGGACCCGGCTTTGAGGATCTTGCCTTCGAAGAGCAGATAGGCGCGGTCGGTGATGGAAAGGGTCTCCTGTACGTTGTGGTCGGTAATGAGGATGCCGATATTGCGGTATTTGAGTTTGGCTACGATGCCCTGGATGTCTTCCACGGCGATGGGATCGATGCCGGCGAAGGGCTCGTCGAGCAGGATGAACTTGGGGTCCACGGCCAGGGCGCGCGCAATCTCGGTACGCCGGCGCTCCCCGCCGGAGAGGACGTCGCCCGGACTTTTCCTCACGTGCTGCAGGCGGAATTCGCTGAGCAGGCTTTCGAGCTTGTCTTTCTGCTCCGCCTTTGTCAGCTTCGTCATTTCCAGCACGGCGGCGATATTGTCTTCCACGCTGAGTTTACGGAATACGCTGGCTTCCTGGGGAAGGTAGCCAATACCCATCTGCGCTCTTTTGTACATGGGCAGTTTGGTAATATTGATGTCGTTGAGGAACACTTCCCCCTCATCCGGCTTGATCAGCCCCACTACCATATAAAAAGTAGTGGTCTTACCAGCGCCGTTGGGGCCCAGCAGCCCTACGATCTCGCCCTGCGTCACCTCCACCGAAACGTGGTTCACTACCGTTCTCGTCCGGTAGCGCTTCACCAATTGCTGCGTATGTATCCTTAATGCCATAGTTAGAATCTGGGCAAAAATAATAAAATCGGCGAATGGACAACGGTTTTAGGCTATAGATGAAGTATTTTAACCATTTATTGGCTATTAGTTAATTATTGGGGGATATATTATTTTTGCGGGGCTTTTACAGAAAGCGCTATCATCATGAAAGTCACCGAACATATCGCCCAGGCGAAAGACACCCTGATCTCTTTCGAAATCCTGCCGCCGCTCAAAGGGAAAAGCATTGATTCCATCTGGGAACACCTGGACCCGCTGATGGAGTTCAACCCGGCATATATTAATGTGACCTACCATCGCAGCGAGCATATGTTCAAGAAGCGGGCCGACGGTTCGTTCGACAAGGTGGAGATCCGCAAGCGCCCCGGCACTGTGGGCATCTGCGCCGCCATCATGAACCATTACAAGGTCGACGCGGTGCCCCACCTCATCTGCGGCGGCTTCTCCAAAGAAGAAACCGAAAACGCCCTCATCGACCTGAACTTCCTCGGCATCGACAACGTGCTGGTACTGCGCGGAGACGCTCCCAAGAACGAAACCTTCTTCGAAGCCCACCCCAACGGCCACCGCTACGCCACCGAGCTCCTCCAGCAGGTCGTGAACATGAACAACGGCATGTACCTCGAAGAAGACCTCCAGGGCGGCATCAAAACCAAATTCTGCATCGGCGTGGCCGGATATCCCGAAAAGCATTTCGAAGCCCCCAACCTGCAGACCGACATGAACTACCTGAAGAAAAAAGTAGACGGCGGGGCCGATTACATCGTGACCCAGATGTTCTTCGACAATAAAAAATTCTTCGATTTCGTGGCCAAATGCCGTGAAAACGGGATCACCGTACCCATCATCCCCGGCCTCAAGCCCCTCACCTCCAAAAAGCAGCTGACCGTACTGCCGCGCATTTTCCATGTAGACATGCCCGACGAGTTCGCCAACGAGGTGCTCAAATGCAAAACAGACAAGGATGTGGAACTGGTGGGCACCGAATGGCTCATCCAGCAGTCGAAAGAACTGAAGGCCGCCGGCATTCCCGTACTGCATTATTATACGCTCGGCAAGCCTAAAGTGGTGCAGCAGGTGGTGTCTTCCATCCTCTAAAAACGGAAAAACCATTGCGTGGATACGCAATGGCTGTGTTTCCCTATAACTGTCACACCTTTGTTTAGAAAACTTATTGGTGATGTATTGCTGGTATTATGACGCCTGCCGTTCGCCTTACCCCTACCCGGGGATAAAATAAAAAAGAAGGGACCTCCCGCGCGGAGGTCCCTTCTTTCTATATCAAGTCCCAAAAGCTATATTAATAATCTTCCCTGTTGAACAGGAATCCCAGGCTCAGGCCAAGGTACTGGTTGCGGCTGCGCGCCTCGTTGCCCCGGTCGATATCGGTGAGGCCGATATTGCAATTGGCCGCGATCGTGAAACTGCTGAAGAATTCATATCCGATGGACAAATGCGCCCCCACTTCCCAGGGATGCATCCGGATCGTGGAAGCATCGCCCCCGCTTTCCGAAAACCGGACCTTCCGCGCTTCGCGCCCTATTTCCTCACCGTCGCGCAACACCCTGTAATTATAATTCCCCTTCAGCCCATACCCCACGTACGGCCCAACACCACCCACCAGGTACCCGCGGGCCACCGGTAATTTATAAACCACGTTGAACGGCAGCTCCAGGTAATCCAGCTCCATGCTGCTCCCCCAGGATACCGACTGCCCGGGTATCTCCGGCTTCAGCCAGGGCTGGTCGCGGATGGTGGCGCCTTTGCGGATATAACGGATATAAGGCTGCAAATACAACCGGTTGACCAACGGAATGTTGAACATCAGGTCTGCATGCCAACCATACAACGGTTTCATGTAACCTGTTCCGATCGTTTCTCCGGCTCCGCCGCCGAATTCAATATTAGATGCGTTAAAACCTCCCCGTACTCCTACACTCACTTGTCCAAATACTCCCGGGGCCGTGTACAATAGCATACACACGAGTAAAGCTTTTTTCATAGTCAATGGTTTTTTAGGGCCGACGAATCCTACGGGCTGGCATAATCGAAATATATTGGAGGTCTATTCGGTTAGGGGTCCTAAATTCGTCTCTCTGTCCTTTGTATCGAGGCGCGAAAGTAATACAAAGAAGATTGAGTCACATTGTATAAACATCTGTAATAACCAATTGTTAACTTAAATCGGCATTTTTTGAGGGTTAACCGTACTCGACAATCTTATCAATTGATAATCAAAAGAAAGGGTCAGGTATGAAGATGTCCACATCTGACCCTTTTTATATGCGGGGTTGCGATGAAACGGCCGTTAGCGGCCAGCGAATTTATAACCCAGCGTTACACCAAAAGAAGTGTTGCGGCGGGAATTGTCGCTGTTGCCATTCTGACTGATGTTCACGAGGCCAAGATCCGCATACAGCCCGAAGTTCAGGCCCTGCGGCAACTCGTAACCAAACTGGAGATTGGCGCCGGCGTCGAAACGCTTGATGTCATTGTCCCAGTCGATATCACGGCTGCCCGTGATGCCCCAGGCCTGCCCTTCGATCTTGCCACCCAGGCCCATGGCCAGGTACGGTCCCGCACCAAGGTAAAGGTTACCGGCACCAACTTCAGGTTTGAACATAAAGTTTACCGGAAGCTCCAGGTAATGGATGCGCATCTTTCCTTCAAGATTGCCGTTTGACTCCTTGCCGCCTTTGCCGGAATACAGCAGGCTGGGCTGGATAAAGAACTCGTCTGCCAGCGGAAGATCCACGGTAACACCTGCACGCAGGCCCGTTAATAAGTCGCTGGTCTCCTTGTTGCCGTTAATTTTATACGTCTGGCTGGAGAATTGCGGTCCTGCCACCACGCCGAATTGTACCTGGGCGAATGTGGCGCCTGCCATCAGCATGGCTGCAACGGACAAGAGAACTTTTTTCATGTTATGTTTTTGTTGTTTTAGGAAAATGTTGCTTACGGATGAAAAGCATTAACTATAAACTGCCGTAGGGTTGAAATTGTTTATTTGCTCCGGCCCAGCAGGTAACCTACAGAAAAGCTCCAGACACGGTTCTTTCCTTTATCGTCGGAACTGTTGTCGGTCCCGGAAAGGATTTTACCAAACCCAAGCCCGTACTGTGCAGACACGAGGAAGTTCCCGAATTCTACACCTGCCAGGAGGTTACCGCCGTAATCGAATCTTTTGTACTTGTCATAACCCTGGTTGGGGTCGCCGTCGTTGAACGGGGTGTCGTCGTCCCACTTGATATTGCTTTCGCCAGTGGTTTTCACACCTGCAACGGTAGACTCATACTTGTTCTTGCCACCCACGCCGAATGCCGCGTAAGGACCGGCGCCCAGGAAGATGCGGGTATCCTGGCCAACGGGGATTTTACCCACGAAGTTTACCGGGATTTCTATGTAGCTGGGATTGGTGGTCGTTTTGAAGTAGGCCAGGCTGCCCTCTTCTCCCCTTTCGATCTTGGTACCTTTACCCGAGTAAAATACGCCGGGTTGCAGTGCGAGAATGGGAGAAAGCGGAATGTCCGCGATGGCGCCGATGTGGAAAGAATTATAAGAGCGGCCTTTGTCGACGGAGCCGCTGTTGGCGTCGGAAATGTTGGCCACGTTCCAACCGCCCTTTACACCTACTCTGACCTGGGCCATTGCAGCAACCGACATGCCGATCGCCACACAAGTTAACATCATCTTTTTCGTCATAACCTAAAGTTTTGGTGATGACTGGTGAATTCCAAAGAACGTGCCAAAGCAAAGTAAAGTCGTTTTAATGACCTGACGCACAACCTATTACACGCGCCTATTTTCGGTTAAGCCCAGATTCTTCCCGTTGCAGGAATTCATCTAATTGGGTTACGCCGAGGCGTTTGGCCAGGATTTTTTTCCGCTCGTCGAGGAGATATACGACGGGTGTTGCATATACGTCGTAGGTTTTACGGTAGTTGGTCGTGTACCCGGGGTCCCAGGCATGGATCCAGCCGGACATTTTGTGGTCGCGGATGAATTTGATCCATTCTTCCCGGGTTCCGTCGGTGCGTACCCCCAGCATGGTAACGCCTTTATTTTTCCAGCTGGCCTTCCAGGCGGAGTCGAGTTTCGGCACTTCCGTAACGCAGTGCCCGCAGGTGGGGTCCCAAAAAACGACGACGGTATATTTGGATTTGATGCTGTACAGCGAAGCGTTGCGGGCGGAGGTATCTTTCAGTTCCAGCGGCGCGGCCTGCTGCCCGATGAGATTCGGCGCGATCGTATAGGCGCGGCTGATGATCTTCTCCTTATATTCCGGCGTGATCCAGTAAGCGTCTCCGGTTACGTAGTATTTCTCTACCAGGTGCACGAACACGGCGTCCATCCCCATCACGGGCGAAGTTTCGTAAGTATGCGTGAGCCACCAGAGAACGAACTTGAAAGATTCCTTGTCCTTTTTCGTTTTGGCGAGCACCTGGTCTGCTTCTACAATTATAGAATCCGGCAGCGGCGCCACCAGTTGCTTGAAATAGCGCTCGAGGCGGGCTTCGAGGATGGGCGTGCGCACCAGGCGGCCGTCGGCCAGGTTGAAATCGTCCCAGTAATGCGCTTTATAATATCGGTATGGATAGGTGGAATCGGGTTTGCCGTCGGGGCCCGTGGGGATCGCCTGGACCTTCGGTTCCTTCATGGCTTTGAAAAGGCTGGCGAGGAGGGATGCGGGGTGACGGGTGATGACGTCCGCGCGGTATTCGTTCAGTTTTTTGCCGAAGGCTTCGGACAGGGGCCGGAGGGCGGCGGAGTCCGCGGCGGTGCGGGCGGCGGCTGATCTGGCCTGGAGGTCGCGGGTATTTTCGCGGATGAAGGCGTTGTAGTCGCTGAAGAGCGTATTGTCGGGGCTCCCCGTAAAAGTGGCCCCCGTCAGGTCCGCCGGATCGGCCTGGATGGCGAAGCGCTGCTGCTTGTCGAGCAGGATCTCGAAATACTGCTGCTTTCCGGGCAATACGATCAGGTAAATACCGCCGGGAAGCGTTTCCGTGCCTTTCAGCACTGCCATACCCTGGGCGTTGATCTGTGCGGAATCCATCACATACGTGGTTTTACCCATGTAATGACCGAGATAAAGCGTGCCGGATTGCACGTTCCGGAGCGTCACGGAAATCTGGTAACCCTGCGCGTTTAGGGACGAAACGCTGCAAAGGCAGCCAAGCAGGAGAGAAAGCAGTTTTTGCATAGGAACAATAAAAGTAAATAAAACCGTCCTACCTTTGCACCCGTGAGGAAAAAAAATGTAGTACTTGAAAATGTGCCCGTAACCGGCTATGCCGCGGAAGGCAAAGCGCTTGCGCGGGTCGATGGCAAGGTCGTATTCATTGAAGGCGGCGTGGTGCCCGGCGATGTGGTGGATGTTCGCCTGTCGAAGAACAAAAAGGACTGGGCCGAAGGCAAGGCCACGAACATCCGCAGCTATTCCCCTCAGCGGACGGAGCCCTTCTGCGAACATTTCGGCCTTTGCGGAGGTTGTAAATGGCAGATGCTGCCTTACGAACAACAAATGGCCTACAAGCAACAGCAGGTAGAAGACCATCTCCGCCGGATCGGCCACCTCAGCTTCCCGCCCCTGGAACCCATTCTCGGCGCGGAGCATACCCGCCGTTACCGCAACAAGCTGGAATTCACTTTTTCCAATAAAGCATACCTGACCGACGCGGAAATGCCGGCCAAAGGGGAAGAAATTCCCCGCCGCAACGCCCTAGGCTTCCACATCCCGCGCCTTTTCGACAAAGTGCTGGATATCAACACCTGCCACCTCATGGAGGAGCCGGCCAACCAAATCAAAAATACCATCCGGGACTATGCCGAAAAGCATGGCCTGTCTTATTATGATATCCGCCAGCAACAGGGCTGGCTGCGCAACCTCGTGCTGCGCATCTGCTCCACCGGTGAAGTGATGGCCAATCTCGTGGTGCACCATGAGGACGAAGCCCTGAAAGGCCTCCTCGACCACTTGCGCGAGCAGGTTCCGGCCATCAGCACCCTGCTTTATACCATCAACCCGAAAAAGAACGACACTATCTTTGACCTCGAGCCGAAAATCTGGTTTGGCAAGGGTTATGTAGAAGAGAAGCTGGAAGACTTTACGTTCAAGATCGGGCCCAAGTCGTTTTTCCAGACCAACACCTACCAGGGCGAGGCCTTATATAAAGTAACCCGAGAATTTGCCGGGCTTACCGGCAACGAAACGGTGTACGATTTGTACTGCGGAACAGGCAGCATCGGGATTTTCGTGTCGCGGCAGGCGAAGAAAGTGGTGGGGATCGAACTGATTCCCGAAGCGATCAGCGATGCGCGCGAGAATGCGGCCGCCAACGGCGTTGCCAACGCGGAATTTTTCGCGGGAGATGTGATCGATATTGCGGATGATGCATTTTTCGCCGCCCACGGCGCGCCGGACGTCATTATCACCGACCCTCCGCGCGCGGGCATGCACGAAAAACTGACGGCCAAACTGCTGGAAGTGGCGGCGCCCCGCATCGTGTACGTATCCTGCAACCCCGCCACGCAGGCGCGCGACCTCGCATTGCTGAGCGAAAAATACACGATCGAAAGGGTGAGGCCGGTGGACATGTTCCCCCACACCCACCATATCGAGAACGTAGTGCTGTTGCAGCGCAAATATTAATTATTGCAGATAGAAGTGTGGAAATGAGATTGACAGTAACCATCACGAACAAGTATCGGTCATGAGCGAGTTTAGACCCGGAAGATTCCAGGTATTACCCCTGGTCATCAAGTATTTGTTAATCATTAACGTCGTAGTCTGGCTGGCACAGGTGGCTTTGCAAAGCATGTACGGCTTCAGCCTGAGCGATTTTCTCGGGCTGCGGTACTGGGGCTCCGAGCATTTCAGGCCGCACCAGTTCATCACCCACCTGTTCCTGCATGACGAAAGCAATTTCCTGCATGTTTTCTCAAACATGTTTGCTCTGTGGATGTTCGGTTCCACCCTCGAAAACCGCTGGGGGCCAAAGCGATTCCTCAATTTCTACCTGATCTGCGGGCTCGGCGCGGCGTTTTGCCACGAAGCCGTGCTCACCTACGAAAATATGCAGCTGACCAACCTGGCCCAGCAATTTTATGACCAGCCCACGCTCGATAATTTCCGGGTGATCGTCAGCAAATACAACCTGGACCAGATGCAGAGCTACGTGGAAGCGTGGTCGCAATTGCCGCCGGACTCCGACCAGATGGTATGGCAGGCCCGGCATTTCGTCTCCGTTTTTGTGGAACAATACAGAAATGTTCCGACGGTAGGGGCTTCCGGTGCGGTTTTTGGAGTATTGCTCGCATTTGGGTATTTGTACCCCAACCAATATCTGTTCATCATCCCCATCCCCTTCCCGATCAAAGTAAAATATTTCATCGGCGGGTATATTTTATGGGAATTGTATGTCGGATTCAAGAACCAGGCGGGCGACAACGTAGCGCATTTCGCGCACCTGGGCGGCGCGCTTTTCGCTTATATCCTGTTGAAGATATGGCGGGAAAGAAGCAGCCCCCGCAGTTATTGACCTTTTAAAATCGTATTTTTGCATACAAACACCAGCGCCATGGAAGTAGCAGAAAAAGAGCGGACCCCGGGACTGTCCCTGGGCGAAGAAAAAAACATGGTAACCCAGCTTCTGCTAGTGAACATTACCGTTTTCATTCTCCTGTACTTCATCAAGATCATCTATCTCATGGAAGAGTACGGCGAACCCGCTTTCGTGCGCGACATCCTGTCCAACACGATCGTTTCGGCCACGCCTTCCACCCTTCTCTCCAAACCCTGGACACTGCTCACCGCGATGTTCGCGCACATGGATTTCTGGGATATTTTCAGCAATATGGTCTGGCTTTTCGTGTTCGGCACCATTCTCCAGCAGCGCGCGGGTTACAAGCAGATCCCCGTGGTGTATGTGCTGGGCAGCTTCGCCGGATATGCTACTTATATGGCCGCAGTCAACCTGTTGCCCGGCGTATTTCCACCGGTGACGGCGGGCACCGGGATTATGGGCGCACATGCCGCCGTGATGGCTATGGCGGCGGGCGTTACGTTCCTTTCGCCGGGGCTCCGCGTGTTTCCACAGCTCTGGCGCGGAGGCGTGCCGGTGTGGATTTTCTTCGGCATCTTCCTCCTGCTGCACCTCGCTTCCGTTTCCGTGGGCGACGGCAGTATCAGCCACCTGGCGTTCATGGCCGGAGGCGCCATTGCAGGCGCTTTGCTGGCGATCGCGTTTAAAAACGGCAGCCGCTTCGGCGATAAAGCTTTTGATGTCTTCTACAACATCACCCATTACTTCGATCCAAAAAAAAAGTTGAGCCGCAAGGCTAGTGCGGAGGCCGCTACTTTCCCCGAGCCGCCCTCCCGCAATCCCATGCCCTTCGTAAAAGTGGGCCATGTGCCGGAGCACCGCGTCAACGAAATCCTCGACAAAATCAACGACCAGGGCATGGAAAGCCTCTCCCCGGAAGACCGCGAAATCCTCATCCGCGCCAGCCGAGAAGAAGAATAACACAGATTTTACGGAAATTCCCCTGCGGCTGACGTATCTTAGTATGGAAACAATCCCATACCCCGTTACCCGTCATGAAATCATTGCTGCTTCGCCTCCTTCGCATCGGAACATTCATTTTTGCAGGTTTGCTCGTTGCCTCCGCCTGGCTGCCCCTTTTCAGACCGGTAGATTACCTGCCGATAGGCTTCGCCGGCACTATGTACCCCGTTTTCCTGGTTATATGCATCCTGGCGCTCGGCGGTTGGCTGGCAGCGAAAAGGAAAGAATGGAAAGTTCCCCTGGTGGCGATCCTCCTTTCTCTCCGCGGGCTGATCCCCTACGTCGCAGTAGGCGGAATCCGCGGTGATGTGGAACCCGGCGATAAGTCGTTCAGCATCATGACGTTCAACTCCAGCAGCATGGGGCTCCTATTCTACAAAACCGATACATCGGTCGTAAAACGCATCCATACCGTACTCGCCGAAACCTCGCCAGACATCCTCTGCATCCAGGAATTTTACACCAATACCGCCCCCGACCTCACTCATCACCTCGATACCATCGCGGCCAGGGGCCGGTATCCTTACCACTACTTCGTCCCGCATTACATCAACTGGAAAACCTGGTTCTACGGCACCGTCGTTTTTTCCCGGTTTCCGATCCTCGACACGGCCAGCATAGATTTCAAAGGCGGTTACAACCGTAACGAAGACCTCCTCCGCCTGCGCCTCAACGTGCACGGCGACACAACCACGCTGCTGGTGGCCCACTTCGCGTCGTACCAGCTTTCCAACGAGCTCTACAACCTGAGCAGGGCGCTCCTTCCCTACGTCGGGCGCCGTAAGACCAAAAAACTGATCGCCTGGCAGGCGGATGTGATGAAGGAGGAAGTGAATAAATCGAGATACCCCGTAATCGTGGCGGGCGATTTCAACGACGTGCCCCTTTCCTACACCTACCGCACCGTCCGCGGCAGCCGCCTGCAGGACGCCTGGCTGCAAAGGGGCTTCGGCCTGGGCAGAACGTTTTCAGCCATTTCCCCCACCCTGCGGATCGATTACATCCTGCCCGATAAAAGCTTCCAGGTGGAATCGGTGAATGTTTACCGCTCGAAAGAACTGCAACATTTTCCGCTCATGACGCGTTTATCTCTTCGCCGGTAGCTGCGTTTGTCACACAATAAAGAGTTTTCACATACGAAACCGGCTGTTCCACAACCCGACTTTACAATTATTAACGTATTGTCAATTAATGACTTAAATTTATAGCAGCCAAACATTTGACCTGTTGAAATTTTTACGACTTTTTACAAAAGGATTTTTCCTGACGGTGAATATCCTTGTTGTGGTGTTTTTTCTGCTTGCCTGCCTGGTCCCTTTTATTTCCCCGGAAAGGTTTTGGCCGATCAGTTTCCTCACGCTGGGTTTCCCCTTCCTGCTGGGTATCCTCGTATTGTTCCTCGTATTCTGGCTGATTTTCCACGCGCGGTATGCGCTCATCCCACTGGTGGCCATGCTGCTCGGCTGGAAATCGGTTTCATCCTTCGTGGCGCTGCGCTGGCCGCAGAACTGGGATACGGCCGACCGGCCGGACGGGAGCTTTAACGTGATGAGTTTCAACGTGGCTTTGTTCGGGTTGTACAGCCAAAAGAACAGCAAGCCCGTGCGGGATTCCATTTTCAGGCTGATAGAACGGTTTGAGCCGGATGTGCTCTGCCTGCAGGATTTTTATACTTCGGAAAAGAAGAACGATTTCAATAACCGGGAGGATATTTCGCGGGAGCTGGATATGCCGCACCGTTTTTTTTCGAGCGATTTCAACCGGAACGGCACCCAGCACTGGGGGTCCATCATCTTCTCGAAATTCCCCATCATCCGGTCAGACAAGGTTAAATTGTCCAGCGGCCCGCTGGGCGAAAGCCTCATTTACGCCGATATCCTGAAAGGAGAAGATACCATCCGCATCGTGAACATGCACCTGGAATCCTTCCGTTTCAACAAGGAAGATTACCAGTCGATCAACAAGGTGAAGGCCCAGAAAGACACGGGGCTCGTGGCCACGCGCGGCATCATGAACAAAATGCGGGACGCTTATATCCGCCGGAGCCGCCAGGCCAATATCGTAGCCGGTTTCATCCGGACCAGCCCGCACCCGGTGGTGGTTTGCGGCGATTTCAACGACACCCCGGCCAGTTATACCTATTACACCATCCGCGGCAACCTGAACGACGCTTTCCTGCAGAAAGGCAGCGGTGTCGGCAGAACTTTCTCCGGCATCTCGCCCACGCTTAGGATCGATTACATCTTTGCAGACCCCGCTTTTTACATCCACGGCTTCCGAACCATCCAAACCGACCTCAGCGATCATTACCCCGTGATCACCAACCTGCGGCTCGGGGAGGATGAATAGGATTCATAAGTTTGTCGGCGCCTTTTGGCTAAAAAATTCGAAATTAGGGTGATAAAATACGAAATTCGCCCCTCGAACCTTTTGATATGTCAGAACAGCTTAAACTACACAATACCCTAAGCCGACAAAAAGAAGTTTTCACACCCTTGTACCCCGGTCACGTGGGCATGTATGTGTGCGGGCCCACCGTTTCGGGGGAGTCTCACCTTGGCCATGCGCGCCCGTACATCACGTTCGACGTGTTGCAGCGGTACCTGATCCATCTCGGCTACAAAGTGCGGTATGTCCGCAATATCACCGATGCCGGGCATTTTGAGGAAGAAGGAAGGGATGCGGAAGACAAGATCGCTAAAGGCGCGCTGCTGGAGAAGCTGGAGCCCATGGAACTGGTGCAGAAATATACCAATATCTTCCATTGGGCGATGGAACGCCTCAACAACCTTCCGCCCAGCATCGAGCCCACGGCCACCGGCCATATCGTGGAACAGATCGAAATGATCAAGAAGATCATCGCCGACGGCTTCGCTTACGAAGCCAACGGATCGGTGTACTTCGACGTGAAGAAATATTCCGAACAGCACCATTACGGCATCCTCAGCGGCCGCGTCATCGAAGACCAGCTGGAGACCACCCGCGAGCTCGACAACCAGGACGAGAAGCGGAACAAGGTCGACTTCGCGCTGTGGAAAAAAGCGCCGCCCGAGCACCTCATGCGCTGGCCAAGCCCCTGGGGCGACGGCTTCCCCGGATGGCATATCGAGTGCTCGGCCATGAGCAAAAAGTACCTGGGCACGCAGTTCGACATTCACGGCGGCGGCATGGACCTCCAGTTCCCCCACCACGAATGCGAAATCGCCCAAAGCACCGTAGCGCACGGCGATATGATGGCCCGTTACTGGGTGCATAACAACATGATCACCATCAACGGAAAGAAGATGGGGAAAAGCTACGGCAACGTGATCCGCCTGACGGACCTCTTCGCCGGCACGCACCCGCTGCTGGAACAAGGCTACAGCCCCATGACCATCCGTTTCTTCATCCTGCAGACCCATTACCGCTCCACGCTCGACTTCTCCAACGAAGCGCTGCAGGCCGCGGAAAAAGGGCTCGCGCGCCTCTGGGCCGCTTTCGAAACGCTCCAGAAACTGGCATACACCGGCAACGGAGCGCCCATCAACGAAGAGCTCGACAAGCAGGTGCGCGCCTTCTGCGACGATTGCGCCACCGCCATGAACGACGACATCAGCACCGCCCGCGTGCTCGCCAACCTCTTCGAGCTGGCGCCCATAATCAATTCGCTCCGCGGCGGACAGGTGAAGATGCACGAGATCAGCGAATCCACTTTCGCCCTGCTCAAAACCACCTGGCAGACGTACCTGGTCGATATCCTGGGGATGCGCTCCGAAGAAACCGCCGATACCGGCAAGCTCGACGGCGTGCTGCAGCTCCTGATCGATATCCGGAAAGAAGCCAAAGGCAGGAAAGATTACGCGACTTCCGACAAAATCCGCAACCAGCTGCAGGCTATCGGCATACAGCTGAAAGACGAGAAAGACGGGACCGTGTCGTACGCCATCGATTAATGACTTGATATGACACCGCACGAAGTTTACATCCAGCATCTTCGTAAGGATAAAAAACTGCAAAAGATCGTCTCCGCCCCGCTGGCCGTGCTGCCGGTGCGGAAAAACATCGCGCTGAAGCTGATCGGTTCCATCATGAGCCAGCAGCTTTCCACCCGCGTGGCGGAGGTGATCTACGGCAGGTTCCTGGCGCTCTACGGCGGCAGGGAACCCAAACCTCAACAGATTCTTGACACGCCGCCCGAAACCCTCCGCGCCATCGGGCTTTCCAACGCGAAAGTTTCATACGTCCATAACGTGGCCCGCTTCGTGATCGAAGAAAAACTCACCGACGCGCGCCTCCGCAAAATGTCGGACGAAGAAGCGATCGGATACCTCACCCGCATCAAAGGCGTGGGCAGGTGGACGGTCGAAATGCTGCTGATGTTTTACCTCGGCCGCGAAGATATTTTCTCCCCCGACGACCTCGGCATCCAACAGGCGATGACGCTGCTTTACAAGCTGGACCCCGCCGACAAGAAACAGCACCGCCTCCGGCTGCTGGAACTGTCCGCCAAATGGGCGCCCTACCGCACGCACGCATGCCGGTACCTCTGGGCCTGGAAGGATGGTGAAAAATAAATGGATTATCAGGGAATATTGTAGGAAACGATGTAGGTCGTATCAGTCTCGGTATCTGCCTCGATCAGCCCCACGCCTTTAGCGTAAAAGCTGGTGAGCACTGTTTGCGCGGGCACCAGCGGCGGCACGGAAACTTCCGTCCGGACGCCGATCACGCTTTCGAACCGTTGCCCGGCCACTTCCTTCGCCGTCCCTTTCTGCATAATGGTATGTGTAATGGTGGCATTGACAGAACCGGCCATCGGTATATCGATCAGCATCATTTCCGTCCAGGAGCCGCCGAGGTTGACGTTTTCGCGCAGGTAAACGCTGCGGACCGGATCGGCAGGCGCGCCGGGGATGCCGGAGAAGTCCGCAAACTGTTCATACATCCCGTTGCCGCAACGGAAAAGGCCTTTTGTTCCATCGTCCATATCCTCCAATACGCGCCAGACTTCGCCGTTCAGCGTGGAATCGCCGGTGGCTTTGAGGGAAAACCGGAGCGTATCGCTGGTTCCATCGACCATATTATAGGAAAACGTGGCGCCGTCGGAATAGGGCGCATAATCGCAGGTTTGACCCTTAAACGGGTCTTCCTGGCTTTTTTCCTTTTTGCAGGACACGAAGGCCAATGCTGCCACGGCCAGTAATAGTCTCACTTTCATGAATATGCAGTAACAGTACTAAGTTACCGGATATTTTCTAAAGTTTATTATGTATGAATTACACTTATTTAGAAAATATTTAAAGAAAAACTTGATAACTTAACGATCTGTCTGAATCGAGTTATATATCTGAATCTTGAAAAACCGTGTTGTTTGAAAATCCGTGTATTTGAAAACCTTTATTGCTGAATCAAAAATCTGAATCGAAAATTTGAATCAAAAATCTGAATCGAGTGTCTGAATCGTCACCAGACCAGTTACTATTTTTTTGACCCAAACCTAACACGTTACAGTTATGCGAAGAATTCCACGTTATGGCGGAGCCATGCTCATGGCTGTGCTCGCCGTCTTTTCAGGAGACATGCCCGTCTCCCACGCTCAATCCACATCCCAATCTACCCAGCAGCTCACGGTCAGAGGCAAAGTCAGGGACGCGAAGAACGTGTCGTTGCCCGGCGTGACGGTTGTGGTGAAGGGAACGACCAAAGGCACGGTTACGGATGAAAAAGGGAATTTCACGCTGCCCGGCGTGGAGCCCAATGCCGTGCTGGTACTGCAATTCATCGGGTACGAAAGCCAGGAGTTCCCCGTACAGGGCGCCAGCACCGTCACCATCACGCTCAAAGAGACCGAGAGCCAGCTCGACGAGTACGTGGTAACGGGATATGGCACCACCAAGAAGGTTACCAAAACCGGATCGGTGAGCACTGTAAAAGGGGACGAAATCAAGCAAGCGCCAACAGTGAACGTTTCCAACGCATTGGTGGGCCGCGTTTCCGGGCTGATGGCCCTCAACAACAGCGGCGAGCCCGGTTACGACGGTTCCCGGATCCTCATCCGCGGCCGGTCCACTTTCAACAACTCCGATCCGCTTGTGGTGATCGATGGCATCCCGCGCGACGGGTTCCAGCGGCTGAATCCTAACGACATCGAGAATATTTCGGTGTTGAAAGACGCATCGGCCGCGATTTTCGGCTCCCGCGCGGCCAACGGCGTTATCCTCATCACTACCAAACGCGGTAAATCGGGCAAGCCATCGCTGAGCTACAGCTTCAACCAGGCTTTCACGCAGCCCACGCGTATCCCCGAGATGGCGGACGCGCCCACGTATGCCAAAATCGTGAACGAAATCAACGTCAATTCCGGTGCGGCGGCGCCATTTACAGACGAAGACATTCAGAAGTTCGCTTCCGGCTCCGATCCCTGGACGCACCCCAACACCGATTGGGTGGACGCGGTGGTGAAGCCCCTCAGCAGCCAGAACCGTCACGACCTCTCGCTGCGCGGCGGGTCCGACAAATTCATTTACTTCCTTTCGCTGGGGACGCTTTTCCAGGATGGTATTTTCAAGGAAAGCGCCACCAAATACCGGCAGCATAACGTCCGCATCAACCTGGACGCCAACGTCAACAAGTATTTCACCGTTCGCCTCGATGTGGCGGGCCGGCTGGAAGACAGGAATTTCCCGCCCAGGAGCGCCGGTTCCATCTTCCGCGCGCTGCTCCGCGGCCGCCCCACCGAAGCCGCCATCTGGCCGAACGGGCTTCCCGGGCCGGATATCGAATACGGCGACAATCCCGTGGTAACCAGTACCAACCAGATCGGTTACCAGCGCGACAAAACCTACGTCATCAACTCCAACCTCGGCGCGATCCTGTACATCCCGCAGGTGGAAGGCCTCTTCCTCGACGCCAACTTCGCGCTCGACCAGAACTTCAATTTCAACAAACGCTTCATCAAACCCTGGACCCTGTATTCCTTCAACGGGTTCGACGGCAACGGCCAGCCCCAGGTTTCAGGTTCCAACCGCGGCGTGGCGGCACCCGAGCTGGACGAGTGGTTCAACCAGGGACAGAATATAACGCTCAACGGTAAGATCAACTACCTCCGGACATTCGGGAAACACAATGTAGGCGCGATCTTCGCGATCGAACGCAGTGAGCAGAAAGGCGATGCGGCCTGGCTGCGGCGGAAGTATTACCTGTCCACCTCGGTAGACCAGATCAACGCCGGTTCGAATGACGAAAAAGACAACAGTGGCAGCGGTTTTGAATACGCGCGCCTCAATTATTTTGGCCGTTTGTCCTACAACTTCTCCGAGAAATACCTGTTCGATTTCAACTGGCGGTACGATGGATCGCAGAACTTCCCTGAAGGGCGCAGGTTCGGCTTCTTCCCCGGCGTTTCTGCCGGCTGGGTGATGAGCAGCGAGCCTTTCTGGAAATCCACCTTCGGCACCACGATGGATTATTTTAAGATCCGGGCGTCGTACGGGCAGATGGGGAACGACCTGATCAGGGCTTTCCAGTATGTACAGACTTACAACATCATCCCGAACGGCCCTGTTTTCGGCGGTACGCCCAACAGCGCCATCAACCCTTCCACCATCCCCAACCCGTTCATCACCTGGGAGCGTTCGAACAACACCGACATCGCGCTGGAAACGAAGCTCTTCAACGGTTTGATCGGCGTAGAAGCGGAGTTCTTCTTCACACATCGTAAAGACATCCTCGCGCCCCGCCAGGCTTCCATCCCCCTGTACACCGGCATGACGCTGCCGGACGAAAACATCGGGGAAGTGAAAAATAAAGGCGTGGATATCCACCTTTCGCACAAGCGCACCGTGCGCAAATTCACGTACGAGATCATCGCGAATATCTCGCATGCGAAAAACAAGATCGTGAACTGGGACGAAGCACCGAATACGCCCGAATGGCAGAAGGTGACCGGCAAACAAATCGGCGCGCCGCTGTATTACAAAGCCATCGGTATTTTCCGAGACGACGCGCATGTGCAAAGCTATCCCCGTGTGGGCGGCGCCAGGGCAGGCGATATTATTTTCGAAGACATCGCAGGAACCGGCGGCCTGAAGCCCGACAACGAAATCACCGACCTGGACCGCATCCGGGTAGACCGGTCGGAATACCCCACCTGGAACTACGGCCTTACCCTCGCGGCCAACTACCGCAATTTTGATGTTACCATGCTTTGGCAGGGCGCCACGGGATCGAGCCAGTACATCCGTACGGAATCCGGGCTGATCGGCAACTTCCCCATGAAGATCGCCAACGACCGCTGGACGCCGGATAATATCGATGCAACGATGCCAAGGCCGTACGACCGTGACCGTGAGTACTGGGTAAGCCGCGCCAACACTTTCTGGTTCTGGAACACCGATTACCTGCGGCTGAAGACGGTGGAACTGGGGTACACCATCCCCGAAAGCCTCCGCAAACGCGTAGGGATCGAAGATCTGCGTATTTACGTGAGCGGCCAGAACCTCGTCACGTTCGACAAAGTGAAGATTTTTGACCCGGAATCACCGTCCGGCAGCGGCCAGTTCTATCCGCAAACGCGCATCTTCAACGTCGGCCTTAACCTCACTTTATAAAAACCAAGCGTCATGAAAAGATTATTCCAACACTTTACATATATGTTCCTCGCGGCGATGCTACTGGTGTCAGGCGCGTGCAACAAAGACCTGCTGAATAAGAAGCCGCTGAACGATTACCGGGACGAAGACGTATGGAAAGACCCCGCGCTGGTGGTGGCTTACGTCAACAACCTGTACCTGCAGATGCGGCATGGCTTTAATGAGGTGATGATCAGTTCCATTTCGGATGAAAGCCGGTTTATTCACAATTATGAAACGCAGACGGTGGTAACCGAAGCGCTGTCGCCCGACGCGCTGGGCGCCATCGGCACGCAGTTCGGCGAATGGGAGAAGCATTACCGCGCGATCCGGAACTGTAATATTTTCTTCGAAATGGTAGACAAGGTTCCGTTTACCGACCAGGCGCAGAAGGACCGCCTGACGGGGGAAGTGCACTTCATGCGGGCCTACTTCTATCATATGCTGGTGAAATTCTGGGGCGGGGTGCCGTTGGTAAAGCAGCCTTTCTCCCTGGAAGACCGTGCGGCCATGCTGATCCCGCGCGCATCGTTTAAGGAATGCGTCGATTTCATCGTGGAAGACTGCGACAAGGCGATCAGCATCCTGCCGGTCCGCCACGAGCAACCCGGGCGCGCTACCAAATATGCCGCACATGCGTTGAAATCACGGATCCTGTTGTTTGCCGCCAGCCCGCTGTTTACCGACCCGATCGAGAAGCAGCCATTTACCTGGTACGAGGGCGTGAGCGCTGAAGACCGTTACAAAAAGGCGCTCGCAGCCGCGCAGGCCATCATTGACTCGAACGTGTTTACGCTGTATAAGCCCACATCCAATCCGGTGGACAATTACACGCGGGTATTCCTGGACAAGGATAATTCGGAGATCATTTATTCCCGGTACTTCAACCGACAGTTCCAGGGCACTTCGCATGATAAATTCAACGGTCCCAACGGCTATCACAACTGGGGCGGAAACGTGCCGCTGGAAAACTTCGTGTCCGGTTACCAGATGAACGACGGCACGCCTTTCAGCTGGGCCAATACCGCACATGCGGCTAAGCCCTATGTCAACCGCGATCCGCGTTTTTATGCTACTATCCTTTATCATGGCGCGAAGTGGAAGAAGCGCCCCAGCGATGCCATCGCCCTCGATCCGGTCGGCGAAATCCAGACTGCGCGATGGGAAAAGAAAAATGACCAGGGCGTTGTCAGCGTAGTAAACGGGTTGGACACCCGCAGCAGTGCGATCGAAAACTGGAACGGCACCTACACGGGGTATTACCTGCGCAAGTTCATGGACATCAACCTGGATGCGCAATTCTTCCTGGGCGACCAGGCCTGGCCCTGGTTCCGTTATGCCGAGATCCTGCTGAATGCGGCGGAAGCGCATATCGAGCTCGGGGAATATGACAAGGCGCGCCCGCTCATCAACCAGATCCGCACCCGCGCCGGCATGCCGGCTTTGGATAATTCCGTTACGGGAGATGCGCTCCGGCAGGCATATCGTTATGAACGCCGTTATGAGCTGGCTTTCGAAGAACACCGATATCACGATGTGCGCCGCTGGAAGATCGGGGAAACCGCTTTCTCCGGCCCGGCCAATGCGATCGACATCATGGGTAAGCTTAATCCCGACAATTCGCTCACCTGGACGTACAAAGTGGTGAACAGCGGGCAGGACCGCGTCTTCTCCGAAAAGCATTACCTGGCGCCGATCATGGCGACGGAAATCAGGAGAAATAAGGATGTGCTGCAGAACCCGAAGTATCCCAAATAACAATTCATTAATAAATCAACCGACAATAGCACACAAACGCCGCCTTCCCAGGTTGGCGGCGTTTGTGTATTCTATACGCTATCCCATGCAAAAAATATTTCAGGCGTTTTGAATTTTGTATAGGGTTTAGTTGTACTTTCGTCTTCCTGATTAACGATCCATTAACAACTTTAGCGCGTCAGCAGCTTACAGACAGATTGAATACACCCCAGGCACAGTGATTTCCGTTCGAGCTAAAAACTATCGATAACAATAAATCAACGATCTGCTCACATTTACTTAATGTCCACTTAATGTTGGCTTAATGACACAGCTGGAACTTTGTGTCGTGATTACAAACGCACTTACTGATCCAGAGAAGTTAACTATTAAAACATAGAAGAAATGAAAAAGACATTTGTTGCAGCTCCAAAACGATTTTTAACGGCAGCCTTGCTGGTAATCGGCATTTCGATGCAAACATTCGCGCAGGATCGCGCTTTCGCCTATGCGGCCGAAGAACCGGCCAAACGCGAAACCCGCGCTGAAAAAGCTCCTGAAGCCGCCAATTACATGGCGCAAAGAGGGTGCAAAATCGATATCTCACAGGATGGCGCCCGCGGGCTCAGGTTCCTCGTGCATATCGATAACCCCATGCAGGACAAGCTCACCCTCTACATCAAAGACACGAACAACAACACGCTTCACAAAGAAGCGCTTGATCTGACTTCACCCAGGTTTGTTGGCCGTTACAACCTCGAAAAGCTGGAAGACGGCGATTATACCTTTGAAATCAGAAATGGAAAAAATAAACTGGAAAAATCCGTTGTTATCAAAACGCAGTACATGGTGAACCGCGCCGTGTCTGTCGAATAACCCCCGGCCTTCCAGCCATGCAATCCCTCACAGGCAGCCCGTGACCCGTTCACCGGCTGCCTGTTTTGTTAACACCAAAAACAAAAAGGCCCGCACATCCGGCGGGCCCTGTTTATTTCAATTCGTTTATCCTACAACATCGCCTGGTACAAGGTTTCCATCATGTTCTCCCGCACTTTCAGCGACGACAGTTTATAGTTCGACCCCCCGTTCGGGCAAACCCTGTTGCTCAGGAACACGAACGCCAGGTTGTACTGCGGGTCGATCCACACGCAGGTGCCCGTGAACCCGGTGTGGCCGTACGTTTGCGGGGAGCAGGACTTGCAGGGATAGGGGTCTTTCCTTTTCGCATTGTCTTTTTCCGGTTTGTCCCACCCCAGCCCGCGGCGGCTGATACCGGAATGGTACCCGGTAAACATCTGGATGGTTGCGGGGCGGATGTATTGCACACCGTTGTAAGCGCCGCCGTTCATGAGCATCTGCACGAGCACGCCGAGGTCGCCGGCGCTGGAGAAGAGCCCTGCATGGCCGGCAACCCCGCCGAACATGGCGGCGCCGGGATCATGCACATCGCCGCGGATCCACTGCACCCTGAAATTGGATTCGAACTCTGTGGGCACCAGCCGCGTGAGCGCCAGGCGGCTTCTCGGTTCGAAGCCGGTGGTTCCCAGGCCGAGGGGTTCGTAAAATGTTTCGCGTACGTAATGATCCAGCGTTTGGCCGGTTAGTGCTTCCACGATCTTGCCGAGGAAAATGAAGTCGTTGTCGCTGTAAATGTATTGCCGGCCCGGGGGTACCACTTTGCTGTCGAGGATGCGGCGGAACATGGTATCGATGTAGCGTTCCTGCATGTAGAGGTTTTCCGCTACGCGAACGGTGTGCATCGAATCCTGGTGGGCGGCGAACAGCAGCGTGTCCGGCCAGCCGTTGGGCATGAGGGTTTCCCTGTAAAAAGGAATATATGCGACCAGGCCCGCCTGGTGCAGGAGGATGTCGCGGATGGTAAGGCGCGCTTTGTCGGTGCCGCGAACCCAGGGCAGGTAGGTGCCAAGCGTAGCGTCGAGCTGGAGCTTGCCTTCGTCGTACAACTTCATGACAGACAAAGTGGTAGCGCAGATTTTCGTCACGGAAGCGAGGTCGTACACCGAGCTGTCGGTCACTTTTTCGCGCTGGCTGTAATCGTAGAAACCGAAGTTTTTATGATAGACCATTTTGCCGTTTTTCAGCGCGACGATCTGGCAGCCGGGGGCGGCGCCCTGGGCGATCATGTCGTAAGCCAGCGAGTCGAGCCTTTGCAGGATGGCGCTGTTCATGCCAACGCTTTCCGGCTCAACGGTCTGCACCCCGGTAACGGCCGGTGTTTCAGGAACCAGGCTGGTAAGGCCGGTGCCGAATGGGAAGTTCTCGCAAACGGTAACCGGCAATTTCCCTTTGGGTTGCAGCTTGCCGAAAATCACGTCGGCAGCGGCGCGGTGCGTGATGCTGTCGTCTTCATATGCGGCGATGATGGTCGGCGCTTCGCAGAAGTAACGGATGGCGTAAGGATTGCCGAAGGTCACGGTCACGGCGGGCATTTCTTCCTGGATTTGTTTTATGACGGCCCTTTCCGCACGGGTGATGCCGTAATTGTGGGCGGGGCGGCGGCTGTAATTCTGCAGCGCCACGATTACCGCGTCGTAATCCCGTTTCAGCACTTTCACCATCCCGGCGATCTGCGCTTCGGTTTGGCGAGGGCTGAACACATATCCGGCGGCATCAGGCCGATGTGCGCGCACGGCGTTCAGAAAAGTATTGTTGCCGCCATCTACCCCAACCGCCACTACAGCGATTTTCTGCCGGCCCGCAACGGGAGACATGGGCAACAGGTGGTTATCGTTCCGAAGAACGGTGATCGCTTCTTCCGAAATCCTGCGGCGGAGCGGCAGCACGTCGGCGTTCAGATCTTTTGCAATATTAAGCGGATCGATCGTTTGTACGTTGGCCAGGCCGGTTTCGTACTTGGCGCGGAGGATTTTCTTCACCCGCATGTATACTTCCTCGCGGGAAATCTGCCCTTTCCTGATGGCGGTGGCGATGGCCTGTACGCTGCCTTTCGCGGTGGATGGGAGCTCCATGAGGTCGTTCCCTGCGAGCAGGCTCTGCAGCGACTCCTGGCCGTTGCTGTAATATTTGCGGATCCCCTGCATCTCCAGCGCGTCCGTCACCACGATACCGTCAAAACCCATGTCTTTCTTCAGCATGTCGGTAACGGTTTTGTAGGAAATAGACGTGGGCGTATTGGCTTTGTTATCGATGGCGGGAACATTGAGATGCGCGATCATCACCGAAGCCACACCGGCTTCGATGGCGCGGCGGAAGGGATACAATTCCAGGGAATCGAGGCTGGCGAGCGATTTCCGGATCACGGGCAGATCGTGGTGGGAATCCACATCCGTGTCGCCGTGACCGGGGAAGTGCTTGGCGCAGGCGAGGATGCCCGCGTCCTGCATGCCTTTGATCATGGCCACGCCGAGTCGCGCCACCTGGTATTTGTCTTCGCCGAAAGACCGGTCGTTGATAACGGGGTTTTCCGGGTTATTGTTGACGTCGAGCACCGGCGCGAAGTTGTACTGGATACCCATGCGGCGGCACTGTTCGCCGATGGCTTTGCCGACTTCGTAGATGAGCGCGCTGTCCTGCACCGCGCCCAGCATGAGGTTGCGGGGGAATGCGATCACGCTGTCGACGAACCGCATGCCCAGGCCCCATTCGCCGTCTACCGCCACGAGGAGCGGTGTTTTGCTGGTGGCCTGCAGCCGGTTGACGAGATTAGCCTGGCGGCCGGGGCCTCCCTGAAAGGTAACGATCCCTCCCACTTTCACGTTCCTGATATCATTGAGCACGGCGGCCACGTGATCGGCGCCAAGGTTGGAATGCACGCGGATCATGATCAGCTGGGCGATCCTTTCCTCATGACTCAGGGAGTTGAAAACGCTGTCGGCCCATCGCTCCGCCGGGCCGGGACCGGGGCGGGCCTGCCGGGTGATGTCCGTATGGGGGTATGGTTTAGCATGGATATTTTCCGGCCGGGCGGAAGCCGCCATGAGCAGTCCGCTCAGCCCTGCTACCGTTATTAATCTCATCATGTCATAAACATAACAAAAAAAGAGTGGACGAACCAGGGGGAATTGACTGACGGCGAACGCATTGCATTAAACAAATATATCTTTAGGACGGATGGTCAAGCGGCGATTTTTGCGATTTAAACGCCGTCTAGGATTTTCCTTCTTTTTTTGAATTACGTTTACTAATTTGACTGATACATTTGTGAGAATTCAGTAATTACAATTTTAATTACCAACTCATTCAATTTCTTATTATATTTGCACCTTACGGTTCGTTGGTAGATGAACCTTTTTGGGGCGCTGGCTGTAAGAAGAAACGTCTTGAAACGAACCTGTAAACAAGCGCAAGTCTATTGCTTGCGGCGAATTTTTATCAGCAACACATGGTCAATTTAATTTTATTTGGCCCTCCCGGCAGCGGGAAAGGAACGCAGAGTGCCAACATTATCGAAAAGTACGGATTGCTTCACCTGTCCACCGGCGACCTGTTGCGCTCTGAGATCGCGGCGAAAACGCCGTTGGGTATCGAGGCGCAGAAAGTGATGGATCAGGGCTTATTGGTTCCTGACGAGGTGGTAATCGGTATGATTTCCTCCAAACTGGACGCCAATCCTGAAGCCCGCGGCTTCATTTTCGACGGTTTTCCGCGCACTACCGCCCAGGCGGAAGCGCTGGACAAGCTGCTGTCTCTCAAGAAAACGGCCATTTCCGCCGTGCTGAGCCTCGAAGTACCTGAAGATGAGCTGGTTCGCCGCCTCCTGGAGCGCGGTCAGACCTCCGGCCGGTCGGACGATGCCAGCGAGGATGTGGTGAAAAAACGCATCGTGGAGTATCATAACAAAACCGCTCCCGTTGCCGATCACTACGCCAAATACGGCAAGCTGAAGAAAATCAAAGGCGAAGGCACGATCGAAACCATTTTCGATTCGCTGAGCAAAGAAATCGACGATCTGGTGGGCGTTCGCGTGTAGCACCGCCCGTTTTGCATCATATTTAAACGCAAAGATCAGGTAAAGCCAAACTTTACGATCTTTGCGTTTTGCTTTTTACTGCCCGGCCTGCCATGGCCCGGCAAATGTTGACACATGGAGAATTTTGTAGATTATATCAGGGTATTCTGTAAATCCGGCCACGGCGGCGCGGGCAGCAAGCACTTTATGCGCACCAAATTCAAGGCGCTCGCAGGCCCCGACGGCGGCGACGGCGGGCGCGGCGGGCACCTCATCCTGCGCGGCAACGCCCAGCTGTGGACCTTACTGCACCTGCGCTGGTATAAAAACGTGCTGGCCGAAAACGGCGGAAACGGCAGCGGCGACAACTGTACCGGCCACAACGGGAAAGACATCGTGATCGAAGTGCCACTCGGCACCATCGTCCGCGACGAGGAAACCGGCGAGGTAGAGGCCGAAGTGATGCGCGACGGGGAAGAGATCATCTTCATGCCCGGCGGGCAGGGCGGCCGCGGAAATGCTTATTTCAAAAGCGCCACCAACCAGGCCCCCGAATACGCCCAACCCGGCCAACCCGGCCTCGAAGGATGGAAAGTCCTGGAACTCAAAGTGTTGGCAGACGTAGGGCTCGTTGGTTTTCCCAACGCGGGTAAGTCTACCCTCCTTTCCAGCATCACCGCCGCCACGCCCAAAATCGCGAATTACGCCTTTACCACCCTCACGCCCCAACTGGGCATGGTCCTCTACCGCGACGACCGCTCGTTCTGCATGGCCGACCTCCCCGGCATTATCGAAGGCGCCCACGAAGGGAAAGGCCTCGGCCACCGCTTCCTCCGCCACATCGAGCGGAACGCCGTGCTGCTGTTCGTGATCCCGGCAGACAGTCCCGACCATAAAAAAGAATTCGAAATCCTCCTGAACGAGCTCGAGCAATTCAATCCCGAGCTCCTCGATAAACAGTTCCTCATCGCTATCTCCAAAAGCGACATGCTCGACGAAGAGCTGCAGGAAGCCATCGCCGCCGAGCTCCCGGCAGACGTGCCCCATGTTTTCATTTCCGCCGTTACGCAAACAGGTTTGCAGGAACTGAAAGACATCCTCTGGGACGCGCTCTCTGCGGAGGCTGCGCACAACCGCGCCCCGATGGAAGCCGGAGAAGAAGACGAGGAAGAAACGGATGAAGAATACTCCGAAGAGTAGGCGAAGATTTTTTTTCGGGCGGATGCCGTTTATTTCGTTCCGGACATTATTTTTGCATACCTGCCACCCTAGCTCAGCTGGTTAGAGCGGTTGTTTCGTAAATAACAGGTCGTCGGTTCGATTCCGATGGGTGGCTCAGATAGCCTCCGCACGTATCACAACGTCGGAGGCTATTTTATTTTCGTAAATGGCGATGAACCGCGCAATTTCTTCCCAGCGCAGGTCCGCATCCGGAAACAGGTAATATTCCCTGAACACGGCTTCCGCCGAAAAATCCCCATGATGCAGGAAGTGCCAGGTCAGGATCTGGCGGAGATATTCCCGCGCGAGCGTTTCCGGGTTAATATGACTATTCGCCGCCAGCCATGCAAGGTTCTCGCGTATCCTGGAATCATGCTGCTGCGACGCAGTACCAAACCGGTAGCCGTCCTGGGTTTCGCGCAGATAGATACCGGCAATCCGCGGATGGGGCAAGTTTTCTATTTCGCATGCACCGCAACTTTCCGGCTCAACGTCTGTCCCGAAATACAGCCGGTTCAAAGTGCCCCTGCGGTAATTGCCGCCCTGGTAGCGGAATATCTGCCGAAGGCTTCCATCCGGCTCCGGCAGGAAAACATAATCCCTGTAATGCCGGCGGTCGGGGGCGAGATATAATGTTACGAACAGCGCGGGTGTTGGCTTAGTGCCAAACAACTGCCACGATTCATTGTATTGCAGGTGAGCGAAAGAATTCCGCCACGCCTGGTAGGTAAGTTTGTCGCCGGTTGTAAAATAAATCTCGTCTTCCGGCGAAACATTTAAAGGAAGCTCACGGACATCTGAGCTCGGCTGACCGTTGCCAGGCATTGGCAATTCCGGCTTTGGGCCGAACAGGTAGAGGCCGGCAAAAAACAGCACCAAACCGGCCAGGCAGGCGGCCATAAACTTCCAGGGCAAAGGGCGCGGCGGCGCAGCCGGGGGCGGGCTCGCGGCAGTTTGCCGGTGTTGAGTATGATGATGGCGGCGTTGCTGCGACTGGGCTTGCTGATCGTTTCCTGGCTGAGGCGGCGGCTTTGGCGGCATGCGGCTCCAGGCAAGCTGACGGTCGTACCGCAGGCGATCGTCCGGATCGGAAAGGACGCGGTATGCTTCCAGTACTTCACGGAACCGCGCCTCCGCGGCAGGATTGCCGGGATTGCGATCCGGGTGGTATTGCATGGAGAGCTTCCGGAAGGCGGTTTTCATATGTGCAGGCGTCGCATTTTCAGGGACGCCCAGGATTTGGTATAACGTCGGCATGCCGGGATTGTCATTTAGGGGTGGCGGGATGGTCGTGGACAATCGGCTGAAAGCGCTTTCGATTGCTGAGGGGACCCGCCGTTTCAGCGATTTCCAATATCTGGTATAAGGATCGCATATAATACGATAAATGTACGATTCAGCTGCTGATTAGCAAATATGTTACCTTCATGCCGATGAAACCGCAGCCGTGTCGCCCTTGTCGGTGGCAGCGAGGGAAGCGCTCAGCCACTGCCTGCTGCTGGACGTTTTTCCCAAAAAACATCTCATACAGCAGGCCCGCCGGCCGGCCACACATTTGTTTATCGTGTCGAAAGGATTAGTGCGCAGTTATTTCCAGCAAGCAAACCGTGAAGTGACGTTGTTGCTGGGGATGGAGCGCTGCGTAGTTTGCGCGATGGACAGCCTCCTGAGCGGCAGCCCGTCGTATTACAACATCGAGACGCTGGAAGAAAGTGAAATCATCTCTATTTCCTACGTTGACCTGGAGCGCCTGTACAGTGAATTTCATGAGATCGAGCGGCTGGGGAGGCTGATGATCAGCCAGTATTACCTGCAGCAGGACCAGGAGCTGCGGTCGCTGCGTTTTTTGTCGGCGCGGGAGCGGTACCAGGAAGTGCTGGAAAAGCAACCGGAGATCCTGCAGCGTGTGCCTTTGCAATACGTGGCATCGTACCTGGGTATGTCCGCCGAAACGTTGAGCCGCATCCGTGGGTAAGGGGTTAAGCGCAAACATTCCTGCGGGAGGAATGCTTGCACCATTTTCTCGATTGTATCCTAGTGAATGTTAAATATTTGACTCTCAAAAGCTTATTGCGTACAATATCTCGCCAACGGCTACACGCACGTTATATACTTACGTCAGGAGCTGGCTGGCGGTTTTCTTGATACATTTACTTTCCGTTTCTTCCTAATAATTCGACGGCCTGGAGCTTCCTGGCGAGGGTGGCATCATTTTGCCAGCGGAGCTTTCCGAAGGCGGTTATTTTCACGGGATGGACGCCGCAGAATTTGAGGGTTGCGTGTTTCATGGCACGGTGGCCGGCGTTGTGGTATACGAGCCAGTTGTACCACAGGGGGCTGTCCATCGTAGTGATAAGGCGGGCTGATTTTCCTTTCAGGAATTTATCCCAAAGCGGAGATTTTTCGCGGTATTTGAATGCTTTCCCGGGAAGGAACACCCGGTCGATAAACCCCTTCATCAGCGCGGGGATCGTTCCCCACCAGGTCGGGTACACCCAGACCATATGTTCACTCCACTGAATATCGGCCCAGGCTGTTTCGAGGGCGGGCTCCCAGGGGGTGCGGGCGCTGTAGCCGTGGTGGAGATCGGGGTTAAACACCATTTCGCCGAGGCGAAGGACCCGGACGGTGTGCCCTGCGGCGGAGGCGCCATTGATGTAGGCATCGGCCAGTGCGCCGCAGAAGCTTTCGGAATCCGGGTGCCCGAGGATGACGAGGATGTTCTTGTTTCCCATGTTGCAAAGATGGGAATGTGGAAGCATCGTTTTTTTGATATATATCAATATGCGAAATGATTGAAGATGGCGCGGCTCGCCGCTACGATCAATGGATTATTCGCGCTGCCGCGGGTCCTGGTGCTTATGGATGGCGGAGCCGGGATTATCAGTAATGATGAATTGGCGGATCTCCCCTTTCTCCTACGCATTGGCGGGGGGGGCGACGGCAGGCATTGGGATGTCCGCCCGTTTCGTTTTGATTTCCGGTGTGGAGATGTTGAAGCGCTTGTTGCGGGCGAGGGGCAGTTTGGGAGCAGCTGGCCGTCTTTTGTGAAGCCCATCGTGATCATCGGTGGGGAACGATGCTGACCGCAAGCGCCTCGGTCCGGGATGCCGTAGAACGGCTACCGCAGCGATGCAT
Organism: uncultured Chitinophaga sp.; assembly: GCF_937874145.1. Taxonomy (GTDB): domain Bacteria; phylum Bacteroidota; class Bacteroidia; order Chitinophagales; family Chitinophagaceae; genus Chitinophaga. The sequence goes on along the minus strand of NZ_CALNBI010000025.1, from coordinate 7,345 downwards.
TGCTATCCGTAGGATTAATAGCATCCGGATTTCGTACCTCTGCGGCGTTTTGCTGCCAGTTGAACCGACTCCTGGCAGGCAGTTTCATCCATAAAAAAAGGTCCGTTGGAAAACGGACCTCTTGTTACTTAACTAACCCAAACAAACGTTTAAAAAACGTATGTAAAATCTTTGATGTTTTATTTGGATGCAGCGTGTGCCTGGCAAAGCTGCTCATCGTTATTTTCTTTCGAAAGGCGGACTGCCCTGAGTGGCGGCTGCCGGTGCCAGATCGAGATTTCATCCTTCCCTTCTGCCGTTGCGCGACGTGTCTTACGCGCTGGCCGCGGCTTCGGCGAGTTTCGCTTTGATCTTGGCTTCTACTTCGGTGGCTACCTCGGGATTGTCGAGCAGGAGTTGTTTCACCGCGTCGCGGCCCTGGCCGAGCTTGTTGCCTTCGTAGCTGAACCAGCTGCCGCTCTTCTGGATGATGCCATATTCCACACCCATATCGATCAGCTCACCGGCTTTGGAGATGCCGAGGCCGAAGATGATATCGAACTCCGCCATCCGGAAGGGAGGCGCTACTTTATTCTTTACCACTTTCACTTTCACCCGGTTACCTACCGCCTCGTCGCCGTCTTTGATCTGGCTCATACGGCGGATGTCCAGCCGAACGGAAGCGTAGAATTTCAGGGCGTTACCGCCGGTCGTGGTTTCGGGGTTGCCGAACATCACACCGATCTTTTCACGCAGCTGGTTGATGAAGATGCAGCAGCAGTTGGTTTTGGAAATGGTGGCCGTCAGCTTACGGAGCGCCTGGGACATGAGGCGGGCCTGGAGGCCCATCTTGCTCTCGCCCATCTCGCCTTCCAGCTCGCCTTTCGGCACCAGCGCCGCCACGGAGTCGATCACCACTACATCTACCGCGCCGGAAAGAATCAGGCGGTCGGCGATTTCGAGGGCCTGCTCACCATGGTCGGGCTGTGAAATCAGCAGGGAATCCACGTCCACGCCCAGCTTGCGGGCATAGGAACTGTCGAAGGCATGCTCCGCGTCAATGATGGCGCAGATGCCGCCCTTTTTCTGGGCTTCTGCAATCGTATGAATGGCCACCGTCGTCTTACCAGAAGACTCCGGCCCGTAGATCTCTATAATCCTTCCTTTCGGAAACCCGCCAATACCCAGGGCAATATCCAGCCCCAGCGAACCCGTGGAGATCACCTCCATCGGCGCTTCGGCTTTTTCTCCCATCATCATCACGGATCCCTTTCCGAAATCCTTTTCGATTTTGTCCATGGTAAGGCGGAGGGCCTTCAGCTTTTCTGTATTGGCGTTTGACATATCAGTTTGAATTAATGAGTCAGTATTAAGGTTTGTTTGTGTTTGTTTTCGCATTCTAAGCTTGGTACTGCAAGGTAAAACTATTTCCGGATAACTTCCTAAAAAATTTAGCATTTTGTTTTTAATGCTAATTTTAATAGTATGCACCCCGGCGTTGACATTACAAAATTGCGCCGCCGCTACGCACAGAATCTGCGCAGTGAAAAGAAATTTTCCAAAAAGCCGAAAAAAGAAGAGAAAGTCAAAAGTGTGCGACGCAACGGCGGCCAAATCCAGGCCCTCCCGCCGGCCAAACCCTGCCCTAGCCTACGATCCAGTAAGCGCCGGCCTGCGCCAGCACGCCCACCACGAAGCCCGACCAGACCTCCCGCGGCGTATGCGCATCCAGCACCAGGCGCGACGTGCCCGCGATACCCGCCAGCAACACCGCACCCGCCAGCGGCAGGGATACGTTCATGCCCATGTCGCCCATCAGGCAAAGCAGGAACCCCACAACACCCCCCCAGCCCACGGTGTGCATGCTGATCTTGACGAAACTGTTCGCCACAAACGAAATCACCACCGCCAGGAACACCCCCAGCCAGAAAGCATTGTAGAAATCAGGGCTCGCACCCTCGCGCTTGAACGTGTAAAACGCCCAGAAGTAAAATATAATGGAAGCTACATAAGGGATAATCCTGTCTTTCTGGTCGCGCATCGTAATGCTGCTCACAAAACCCAGCGCCTTCGACAACGCCACCACCAGCATCGGGAACAACACGCTCGCCACCGTCACCCGGATAAACAGCACGTCGTAATCCCACCGGAAACTATTGCTGCGGAACGCCGTGAAAAACTCCGGCAACGCCGTTACCGATAAAAAAGTCACGAGCAGCGGGATAAATAAAGGATGCAAAACGTATGAAAATACGTTCGCAACGGCCCTCGTTACGGGCGAAAAATTCGTTTTCTGCTCTTCCATGAATGTCATCATAATTCCTTGCGTAAACGCGCCACCGGGATGTTCAGCTGCTCCCGGTACTTGGCCACGGTGCGCCGCGCGATGTTGTAACCCTTGTCCTGCAGCATCTTCGTGAGATTCTCGTCGCTCAGCGGCTTGCGCTTGTTCTCCCCGCCGATCATGTCGGCCAGGATCTTCTTCACCTCGCGGGTCGATACTTCCTCACCGCTGTCTGTGCTGAGCGATTCGGAGAAAAAGAACTTCAGCTTGAAGGTGCCGAATTCCGTTTGTACATATTTACTGTTGGCCACACGGCTCACGGTCGAAATATCGAGCAGCGTGATGTCCGCTATATCCTTGAGGATCATGGGCTTCATCGTGGTCTCGTCGCCCGTCAGGAAGAAATCGTGCTGGTAATTCATGATCGCTTCCATCGTGCTCAGCAACGTATGCTGCCGCTGCTTGATGGCGTCGATGAACCATTTGGCCGCATCGATCTTCTGTTTGATAAATAAAACCGCCTCCTTCTGGCGCTTGTCTTTTTTGTCGCCCCGGTCATATTCCTTCAGCATTTCGCGGTAGCCCTCCGAAATCCGGAGGTCGGGCGCGTTTTTGCTGTTGAGCGACAATTCCAGCTTGCCGTTATTATTTAATATGAAAAAGTCGGGGATCACGTAGCTTTCCGCCTTGTTCAGCACGCTGTGATTGGCGCCCGGCTTGGGGTTCAGCTTGATGATCTGCCCGATGGCCTCGCGGAGGTCGTCGTCCGAAAGGTTCAGCGAACGCTGTATTTTTTCGTAGTGTTTCTTGGTGAACTCGTCGAAGTAATCGTCGAGGATGCGGGTGGCGTTGACCACGCCTTCGTCGTCCTGCGGTTTGCGGCGCAGCTGGAGCAACAGGCATTCTTTCAGGTCGGCGCAGCACACGCCGGGAGGATCGAAAGTCTGGATCAGTTTGATCAACTGGCGGATTTCTTCCTCATCGGTTTCCACATTCTGGGAAAAAGAAAGGTCGTCCACGATGGCGGACGCCTCGCGGCGCAGGTACCCGTCGTCGTCGATCGATCCGATAATTTGCTCGGCGATGCGGCGCTGGCGCTCGTCCAACGTCTGGAGGCCCAGCTGGTCGAGCAGGTGGTCATGAAAAGTAGTTTCGACGCGGATGGGCATGGTGCGCTGCTCGTCGGGATCGGGATAGTTATCATCCCTCAGCTTGTAGTCCGCGATCTCATCATCGCCTTCGGACACATATTCGGAGATATCGATGTTGTCGTATTCGCTTTCGCTGCCGTCGGGCTCGAATTCGTCTTCGGACGAAGATTCGAAATCTTCGGCGGGTTTTTCCATTTCATCGTCGGGAGTGGAGCCGTCTTCACTGTATTCGAGTGCGGGATTTTCTTCCAGTTCTTCCTTGATTCTCTCTTCCAGATTGGCAGTCGGGACCTGCAGCAGTTTCATGAGCTGAATCTGCTGGGGCGACAGTTTCTGTAATAATTTCTGTTGTTGCGTCTGCTTTAACATGGCTCGTTCCTTTTTACCACTTTTCCTCCCCGTCCAAACTCAACTGGTCCGGCAGCAGGCGGAAGGATCGTCTGTGATAGATCGTATCGCCGTGGGACCGGATAGCGTCTCTGTGCTGGCGGGTCGGATAACCTTTGTTGTCTTTCCAGCCGTAGTGCGGGAATTGTTCATGCAGATTTTGCATGTATTCGTCCCGATAAGTTTTTGCCAGCACCGATGCTGCAGCTATGGATGCATATTTTCCGTCGCCCTGGATAATGCAGGTATGCGGGATATTGCCATAGGGGGTGAACCGGTTACCATCGATGAGTAACAACTGGGGCTGTAGCGATAATCGTGCCAAAGCGATGTGCATCGCTTTGAATGAGGCTTTCAGGATATTGATCTTATCAATTTCCTCGTTATCGACACTGGCCACGGCGAAGGCTAAAGCTTTGTTTTCGATGATGGTTCTCAGCACGGACCTGTCCGCCTCGGTCATTTGTTTTGAATCGTTGAGGAAAGGATGGCTGAAATCCCTCGGCAAGATAACCGCCGCGGCGAACACGGGGCCGGCAAGGCAGCCCCTTCCGGCTTCATCGCATCCGGCTTCGGTGAGTTCGTCCTGAAAATAAGGCAGCAGCAAGGTTACTGGTTTTTATTGGCGCTAAAATTACAAAAACCGGCCGAATGATTCCCGAATTGATAAAAATCATCCTTCCCGGATCGAATTTCGGCCTAATATTGCAGGTTTATGGACATGCAGCAAACAAAAGGGAACCGGGCCATCGTCATCTGGTTGTACACCGGGGTGGCCATGATCATCGTGCAGGTATTGCTGGGCGGCATCACCCGGCTCACGGGCAGCGGCCTGAGCATCACGGAATGGAAGCCCATCCTGGGCGCCCTTCCGCCCATGAGCGAAACCGCCTGGCAGGAGGCTTTCGCCAAGTATCAGGAAATCGGACAGAGTAAATATATCAATAGCCACTTTACACTGACCGACTTCAAATGGATTTATTTCTGGGAGTGGCTCCACCGCAACTGGGCGCGCCTGATCGGCATCGTGTTCTTCGTTCCCTTCGTTTACTTTATCGTCAAAAAAACCATCGACCGCAGCATGATCTGGCCCATGGTGGTCCTTTTCATCCTGGGCGGCCTGCAGGGCGGCATCGGCTGGATCATGGTGCAAAGCGGGCTGAACGAGGAAGACCTCTACGTGAGCCACATCCGTTTGGCCGGGCACTTCATCGCCGCGCTGGGACTGCTGTGGTACGTGCTCTGGTTTGCGCTGAAGCTCAGCGTACCCGCAACGCACCGCGCCGAAGCGCCGGGATTGCGCCGGCTTTCCGGATGGGTCCTGGGCATCCTCGTGGTGCAATTGATTTACGGCGCGTTCATGGCCGGCCTCCACGCCGCGCTCGCTGCCAGCACCTGGCCCTCGATCAATGGGTACGCCGTGCCGCCGGGGATGTTTGCGCAGGGAGGGTTCTGGGCGGATATTACGCACAATCCCATCACCATTCATTTCATCCACCGCGGACTGGCTTACTTATTAATTATACTCATCGCCGTGTGGTACATCCGTTCGTATAAAGTACCGCAGCTGCAGGGTGCCCGCGCCGCCGCGTTGTTCACCGTATTGCTGCAGGTGTTCCTCGGCGTGCTCACCGTACTCAACGCCAACGTGAAAATCCCGCTGGCCTTCGCACTGGCGCACCAGTTCGTAGGCATGGGGCTGCTGATGGTGATGGTATGGGCGCACTTCCTGACGTTGCCGCTGCGCCGTTGACATATTATTAATTTTTCATTGCCGATTTTCTCCTTAATTTACTGAGGTGAAAAGATTTTGGTCAAGATTCTTCTATTCCTTTCCCATCCAGCTGTTGTTGCTGCATTTCCGCAAGTACCAGGTGCTCCTGATATTCTGGGCCATCCTGTTCAGTACCATCAACGGCGGCTTTGCGAAAACCTACGGCGGAGACGCGCTGTATCTCGCGCCGGAATACATGGGGAAAGTAAATTTCTACAGCACCACCGTGATGGGCGTGGCTGCCGCTATTTTCACCATGAGCTGGAACATCACCACGTTCATTCTCCACAGCGGCCGGTTCAAATTCCTCGCCACCACCTCGCAGCCTTTTTCGCGCTACTGCCTCAATAATTCCATCATTCCCGTCGCTTTCCTGCTCATGCTCCTGTGGCGAGGATGGCAGTACCAGCGCTGGCAGGAACTCAATTCCATCCCGCAGATCCTGCTGCTTGCCGAAGGTTTTATCTGCGGATACCTCGCCATCCTGTTCGTTTCTTTCTTCTATTTCTTTAACGCGGATAAAAATATCGGCCGCCGGCTGATGCGGAAATTCGGGAACCCGCGCAACTTCCTCCGCACGGTGCTCATTCCCAACCAGGAACATGACGAGAACGCGCTCCCGGTCCTCAGCTACTTCTCCAGCCCCTGGCGCATCCGCCGGGCGAGAAATGTGGGGCACTACAACAAACATTACCTCGACAACATCTTCCGCCAGCACCATTTCGCGGCGATGATCACGATAGGCCTGGCGCTGGTGTTCCTCGTCATCATGGCTTACCTGATGGATTACCCCGCGTTCCGCATTCCCGCCGGCGCGAGCGTCCTCATCTTCTTCGCCTTCCTCATCGGCGTGGCCGGCGCGTACGCCTACCTGCTCGAAAGCTGGGCCATACCCGTCGTCATCGCCATGATCCTCGGCCTCAACTGGATGGTCAAAAACCAGTGGCTCGATAACCGCAACAAAGCCTACGGGCTCGATTATAACGATAAGAAGAGCCGGCCGGCCTACAGCGTTCCGCACCTGCAGGAGTTCTTCACTTCCGCGCGCGCCGAAGCCGACCGGAAACATACCCTCCAGATCCTCGGCAACTGGAAAAAGCGCTTCCCCTCCGGCAGCAAGCCACCGCTGATCGTTATCAACACCAGCGGCGGCGGGAGCCGTTCCGCCGCCTGGACGATGAACGTGCTCCAACGGTACGACAGCCTGCTCAAAGGCAAGCTGATCGACCATACCATGCTCATCACCGGCGCATCGGGCGGGATGATGGGCGCTACGTATTTCCGGGAGCTGTACCTGCGCCAGCAGGAAGGCCGGATGCCGACGGCGCGCAACCTGTACGATAGCGCGTATTGCGAGAAGATTTCGAGAGACCTGCTGAATTCAGTCTTCAGTTCGTTTGCCGTGAACGATTTCATCACGCCGTTCCGGCATTTCGACATCGGGGAAAACAGTTACGCCAAAGACCGCGGCTATGCATTCGAGATGCAGCTGAACCTGAACACCGATCATATCCTCAATAAAAAACTCGGCGAATACCGCCAGCCGGAATTCGAGGCGCGGATCCCCATGCTGATCTGGTGCGCGTCGATCAATGCGGACGGGCGCCGGTTGTATATGTCGCCGCAGCCGGTGAGTTACCTCTGTGCGCCGGAGTACCGCTATCCCACACGGAGCATGCGGGATGTGGACGGGGTCGACTTCGGCCAGTTCTTTGCCAACCAGGACGCGCAGGAACTGCGGGTCACGAGCGCCATCCGCATGAGCGCCAC
>NZ_CALNBI010000024.1 GCF_937874145.1 uncultured Chitinophaga sp. | reverse complement strand
GTGGTCGCCGATCTTCCCCTGGAAAACCTCGTACTGGAAACGGATGCGCCCTACCTGGCGCCGGTTCCCTATCGCGGCAAGCGCAACGAAAGCAGCTACCTCCCGCTGATCGCACAACGGATCGCAGATGTAAAAAATCTAAAAATTGAGGAAGTCGCGGCGGTTACCACTACCAATGCACAAAAATTATTCAAAATGCTCTAACTGATAACGCGGTACATTTGCATGCAATTCTATAGCGTTACATGACGAAGATTCTCATCATCTATACCGGGGGCACCGTGGGGATGATTTACGACGAAAAGACAACCGCGTTGCGGCCCATCGGTTTTAACGAGATCAGGAATAATCTTCCGGAGCTCTACCGGATGGGAATTGATTTTTACGTGTATGCGTTCAATCCCCCGATGGATTCGTCCGACATGCACCCGGAGGTATGGTCGGAGCTGGCCGGCATCATTGAAGACCGGTACGACCGCTACGACGGGTTCGTGATCCTGCATGGCTCCGACACCATGGCGTTTACCGCTTCGGCGCTGAGTTATATGCTGGAGAATTTGTCCAAACCCGTGATCCTCACCGGCAGCCAGTTGCCGATCGGCAAGATCCGCACCGATGCGAAGGAGAACATCATCACCGCCATGGAAATCGCCAGCACCAAGGCGAACGGCCATTGCATGGTGCCGGAAGTATGCATTTATTTCGACTTCATGCTGTTCCGCGGCAACCGCGCGAAGAAGTACAACGCCGAGAAGTTCGAAGCGTTTTATTCCATGAACTACCCTGCCCTGGCGGAAGCCGGGATCGACATCAAATACAAGCGCGACTTTATGCTGCCGGCGCCATCGCAGGAGCTGAAGGTGCATAAAAGTATGGACCCCAACATCGGCGTGCTGAAGATTTTCCCCGGCATCACCCGCCGTGCGGTAGAAGCGATCGTAAACACGCCGGGCATGCGCGGCCTGTTACTGGAGACCTTCGGCAGCGGCAACGCCACCACGCAATCCTGGTTCACCGAGTGCCTGCAGAAGGCGGCGGACAAGGGGATCATCATGGTCGACATAACACAATGCGACGGTGGCTCTGTGGAGCTGGGCAAATATGAGACGTCCACCCACCTGCAGAAGATCGGTGTAGTGAGCGGTCACGATATGACGTTTGAGGCGGCGACCACGAAGCTCATGTTCCTCCTGGGGCAGAACCTTCCGCCGGAAGAGGTGAAGCGTTTGCTGGAGGTGCCGCTGCGCGGGGAACTGACGCCTTCCGAGCCGGTGATTGAGTAAGCAGAGGCATGGTATCTTTATATTGTTAAAACCTTCAACCATTTAACCATGCAACGCGATTTCAGTAATCTGAGAAGGCCCCTTCAGCCGATGCCCGGCTATATTGCGGAGGCTTTACAGCGCGAGGGGCTGATAGAACAATACGAAGCCCGGCCGGCTTATCAGCAAAACGATTATCTGTCCTGGATCACCCGCGCCGTGCGGGAAGAAACCCGCGAAAAGCGGCTCCGGCAGATGCTGGAGGAACTGAAGAAAGGCGGGGTGTATATGCGGATGGCCTGGAAGGGTCAATAATTCCAAAAAATAAATTGGAAAGTTTCAACAAAAGTCTATCTTTGCAACCCTGAATTGAATAATTCAACCGCCGGAGGAGTGCAGGAGTGGTTGAACTGGCACGCCTGGAAAGTGTGTATAGGTGAAAGCCTATCAAGGGTTCGAATCCCTTCTCCTCCGCAAGCTTTAAATGCTCATTGACTTCGGTCTTTGGGCATTTTTTGATTTTTAGGAAGAGTTTATATCTGGCCCAATTACCACAGTTAGCTTTTACAAGCGTAAGCTGTATTTTTAGAGAAAGCGCCAGTATGGAACAATTAAGAGACATGTATTTCGATTATGTAGTAAATGCAACCTATAGAAAAATCGAAAGCGAAATCAATCCCAACTCAATCCCCGATTTGGTTGAAGCAGTATTTCTTAACAAATTCATCAATACCGCTAAAACTGCATCCTTCCACAAGATATATCTTTCACAGGCAGGAAAAATTCATAATTCGATGCAGGAAGGATTCATAAATAAATTCGCTAAAGCCTACAGCTTGACGAGGGGCATAAAGGCAGAACTAAGAGCGCAAATGGAATCCCAAAAATATACAATTGTCAACCTGATAGAAAAGTCCCCATTTGAAGCTTATACAAACTTCTTCATGCACGCAAAATTTAATGACGAGGATAAGGAACGGAACCTTGCATCTTTCTTCACCAAGCTGGCCCATACCGTTAATCCCAATGAATATTATTGTCTTGATAGCTACGTTAGAGTATATTTCAAATTACACAGAGAAGGCTTCTTTTATTCCTATTGCATTATCGGTGCAGCTTACAAAAAATGGATAGCTGACAATAAACCATTGTTGCGAAAGCTTAGACATGCGATTTCGTCGGCAGACAAATCAAATGCATTAAAGATTAGTGAACTGACTGATTTAAAACTTCTGGACATGATTTTTTGGGCTAAAGGCGATACACTGAAAAAGGAGGAAAATGACAGAAAGCCCAACAAAAGTAAGCGCCAGCCACGACTACAGCATGATACCAAAGCGATATAGATGAAAAAAGCCTGCGGGTGCAGGCTAATTAGTATCGTATGCAGGTACTACGGCTAGGCGGCCGACTGATCGTCCACCTCCGCATCGGGCGCATTTTTCTTTACGGATTCGATTCCGCCGTCGCGGCTCGCTTCAGTGGTGTATTGCTGGCTGGTGCCGATGATCTGACCGTTGGCGGCTTTCAGGTTGAAATAGAACTTCCCGCCGGCGTTCGTTTTGCGGTCGAAGCGCTCATCCTGCCGGGCGTTGTTCCGAACGGAATCGATTCCATTCTGGCATGCGGCTTTGGTAGAATACCCTTCGCTGCTGAGGATGTTTTCCCCGTTTCCGGCTTTCAGGTTAAACTGAAATTCACCGTCAGATCTTTTGGTGATGACGAATTTGCTCATAGGATGTTGTTTTAGTTAAGTCGGAAGTTAATAAAAATAAATAATGCATGCTACTGACATACGGTTGTCAGCCCCGGAAATTTACTTGCGTCAAAATTCACCGATGGAAAAACTGGACCTTACTAAAAAGTACAAAACCTACTACCATGCACCCACCCGACCCGAGATCGTGGATATCGGGCCGGCACAGTACCTTTCACTCACCGGCACCGGTGACCCGTCGGGCGAAGCGTTTGCCGCTAACGTGGCCGCTTTGTACCCCGTAGCCTATGCGATCAAATTCCGCTGCAAGGAGCGCGGCAACGACTTCACCGTCGCCAAACTGGAGGGCCAGTGGTGGTTCGACATGCAGGCCTTCCCAGGGCTTACGATGGCCGATGCACCTGTGAAAGTGCCCCGCAGCGAATGGTCGTACCGGCTGCTAATCCGCCTCCCCGATTTCGTGACGGCGGAAGATATCCAGGCAGGCATTGCCACTGCGGTGAAGAAGGGCGTTCCGCAAGCGGAGAAAGTGTCGTTGTTCAGCATGCACGAAGGCAAATCCGTACAGATGTTGCATAAGGGGCCGTTCAGCCGCGAGGGTGAGTCGCTGCAGGTGATGCATGAGTTCATGGTGGCGCAAAACCTTTCCCACAACGGGTTGCACCATGAAATTTACCTTTCCGATTTCCGGAAAACGCCGCAGGAGAAACTGAAAACGATTCTCCGGGAGCCTGTGAAGTAATTTACGCAACACGTTGTTGCTGCACGAACCAATCGCCCAGTTCACGGGCGCTTTGGGGCGTTGCATGCGGGTCCGACATACGTGCGATGGCGGTGCAGATATCTGCAGGCGAAAGGCCTTGCGCGCGCATGTGTCGGATCGAAGTATCGCCGGCGGATTTGGAGAGCTTATGGCCCGAGGGGCCTTCCAGCAGCGGGTGGTGCCAGAAAATAGTGTCAGCAAATCCATTAGGCGGGAGTAGCGATGCGAGGTAGAGCTGGCCGAGGGAGGAAGGTAACAAGTCATTTCCGCGCACCGCGTGGGTGATGCCGAAATGGAGATCATCGGCAACAGATGCCAATTGATATGCGGGATCCCCGTTTTTTTTGCGCACCACGAAGTCGTACATCGAAGGCGGCAATGACATGGGCGGGATTGCGGGCCCCAGGGAACGTATGGCGATGCGTGCGTCCGGGTTTGTTTTCAGTCGCCAGGCAACTCCGGGTTGATCCAGCGGGATGTTTTTATGCCGGCAGGTGCCGGGGTAGATGCCATTCAGTAGTTGGGACCTGGAGCAATCGCAGGCGAAAACGTGACTACCTTCGCGGAGGGAATTGAGGAGGGAATTGTAGGATTCCGTGCGGAGGGATTGGGACCAGTGCGTGTAGAAATCATCCGGGCTGCGAGGGCCCTGGTGCCAGGGGATGTCCATGAATTCGAGGGTATCGAAGATATCGGCGACGTATTCGGGGCGGAGCCGGTCGCGGTCGAGATCGTCGATCCGGAGGAGGATGTTTGCGTTGAGGCGGAGGCTGAGGGCAAAGGTGGCCGCGAACGACAGGAGGTTCCCGGCGTGCAGGAATCCGCTGGGCGTGGGGGCCAGACGGGTCAGGCGGGGCGCCTGGGGTGTAGGGGAATGGTCGTTTTGCGGCATGTGAAAAATTGATTTGTAAAATTACAAGACTTGTCGCTATATTTGCAACCCGGTTAACGGAAAGGATCGGTAGTTCAGTCGGTTAGAATGCCGCCCTGTCACGGCGGAGGTCGCGGGTTCGAGTCCCGTCCGGTCCGCAAAAATTAGAAGAGACCCGCGCTTGGCGCGGGTTTTCTGTTTTTAGTCGAGTATTTAGTCGAGTTCCCTTTTGTTTTCAATGATCTTTACGGAGGTTAACATGACTTATTAAATGTAGGAAATATCAGCAAGTTTATCATAAAAAAAGGCGATAATGCACTTCGCTTTAATGTATTCAGCTTAGTTACCATCCCGTTTAACTTTCACGAGACCCCTCCATAATCTTTTTGATCATATTCTAAATAATTGGCTTTTTATTCTTATATTTTTGTCTTAAAATAAAACTATGGCAATTAAAATATGTCTGTTTAATCATAAGGGAGGAGTAAGCAAAACAACGACAGCATACAATTTAGCTTGGAAATTGGCGCGAAAGGGAAAAAAGGTAATCTTAGTGGATGCCGATCCGCAATGTAATCTCACCGGATTGATTTTAGGGGATGATTTTGATGATTTTTATCGAACGAGACCAAATGACAATCTAATGGCTGGTATTGCCCCTGCGTTTGATTCAATTCCAGTGCCCTTGAAAGCAATTGATTGTTATGTAGAGCCTAAAAATTCAAATATGCTATTAATTCCTGGGCATATTAATTTGTCAGAATATGAAGTTTCATTAAGCATTTCTCACCAACTTTCAAATAGCATTCCTACTTTAAAAAATCTTCCAGGAGCTTTTAATTGGTTTCTTATCTTGGTAGCGGCCAAATACAATGCTGATTACTTAATAATTGATATGAACCCAAGTTTAAGTTCTATGAATCAAAACTTATTCTGCATCAGTAACTATTTTATACTTCCTACCTCACCTGACTATTTTTCAGTAATGGCAATAAGGGCGCTTTCTAATGTTTTACCGAAGTGGGAAAAATGGGCAAAAGACGCGCGAATAACATTTGGTACAAGTACTTATCCATTTCCAACTACTACGCCACAACTTCTAGGAACTGTTGTTCAAAACTATGCTATTAGGAATAATAATCCATCAGCATCATTTCAAACTTGGTTTGATGAGATAGCGGATTGTGTAAATACGCATTTAATTCCAGCTTTGACTTCGGAAGGAATGATTCTACCCGCACATAAATATACTACCGGTCAATTAGCCAAAGGATATGCTATAGCAGAAATTCCTGACTTTCAGGGCTTAATCCCCAAAGCTCAACATCTTGGTGTCCCAGTCTATGAACTTCCTGATTCGTCCTTAGGCAAAGGTAAAGTTCTGACCCAGTATAAAAGAATTAGGGATAGGTTCCTAACCATATTTGATAGATTTGCTGACGATATAATTAGTATGGCAATATGAGGACAGCGTTCAATCAATTTCTGGTTAACATTGAGGAAATCAGGAAAACGCATTTAGCATCTGTCGCTCTTGCTGCCTCTTTGGGGGGAACCAAAATTATTGACTTTGACAATGTAAAAAGGTCCTGCATAGTTTTAGGTGTTAGTGCTCTCGACCACTATATCCATGAAATTACTGTTATTGGAATGATAGAAATATTTCGGGGAATTAGAGCACCAACGAAAAAATATTTAAAACATAATGTTTCATTAGAACTTGTAGGCAATCTTTCTCACTCATCACCTCATGCAATATTCGAGGCCGAAATTCGAAAAAATTTAGGTTGGCAATCTTATCAGAAACCTGATAAGGTAAAGGACGCAATTGCTTTATTTTCTTCAACCAACTTATGGCAACAGGTAAGCTTATTAATGCATGATACCGAAGTAAACATCAAAACGCAACTTAGCTTAATCGTAGATCGACGCAATATGATAGCTCACGAAGCTGACATAGAACCAGTATATAAAACTAGGCGTCCGATTTCGGATGCTGTAGTGACAACTTCCATTGATTTTATTGAAAATGTAGGTACTGCAATTTCAAAAATTATTTGAGTCTTGACTATTGCAAAAAACAGGAAAATCTATTGGAATAAAGAGATCGAAAATAATACTTATCAATGGTTTTAGATTAATTGTAAAGTAAGCTCCAATTATTTTTAATATTAATCTTCGTTAATTTTTAGTAATTTGATAGAAATCAAAGGGATATGGATTTTCTTTCTTTTCGGCGATTGAAGTCTTTCATTCTATTTGAACAGTCAACTAACTATAATTACTTAATAATGCACTTCCGCAGAACTCACGAAAGGCATCTGGAGCATTTTGATAGTTGGCCGATAGCCGCAACCCGGCGGAAATTAATCAACGACTTTTGGTTTTGGGCCTTGTTTCACTATGCGGCTTTGGTAGCCACCTGCGGTACTGTATTCATGGCAATTCTTGCCAGTTTTAATTTCTCTTATCTCCTAACAGTACTAGTAGTCGGGATTTTACTTTACTTGCCCTTATACGTCCTTTTATACCGTCCCGCCTTTACCAGTGATTTTCTTCCTAAACTGGAAACAGTGATAGCGGAGTTCGAAGGAAACCAGCGGATTTGGGCAGAAAAGTGCAAGCGAGAGCAACTTTCCACGCGAGGGCTGGTGTTACTTTATTATATTTTAGATAAATGCGCTGAAATCAATTATCTAACCCCGAACGATAAATCCGCAAGCCTGCTACTCAAAATATTCGGTGTAAGCCAAAAGGGCCTGAAAAATGAACTTGACTTATTGTTTAAAAAGGAGAAGCGGGTAAAAATTGAGCAAAGAAAGCAAACCGAGATTGCCAAGAGTTTCGAAGAGGTATATACTATCTTTGAGGAAATGCAGTTTCCGAAAGGTGTTCAAATGTTAAAAGAGCTGGAAATCCGGTTTAATCACCCCGAATAGCCTTCTATCTCACTGTATTTAACTAAATACAAGTATACTTAAACCAATTCCGGGCCTCCGCAACCCCATATTTACAGCCTAAATCTGTAAACTATGGAAAGTGCAAAGAATGAAATGCCTACCACGCCAATGCTGTTTCCTTTCGAGCCGGAGTTATTCTGGCAGAAGCTGCGTTTGCTGGTGCGGGAGGAAGTAAGCCGGTTGGAAGCGCAACCGGCGGCAGTTGGTTCCACATTTGTTACCCCCGGCCTCACCTACAAACCCCTACTAAAGATCGCCGAGGTCTGCCAGTTATTTCAAGTTTCCCGGCCCACGATCTACGACTGGATCAAGTGTGGCAAGCTGAAACGGTATAAAGTCCGGTCGCGGGCTTATTTTCTCTGGAACGATATTCAGCAATTGCTCTATCCGGATGGGGCGCCCGGTCAGTCATCCCCTGTCATTTGATTTGTTTTAGCGAGCGGTGTTTTTGCTTCGCAAAAACTCGCTCGCTTTTGCTCCCGCTGGTCGCAAAAGGTTGCCCGCCAGCGGGCAATCATTAATTTTTTGCTTATGTGTGCAAAGAAAGGAGGACGCCCCCCAAATCCAAAGAAACGCCTACACCAGGTCGGAATCAGGTTGAACGCGGACGAACTGGCCCATCTAAAGGAACAGGCCGAAAAAGCCGGACTGAAACTCATGCCCTACATGCGGGGAATAATCCTCCGGGGGAAGGTGATCGCCCGGCTGGATGAAGATGGCCGCCAGTATCGGCAAGCCCTCATCGGCATGGCGAACAACATTAACCAAATGGCGAAGGTCTGCAACGCTACCGGCTATATTGACGCCTGTAAGGGGTTCTATCATACCTATCAGGAACTGGCCTCAATTCTCAAAAGGTTAAGTAATGATAAGTAAGGTAATTACGGGGAAATCATTTGCGGGGTGCTGCCGATACGTTTGCCGGCAGGAAGACCATGTAAAGATCCTCTATGTCAACGGTGTAAGGGATGCGAACCCAAAGGATATGGCTGCAGATTTTGAAGACAACCGCCGGAGGCTACCCAATAAACACAGGGCCGTCTTTCATGGTATGTTAAGTTTTCACCCGTCAGACAGGGTAACGGAATCCCGGATGATCGAAATAGCCCGCCAGTACCTTGACCGGCTTAATATTACCGATACTCAATTTGCCATCGTGAAGCATTCCGATAAGGCCCATCAACACCTGCATATAATCGCCAATTTGGTGAACCTCAAAGGGAAAACCGTTTCGGATAGTTGGCTGGGCCTTCGTGGGAAAAAGGTTGCCCAGGCGCTCACCTTGGAACATGGGTTAAAAGTAGCCCAAGGGAGCACCCCGAAACTGACGCCGCCCCTTCGGGGAAGCGAAGAAGCCATAAAAGAGGAAATCTTCTCCGCCATTGCAACCGCGCTCGTACTATGTAATAGCTTTCAGCATCTGGAAAACGTCCTTGCCCACAGCCGGATCGATATTATGTATAGACAAAACGGAAAGGGAGAAGTTACCGGGCTTAGCTTTCGGAAAGGGAAGTTTGCCTTCAAGGGCAGCGACATTCACCGGAATTTTTCATTTGCCGGGCTTCAAAAGCGATTTGATGGCGAACGGGTGGATTTAGCGCGAAGAGTGAAGCGGAGTCGCGGATTGGGCCTATGAAAAAAGGAAATTTGTTCGCCTGCGGCGGGCTTGCGCCCTTTGGACAAGGGCCAGTCGGCGGAAGATTTTAACATCGGCGTCAGATTGGCCCTTGCCCAAAGGGCGCGATATTCTACTTTTTGCCGGTGAGCGTGTTCATATCCACCTCCAGCGCCTCGGCCAGCTTTATGAGGGTGGTCAGCGTCGGGTTGGTTTCTCCGGCCTCCAATCTCCCCACGGAACTATGGGAAATCTCCGCTTTGTAGGCGAACTCGCGGGTGCTGAGCTTCTTAGCCGTCCGCAGTTTCTGCAGGCGCGCGCCGAACTCAATCAGGAATTTATCGTTGGAAGTGGGCATAATTCCCGGAAATTCCGACACTTCCCAAAAAATAATGTACCCAAGTATGGGTACAGTGAATTATTTCACCTATATTGCATACAGAATTAATAGCCGTCCAACTTATACAAGCGGACGGGAAATCATTGTGCTAAAGCCTGCCGCTCTGTCAACAGAAATTGAGGCAATCGCTTTTGAATCTAGTCCAGGGTCTGGAAAACTAAGGATACTAGAGACAAGGGTGGTGCTCACGCTACGGCGTGGGTGCTCGCTTACGTCATCCGGTATTCCAGACCCTGGGGCGGCAAGTAGAGGCTCACGCTTTTTTTTATGCCTTCCCCCGCCTGCCGCCTTCACCGTATAAAACCAATCATTATGGCGAAGCAAGCGAAATTCCGTTATAATCTCCCTAAAGTCGTTGCCGTCCTGAACCTGATCGGTGACATATTTCAAACCCGGATTTGCATTGAACTCGGATGGGAGGAAGAAACCCTCGATTTCTATATGAAACACCCGGAGCTGATCTCCCGCATTGATAGGGGAAAGATCAATGAAATCCTGAAAGAACATTTATCCAACCTCTCCAAGAATCCCCCGCAAATCCCGACGCGAAAGCCTTTTCCTGTTCACCTTACCCGCTCCGTCAAATCAAAAACCAACCATAAACCCATTTATCATGGAACAGAACCAACCTGAAACACTGGAACTTCATGCCCTGCAAACGTTCGGGCAAATCAAGCAATTACATCCGCTAACCTTCGAGAGAGCGGCGGAAATCATTCAATCCGGCCTTCCCCTCCATATGGTAGAGGATTTCCTGATCGTAACCGAACTGGATATTACCGATTTGTGCTTTGTCCTGAATATTACCGGCGATGGATTCCGGGAATGGAGGGATGCAAGGGTTTTCCCGGTAGAGGCCAGTAATACGATCCTACAGTTGGCCGATATCTATGCGTTCGGATATGATCTGTTCGGCCAAAGGAGGACGTTTAACGGCTGGATGAAGGAATGCAATGAGGCGCTGGGGGACATTCCGCCGTTTTCACTTTATGCTCTAACCATATTCTTTACATCGTATATATACTTTTCCAATGTAGGGGGCAATCTTGCCCCCTTATTATTAGCATATCCTTCTAACAACAAAGGTATCTTCGATATACCCGAGGACGGTAGCATTCCATCCTGCATCCGGGTTCGTACTGGGATGTAACGTGCAGGGAATACCCTTACTGAAATCCATGAATACTTTTTTTATGTCCAGCCCTTTTGAAAGCCTCGTAAATTCATGAGCCACAGGGGAATCCAGAGGAATAAACGGCCCTTCATTAACCCACATATCCATTTCCACAATCTCAAAAACTCCGACGTGCGTTCCATTCCAGTAAACATTGTATTGTTCTTCCATGACAGGGACAATTTACTCTTTAGTATTTACTAAACTCAATTTATCTATTTCCCCTCTTTTCTCCCAAATCTCCCTGATCTTACGCCCTGCTTCTTCCGGCGTGATCCGGATATACCGGTAAAAATCCCGGAGGCTCTTATGCCCGCTAATCCGCATAATCAACTCAACGGGCGTACCCGCTAAAAACTCATTTGTACAAAACGACCGGCGGCAGGTATGGGAAGTCACCCAGCCCCACTTCGGCCGGATCGTAACAATATCCTTGTTCCCCTTCTTATGGGTGAACCGCACCGGCTCCACGATCCCCGCCAACTGTGCTACCTCCTTAATCAGCCGGTTAAACATTACATTACTGAACACGGGGATGCCCCCCCGGAATCGCTCTGTAAAGATTTCCTCCGCCTGCTTCCGCAACGGCACCACCACCCAATGATCCGATTTCTCCTGCTTCTTATGGAGCATCCCTTTCCGGATATCGCTACCCTTTAGTGAGGTGAAATCCGAGAACCGCAGCCCCGTAAGGCACCCCAAAACAAACAAATCCCGGCAGGGTGCAAGGTCTGGCCTGTCCGTCAAATCCAGATAATAAATCCTCATGATCTCCGCCGAGGTTAGGTATATCGCGTCTGCATCCTCGTCCAGTATTTTGAAATCCGACAAATCAATGGGAGGGATGATCTTTCGGCGCATCCGGTCGCGGAGGAACAGGCGGAGGTGCTTCACGGTTTTGCCGATGGAGGCCAGCCGCAGCCCCTTTGTAGGTATTTTCCGGCGGGGCTGGATATACTCGTAGGTAAGGAAGTCCACAAAACCCTCATAAAAGGAATAATCGAAGCTTTCAAATGTGATCGGCGCTTCCCGATAGGTTTCATAGGCCAATACATGCTCCTTCATGGTCTTGAACACGTTGATAGTGGCCGGAGATACCTTCCCGGTCTTGCATTGGATGTAATGCTCGATTTGGAAATAAATGTCGAGGTTGATGCCCGGATTGGCTTTAACGGCCAGTTCCGCAGCCTCAAACAGGCCGGAAGGGTCAAAGTCCGGGCGGAAGGTCTGTTTCAGGAACACGCCTACATCCGGCATCTTTTCATTCACCGCATAGGAAATAATGTCCTCTACTATCCGCAGCATCGCGGCCAGCCGCGCCCCCAGGTCAGCGCCCCGGCCGTACCGGGCGGGGAGATCAGGCATAATGCGGAGGAATTTCCGGTTCCAGAATTTGGGAGGGATGGCGATTTCCGTATTCAGCAGCACTTTTTTGTTGTCGGCGCCGCAATACTGGATAAAGATCAGGCCCGTGCCATCCCGGCGTACCTTGCTTTTAGGGCAGATCGGTTTGATTGGTAACAACATAGTTTAGTCGATTTTTTAGTCGAGTTCATTGTTGTCAACCTCAATAAAGGTACTATGAAAGAAAAGAGAACGGTGTTATAGGATGTTGAAAATCAACATCGTATTGATGGCTTATGTAAGCCGCTGCATACTTCGATTTGATATCCGCAGTCCCGTCCGGTCCGCACGATTTTTTAAAGACCCGCGCTTTGCGCGGGTTTTCTTTATTCTAGTCGAGCGTCTAATCGGCTAATTCCTATCAAATACACTTAATTTGCCGTAATTGCGTATAATGTGCATGCCACGGTAATTCACGCACGGAAAATCATTCAGCCACAAAGTGCAGTACTTCTAAGTCCGTTTGATTGGCTGGCAACTTTCTGTAAGGGAAACAAAGGCAGTTTATCTCTAATGTCCTAGCATGAGTGTGTTCTCTTACCATTTAACAAAAACATCTTATCTCGCTGCTTTAAAAGCGATCTTATCATCTCGGGAACTGAAAATTACTCCCGGCTTGATTCATGCAGAATATATGACAGCAATGACATTGGGTGCTGCCATTTATTCCCCTGAGCGGATATTGGCCAGGCAGGTTGCTATGTTTGCACAATGGGAAAATGAAGCTGCCATTGACCGCTTTCTAAATAGCAATAGCATGGGCCAGATATTTTCAAAAGGATGGCACACGCGATTAGCCTTTTTGAGGCAGTGGGGAAATATAAGCGCATTTCAGATACCTGGTGAACCGCCTGCATTGAATTATCCGGATGAGCCCGTAGTGGCGGTAACGCTCGCCCGGATGAAGTTACCGGAAATTCCAAGATTTATTCATTGGGGCAGGCCTGTCGAAAAATTGGTTCGGGATCACCCGGGTGTATTATTTTCCACTGCTTCTATCAGACTTCCCCGCACGGTTTCAACTTTTACAATCTGGAAATCTCAACAGGAAATGGCGGATATGGTTTGGGGGAACAGTGCTGTTCCACATCAGAACAGGCATGTGAATGCAATGAAGGAAAGAGAAAGAAAAGACTTTCATTTCGAATTTACAACGCTGCGATTTAAACCCATTGCGGAGTTTGGCGAATGGAATGGCCGGTCAAACTATATTCCTAACCTCAAAGAACTTTAGGGAATGAACTTAGCGTATCCAGCGCAGAAATTTCAGGATTGGTTAACCCAACAATGGGTGATTTTGCGGGGACGTAGAATAAATCCCAGTGAAGTCCCTTGGTTAATGGGGCCATTCGGACACTTAGATGCAATCGGTGAGGATTTCATTGGGCAATTAGCCCGAAAGGAAGACTTAGTAATTGAAGATGAGACGAGTAAGCAGGGACTGATCCCTTCAATGGATAAGCTCAACCTGCCAGCTTGCGAATTTTTAACTTTATCGCGGCACATTATTGATTTCTATGAGGATACCGCTGACTATTCCCTGGATTTTTCAGTGAAATGGAACCCTTTTTTCAAAGTTTTCGGCATATTGCTGAATAAAATGTTTAGCAATAGAATCAACCAGTTAAATGTTCCGACAGGAAATATCAAGAACGGCGAATTATTGAACAGCAAAGTAATTACTTTAAAAGATCCTTTAACTGATCAGGCCAGGTATACATTTTGGTTCAGGTCTGTTCAGTCAAGTGGTCGGGTAATTTACTCTGGAGCTTATGGGCTAAGCACCCTGCCTTCAGGGAAAACATGCATTAAGGCCGTTTTTCCATTACCAAATGGTAATGCTACTGTTCTCATGGCGCCTCGAGTCGGAAAAAATGGGGAGCTGGTGCTGGATTCATCAGGGACGGAATTTGGAGATGCCGGTTTCTACTTTTTGCTTAAAGATTCTAAAGGAAACTGTTGGTCTCAATACATCCGATCTTTTCGCGATCGGCTGATAGTAAGTACAGAACGGGATTACATTTCAGCAAA
Source organism: uncultured Chitinophaga sp. (assembly GCF_937874145.1). Taxonomy (GTDB): domain Bacteria; phylum Bacteroidota; class Bacteroidia; order Chitinophagales; family Chitinophagaceae; genus Chitinophaga. The sequence continues at coordinate 27,048 of NZ_CALNBI010000024.1, read as the reverse complement.
ACAAACTTTTACATTGTGGCATTGGAAGGTACTTACATTCAACTATAGAATAAATCGGAGTAGCTAATATTAATATGAGAATATTTGAGTTGTTAAAAGTTCGATAATCGTTCCTCCCAGCCCGCACGATTTTTTAGAGCCTCCCCCTTGTTGCGGGCTTTCATTTTTTTGTCTAATAATAAGTCGAGTTCGTTTTTTGATGCCAGTTACCAGGGCCTCTCGCCGCCCGTGCGGTATCGTGTTGTGTTACGTCAGCCGATTTCACTAATTTTATCCCATGAGATGCTCTTATACGCTATTAGTTCTATGCCTCTTTATACCCATGCTGGCTGCAGCCCAGCAACTGCCTGCCCAAAGTACTGTATTGATCGTTCAGCCGGGCGGCCACGTTCCTGTCAATGCTACCTCCAAGGGCAAACTCAGGATCAAGGACGGAGGTTTAAAGTCGAATTGCGGTTATACCCAATCCATCAACGAAGCCCGCACCAAAGCCCGCCTTTCCGGCGCCAACATCATCAAATTCACCCAGATCAAACCACCCGACGCCTGGAGTACCTGCTACCGCATGAACGCGGAATTATATTATCTCGAAGACCTCGCGCCCATGCTCGCGGAGCAAAAAGCGGCATCAGACTCCGCGATGCGCGCCCTGGTGCCTGATACCGCGTCATATGCGCTGCTGTGCGTATATCGCCCCAATTCAGGGTTGGGTGTGGTGGTGCAATACAATCTGCACGTTAATGATTCAATGGTTTGCCGGGTAAAAAACGGGGGGAGCTACCAGGTGAAAATCTACACTCCCGGACAAGCCCGGTTATGGGCGCGCACGGAAAAAAGGACGGAAATCATGGTGGATTTTCAGCCGGGGAAAGCCTATTTTCTCCGTTGCGCAGTTGGCGTGGGCGCGCTCGTAGGCCGACCGGTATTTGAAATTATGGACGACTATACAGGGGTGATGGAATTCAAGGAAGTGAAAGCGGAAAAACCGGTGGATTCCCTGGAAGACCCTGTATACTCAGCTGTTGGTAAATAGTAACCAAACGCCGTCGAAATGAAAGGAACAAACAAGCATGTCCGTGCTTTTCCCATACAATCCGGCTGAAGTAAGGCGCTTACACGTAAATCGGTCTCTCCTGGACGCAAATACTTAACTAAATCGCTATATTCATACCCTGAAATCCAGACGGCATCACCATTTGCTGACTCCATAAATCAAACAATGTACGACCATGCAAGAGAACACCAAATTAACATTCCTCAAGCTTGCTGAACAGACATTGGAAAAAGCGAACACTCCTCTTTCTCCGCCAGACATCTGGTTGAAAGCAAAAGAATTCGGCTTGACTGAAAAGTTCAGGACCTCCGGCAAAACCCCGCAGAATTCAATAGGTGCCCAACTTTATGTTGACGTTCGGGACAATCCGTCATCTGTTTTCATTCAAACTTCCAAACGGCCATCCACATTCGGCCTTAAGCGCATATCATACGCATCCAATAAGTTGCCTGACAATTCTATTGAAGGAAATCCCTCCAAAACCCCAAAATTCAACGAAAGAAACTTGCATCCGTCGCTGGTTAAATTCGCTTATTCCCATCAACATTTCAAAGCCCACCTAAAAACCATTTACCACGAGCTGTCCTCCAAACAAAAAAAAGGGCTGAATAAGTGGCTCCATCCCGATGTGGTGGGTGTATATTTCCCTTTTTCCGATTACGAAAAAGAAACGCTGCACTTACAGCAAAGCCTTTCCGTCAATTCGATCAAACTATTCTCTTTCGAAATCAAAATTGAAATAACCCTTTCCAATCTCCGGCAGTATTTTTTTCAGGCGGTTTCAAACTCCAGCTGGGCGAACGAAGCATACCTGGTGGTTGCAAAGATTGAAGACGACGAAGCGCTGACTGATGAAATCCGCAGATTAAACAATGCTTTCGGCATCGGCATTATTAAACTCAACCCAACTGACATTTATAGCTCTGAAATCCTTTTTCCATCGCGCCTATCGTCAAAAATAGACTGGGATACTGTCGACAGGCTGGTTGCGGAAAACAACAGTTTCAAATCATTCATAAATGACATTACGGACGATGTTAAATTAAGGCAGGTAAAAAGTACGTATGATACCGTTTTGTCGGATGATGAATATGATTCGCATGTTTTACGACATAACATATACCCTTAATCCGTCGCTACAACTAAGACGCGGTTTGCCTAAAGCCTCGGCATCCACATCCCCAGCGTAGCCGCCACGGATCCCAGCCCGATCCCCAACGCCGTCAGCACCAGAAACCCCGTGAACAACGCCCGTTGCAGGGAAGAACCGTTGCACCTGACATGAAAATATACCGCCGCGATGCCCTGGGGCAAGATGTACACTAACACCGATAGCCCCGTCAATAAAGGGCCTGTGAAAGTCGCGGGATCAAAGCCCACGGGCGCCCTCCATATCATCAGCCACAACATCAGGAACACCCGGAAAAACCACACGCCGCTCATACCCAGGTAAAGATGCACGGCCCACTGCTGGTGCGCCGCAAACTTCCGCTGCATGGCATTCCGGATCGTAAAGGCCGCACAGCAGAAGATGATCGCGCCATTCATCGTGATCGCCACCGCCATCACCGGCCCTCCCACCGCTCCGCGCACCCAGGTCAGGTACAGCCCCGCCACGCTAACCAGGAACGCCGAAGCAATATAAACTCTCCCGCTCACCCGGTGGAAACGCGGCGCCCTCGTCCGGAGCGCATCCACCAGCTGCAATGGCCCCAGTATCGTAATGACCGCCGCAAATGCCACATGCAGGCCAAAGATGACATTGCCCGTTATATCGCCCTTCACATAAAAATGGGGATTGACCTTATTCCACGCCTCCAGCTGCCCCAGCGCCCCGGAACGCCCATAATGCATCAAAATATAATACGCAAAAAACGCCTGACCCAGGCAAGCAACGGCAAACCAAAGCCGGGCCGCATAACGCAACAGGCGAAAGGGGACATTGTTCATCATATGGAAGTATTCATCGAAAATAACTACCATACCATGATTTAAACTTAACATTTGTTAGGAAATAATCTCCCGCCGTATGCGGCTCAGGCTCTCCGGCTTGATCCCGAGATAAGACGCGATATACTTTAACGGTACATGCTTCATGATATCCGGACAATCCCTGATAAAATTGCGGTACCGCTGCTCCGCCGTAAGCGTAGCCAGTTCGTTCATCCGCTGCTTACCCTCTTCCATCACCTGCTGGAAGAGCCGGATCGTGTAATCCTTTTGGGTGCTGCTGGTCTGCACCGTCCGGTCGGCGTCGGCCTTGCCGATCCTCAGCAACTCGCAATCGGTGATGCAATGAAGGTATTCTTCCGATACAGTCTGATTCGCGAACTGCAGGTATGAGGTGAAGAATCGGGGCCCCTTATTGAGGTCCACCGTCACCTCTTCGCCTTTATCGTTTATGTAAAACTTACGCATGTAGCCGGATACGATGAAATTGTGATACAACGGCACTTTGCCCGCCGTTTCCAGCATGGTGTCCTTTTTCATTTGTAAAGCCTTGAATGTTTCGCGGCAGCTTTCCTTATCCTTTTCCGGCAGCTCGATTATCTGCTGAATGTACCGGAAAAGCGCGGTGTAGTAGTGCTCCATAACTACGGCTTGTTTCGGTAAAGATAGGCCGGCAGGGGATTTGCTCCGCCGTATTTCACAAAACGCTGTCATTCAACTCAATACAAACCCCACTTCCCAAAGTAACTACTTACACATAGGGAAGCCATGGTGACAGACCAGCGCCCCGGCCGTAAGTTTGCCCCATCATCAACAGCCGCAAAAAATGACGTTCAGATCGGCAGCCACCGCCATGATAACCCTGGCTTTACAGGACAAGCAGGATTTGTGCACCGCGGGCATGCGGAGCCTCTAATAGCGGTGGCTCAGGAATCCATGGAATAACTGTTGAAATTTTGTAAATTGACATATACGCCCGAAATACCCCAAATTCTCAGATCTATGAAAAAGAGACCACCCCGCCAAACTATTTGGGATAAGTTAAATCCTAAGGTTACCGTGATATCCACCGTCCTTGCGGCAATTTCTACTGCGCTGGGCATCTTCCTCAGTCTGAAAGGCTGTGGGCAGGGCGACCTGGAGGCCGAAAATCTCCGCGCACAGTTGAGCAGTTATGAGCCCGTACTGGAAACTGCCTACCTGGATATCACCGGTGATATCTACAGCCTCACCCGCAGCCCGGATTCCGTGAAAGTCAATAGCGACCACTTCTTCCTCGACTACAAAATCCTTAATAACGAACTCACTTCCGGAAGTGATGCCGGCCTATTCGTTTTCAATGATTCCGACCTCATTACCCATACCGTTTACCTGATGATCGAAAACAAAGGAAAGGCGGCCGCCAACGATATCGAGATCGCCGTGAACAAGTGCACTATCAACATGTCCATCAGCATCAGTGAAGACCCGGCTGCCGGGGAGCTCGACTATGCAGCGTTGATCGAGTCGGCGGCGGGAAGGCAAACGCCAGCATCCATAAAGCTCCCCATTAACCTGCAACCGGGCAACGGCTACCTGGTTCCCATCCTCGTATCGGCCAGGCCGCCTGTTTACAACGGTCCCGCCCCAAACTGGCATGTCATTTCCAAAAGCGTAGTGTTGCCGAAAACCATCCGGTTCAAAAGCAGTATTTCCGGCAAAGCGGTTTCGTCTCCTGTCCGGAAAATGCGCAGCCCGGTCCGGCTTGCCGAAGGCGTTGAAATCAGGGGATAGCCCATCCGTCACTTTTACATTGTTTATCATGGAACACCGTCCGCAAGAAATCCACCGCTACAACAAAGCCAGGAATACGTTCATAGCCTGCCTTTTGCTCTTCCTCACGGCTTCCGCCCTTACCTTTCTTTACCGCGGCCGCATCGGCGCATTCTTCGGCATTGGCGCGGAGAAAGCCCGCCTGGTCAGGATGCTTGATTCCCTACAAAACGAGCCACCTCGTTTCGATATTGGTTATGCCATCGTAGAACTGGAGACGTTTAAGAAAATGCTACTGCTGGGGAAAGACACTGGAGCCGCGCCCTTTATGTATCCTTTCGTCGAGAATGATGTTACGCGGATGTTGTTCACGAACGATCCGCCGTTGCTGCCGGATTACACGCACATTCCCGTTGCATTTGATACGGACAGTTTTCACCTTCATTACAGGAAGAAAGAAACCCGCCTGCGGGAAACGGGCGTGGGGTGCCTGATGATCCGGCAATTCGGCGCGGGAATAGCCGACTCCGTAACACTCACTTACACTGACCTGAAACCTGACAAGGCAGAAAATATATACGACGGAACCGATATTGCTTCTTTACGTGATTCCTCGCAGCACCTGGAGCGAAAAACATTCCGGCTTGGCGACATGCCCACAGGCTCCGCGATCCTCGTGCCATTATACGTCGCCAATTTCTTCGACTATAAATTAGACGGCGAGTTCTCAGCCTTCTGGCGACTGATCACTCATCACCTCATCATACCTTACACCTTAAACTACCATCACCTGGGGAAAGCAGATTCATTGTCGATGGGTGAAGTATTAACCCGGCCGGTGGATATCCGGTGAGGCGGCCTTATTCCTCCGGTGGCCGGTACTCCATGCACTGGTACACCAGCCAGCGCCGCGCGAGCTTATGCCCTTTGTTCACATCTATCGTGTACACCTGCTTCACTTCGCGGAAGTATTGTCGCAGGGTATCTGCGAAACGGCGCTCGTCCTGGTCGGTGTAGAGGTCGGGGATCGAATTGATGAAAAGGGCATTGCGGCCCGAGAGGTTTTGAATGTTGGTGCCGATGTAATCGAATTGCAAAGCGGGCTTGCCGATGATGTTTTGCCCGTACACCATCTGGTCGAGGTAGAAGTTAAGGGCGGCGCTTGTTTTGTAATCATCTGCTGAGAAGATGAAGTGCCCCGGGAATTCGCGCTGTATCTTCCTTACTTCGTACGCCATCCTCCCCCAGCCTACCCATACATCGTCGGACTTCACCAGCACGGGGTACCACAGCAGCTCGACCGTCATGGCGGCATGTATGACGATGGCGATCCCCTGCTGCCAGGCCCTCCATTTCCGCGGGAAACACCGCATCACCCAAATCACGCCCGTGATGTAAGCCGGCATCATCCAGTTCAGCTTCACCCAGTAAAACGGCGACAAGGCCAGGAACACGCAGAAAACCGGCAGGAAGAAACTCATCAGGAACCAGGTGCGCTCGTTGGCCTGCCACATGCGCCCGCTGTATTTCCGGGCATACATCCAGATGGCGCGGAAGAGCATCACCAGCAGCACGGGGCCCAGCAGGGCCGCCTGGTGGCCTAATACGCCGAGCACATCCGTTAACCGCAGCGCAACGCCGCTGACGCGCGCGGCAGACTGGAAGCGGAACGAGGCGAAATCGTGCTGCACATTCCATATCACCACCGGCAGCGCCGCCAGCACCATACACGCCAGGCCCGCCCAGGGCCATACTGCCAGCAGCTCCCGCCGGTATCTGGCGGACCCCAGGAGGAAAAGCCCTGTTCCCAACGGAAGGAACACAGCCGTATATTTGCTGTCGAATGCCAGTCCCATCATCGCCCCCGCCAGCAGCCAATACCAGCGGCGCCGGAGGAACAGGGCTTTGCACAGGCACAACAGCGCCAGGCTCCAACAAAGCATCAAAGGCACGTCGGGTGTGGATACCAGGGAAAGAATGGTGACCATGAGCGTAGATCCCAGCAGCAGCATCCCCTGCATCGCCCGGCGGCGCGGCAGGAAAAACAACGCCAGCTGCCGGAACACCAGGAGCGTGCCCAGCGTAACCAGCGTATCCCCCAGCTTGATGACCCACACTTCCTTCCCCAACACCACCGTGAATGCCTTCAGCACCCAGGCAATCGCCGGGGGATGATCGAAATAGGAAATCGCCGGATGCTCGGTGTAGAAATAATAATACGCATCCTGCGGCATGAGCCCCATGCGCCAGATGAAAATGGTCCGTAAAATGAAAATGCTCAACGCGGATATCATCAGCCAGCGGTCGTGCCGCCAGATCTCCCGCCAGTCTGCCCGTAATGTTCCCTGCATAGCTGGTTCGCTAAAGCCATAATCATTCCGGAAATTATCCAGATCCCTATTTATATTGATTTACAGCTGTTTACAAATTTTTCATTTCCTTCCCGCAGCGCTTACCTTTGCACATTATGGGTAACAATGCCTATATCCCCTGTACACACCAATCGTAATTTTGCCTGAGTATGTTGCGCAGCCTCTTTTTATTCCTATCGGGATTGCTGGTTTTCCTCTCTTTTGATGCCGCGGCCCAGCGGCCGGGATTGCCGTCGCGGAAGGTCGCGCATCCGCTCCTGCTGGAAGACGCCGGCAGGGAATTAACTATCACCGAAGTGGCTGCCATGGCGGATCGGTTCCGCCGTTCGGACAACGCCGTGGCCATTCCCGGCGCCACTACTTCCGCATGGTGGGTGAAGTTTGATGTGGAAAATCCGCTGGACGACAACCTGTACATTTCCATCGCTTCCGCCGGGCTCCAGGAAATCGATCTCTATCACGAATCCATCCCCGGGCAGTTCAGCAACGTCAGTTACCGCGCCGGCGCATCGGGCGACAAGCAGATCATCCAGTCCAACATGCCGCTGCTGCCGCTGCATGCCCCTCCGGGAAAGCAGACCACGTATTATCTTCGCGTAACCGGCAACGCCGTGCTGCAGCTCCGCATGGAAATTTCTTCCATCGAAAACCACCTGGCCATGCAGCGCGAAGACGATTTCATCAACGGCATCTTCTACGGCGTGCTGGCCGCGCTGATGGTCTACAACCTTTTTGCATTCCTCACCCTGCGCGACGTCACCTACCTGCTGTACGTTTTATACATCCTGTTCTCCGGCATCTCCACGCTTATCCTCAACAACTACATCCTCGTTTTCTTTCCCGGCGCCGGCTGGCTGAACGAGATGACCACCGGTTTGCCCGGGGGCATGTTGTTCGGCGTGCTTTTTACCAATGCATTTTTACGGGTGAAGCAACATGCGCCGCGGATCTACAGGCTCAGCGCGCCCGTCTTGCTTTTCATCCTCGCAGTGCCGTTGGCGGCGGTGTTCATCCCCTGGCCGGTGATGTATGTGGTGCTGGAAATCGCCATGTATGTGACGTTCGCTTACTGGCTCCTGGCGGGCGTTACGGTGTATATGAAGGGCTTCCGGCCGGCGGTGTACTTCCTCGTGGGGTTCAGCCTGCTGATCGGGCTTGGCATGGTGTATAACATGCGCGACAATGACCTGTTGCCCGACAATTATTTCACGCGGCATTCGGCACAGCTGGGAACGGCGCTGGAAGCGATTATCCTCTCCTGGGCGCTCACCAGCAAAGTGAATTTCTACAAACGGGAAAAGGAAGCACTCCAGCGCCATGCGCTCGAGCAAAGCAGCGCATTCTCCAAAGAACTAATCCGCATCCAGGAACACGAACGCAAGCGCATCGCTTCCGAACTGCACGACAGCGTGGGCCAGCAGCTCATACTGATCAAAAACCGCCTGCTGATGCTCCGCAACAAAACCCAGGATGCCGAAGCGCAGTCGTTGTCGGTAGACCTTTCGGGCAACGTGGCGGACACGATCCAGGAGATCCGGAACATTTCTTATTCCCTCCGCCCCTACCAGATGGACATGATGGGGCTCACGCAGAGTATCCAGAGCCTGGCCGACGAAACCGGCGACGCCGCCAACATCGTCATGGAAACGGGCATCGACAATATCGACCATCTCTTTTCTCCCGAAAACGAGATGAACGTTTACCGCATCGTGCAGGAGCTGCTGAACAATATGGTAAAGCATGCCGGCGCCACGCGATGCAACCTGCGCATCCACCGGGCAGTGTGGCTGATCAAGATCATCGTCACCGACGACGGCGTAGGGTTTACAGGCAAGAACGAACATGGCTTCGGCCTGCTGGGCATCCGTGAGCGCGTGCAGATCATGGGCGGCCAGTTCATCATTCATCCGGACGAAGGCGCAGGCGCGGCGCTGACCGTCAACATTCCCATCTCGTATCATGAACACACTTGATATCCTCATCGCCGACGACCACCCGATTTTCCTCAAAGGCCTCCGCGAGGTGATAGAATCCGGCGGCAACTACCGCGTCATTTACCAGGCCGCCAACGGCCGCGAAGCGGTAGACGGTGTACGCTCCAAGCACCCTGACGTGGTGATCCTCGACATCGACATGCCCCAGCTGAACGGCCTGCAGGCGGCGGAAGAGATACTGCTTACAAAGCCGGAGATGCCCATCATCCTGCTCACCATGCACAAGGTGAAAGACGCGTTCATGAAAGCACTGGAGATCGGCATCCTGGGATATGTATTGAAAGAAAACGCCGTGGTGGACATCATCCATGCGATACAATCGGTAACGGCGGGCAATGCGTACATCAGCCCGGAGATGTCGACATATTTGTTGCGCCAGAAGCACAAAACGGCTGCCGGCGCGGGCGACATGCTGGCCACGCTTACGCCTTCCGAATTCCGCATCATCCACCTGGTGGCGGCTTACAAGACGAGCAAGGAGATCGCCGAAGAGTTGCACATCAGTGAAAAAACGGTGAGCAACCACCGGATGAACATCACGCGGAAATTATCGCTTTCGGGGAAAAACAGCCTGCTGCGGTTTGCCATCGAGGCAACGGGCGGGAGTAAAACGGGATTTTGAGAACAACAATAGCGGGGGTTGGTTTGTATTTATAGGTAACTAAAACAAACCCACATGGAAATCAAGTCTTCCACAAAGTATTTTGTCGAGATGATCGGCACATTTGCTTTAGTATTTTTTGGTTGCGGCGCGGCCGTCGTATCGGGTGTGCTTCCTGCAGGGCCGGGCCCTGCGGGGATCGGGCTGCTGGGGATCGCATTTGCGTTCGGGCTGGCGGTATTGGTGATGTGTTATGCGATCGGCGGAATCTCGGGCTGTCATATCAACCCTGCCATTACCCTGGCCATGCTTACCGCAGGCAAGATCAGGGCGGCAGATGCGCTGGGGTACATTATCGCCCAATGCGTTGGCGCAGTGCTCGCGGCGTGGGTGCTGTGGACCATACAGAAAGGGCTGCCCGGCTGGCAAATGGGCGAGTGGGCCCTGGGGTCCAACGGCTGGGGCGAAGGATATGGATCGGGATATAACATGGCCTCCGCCTTTATCGCCGAAGCCGTGCTTACTTTCCTTTTCCTCTTTGTGATCTTCGGCGCTACCGGCAAATGGGGCAACGGCACCACCGCCGGTGTGGCGATCGGCCTTACGCTTACCTGTATTCACCTCTTCTGCATTCCCATTACGGGCACTTCCGTGAACCCTGCCCGCAGCCTCGGCCCTGCGCTCTTTGCGGGCGGTACGGCCTTATCGCAGCTGTGGCTCTTCATCGTTGCGCCTATCGTGGGCGCTATCGCAGCGGCGCTCGTTTGGCGCGCGATGGACAAATCGTAAGTACCATTACCCAGATATTTAAGTAATACTACCAGTGCGGCAAAGCTTTTGCCGCACTTACTTTTGCTGCCGTACTCAACCTCAAAACCGCAGTTGCATGGTACGGCAGGGATCCGTTATTTTCAACCCTTACAACCAGGAGCAGTTCACTTTTCTCCAGACTCACGCCAGCACCGGCGGCGCATACCTGCAGATTGCCGTGGTAATAGGCCCTGGAATGGAAACGGCCTGCGGCTCTCTCCGGCACCGGCACCCGCTGCAGGAAGAACGGTTCATGGTCCATTCCGGCAGCCTGTGGATGGAAACGGGCCGCACTGCCCGTCTGTACCACGCCGGCGAACAGGTGATCGTTCCGCCCGGCACCCCGCATGCATGGCGCAATGGCAGCCGGTCGGAACCCCTTCATTTCACATATGAGATCGCGCCCGCCATGCAATGGGAATGCATCCTGGAAACATTATGGTCGCTGTCCCAGAAAGGCGCCCTCAACCGCCAGGGCCATGCCTGCTTCCTGCAACTCGCCGCTACCCTGCACCGCTACCCCGATCACTGCTACATGGCAGGCATGCCCGTAATTTTCCAGAAATGGTTATTCCGCGCCATGGCCCGGATAGCCAAATGGCTGGGATACCGGCCCTATCACAAATACCGCGGCGTGGGAGGATTGTAACAGGTCACAATGAATACAAAAAGGCCGTCAGCGGGATCTCCCCGCTGCGGCCCTCAAATAACGAAAGAAGCTTCTAATGAAGAGATGGTATGGCTGGAGCAATCCGGTCTTATCAATGAAGCTGAAAAGAGGCCGCGCTGTTCCCGGCGCGGCTATTTCACTTTATACAGTTGCTTTCACACCGGCCCTCACCGCCCTGGCGGCGCTGACCATATTGCGGAGCGCGGCTTCCGTTTCGGGCCACTTCCGCGTCTTCAGCCCGCAATCCGGGTTCACCCAGATGTTGCGCGCCGGCAGGTATTCGGCAGCCTTGTGCAGCAAAGCTTCCATCTCCCCCGCACCCGGCACCCGCGGCGAATGGATGTCATACACACCGGGCCCTATCTCATTGGGATACCTGAAATCCGCAAATGCTTCCAGCAACTCCATCTGCGACCGCGACGTTTCGATCGTAATCACATCCGCATCCATCGCGGCAATATGCCGGATGATGTCATTGAAATCACTGTAACACATATGCGTGTGGATCTGCGTATCATCCTTCACGCCCGATGCCGAAACGCGGAAGGCGCGCACGGCCCAGTCGAGGTATTCCCCGCGGTCGGCCTGCCGGATGGGCAATCCTTCGCGGATGGCGGGCTCATCGATCTGGATGATGCCGATCCCCGCCGCCTCGAGCGCCACCACTTCATCGCGGATCGCCAGCGCGATCTGCGCGGCGGTTTCGGAACGGGGCTGGTCGTCGCGCACGAAAGACCACTGCAATATCGTTACCGGACCGGTGAGCATTCCCTTCATCGGCAGCGCGGTGCAGGATTGTGCGAACACCGACCATCGAATGGTCATATCCCGTTCGCGGCTCACATCGCCGAAAATAACGGGCGGCTTTACGCAGCGGCTGCCGTAGCTCTGCACCCATCCGTGCTGCGTGAATGCGAAGCCTTCGAGCTTTTCGCCGAAATATTCCACCATATCATTGCGCTCGAATTCGCCGTGCACGAGCACATCCAGCCCAATGTCTTCCTGCAGCAAAATGGCTTCGCGCGTGGCGGCTTCCAGCGATGCGTCGTATTGTTCCGCCGTGAGATCGCCTTTTTTGAAAGCTGCGCGCAGCGTGCGGATATCGGCCGTTTGCGGGAACGATCCGATCGTGGTGGTGGGATACATGGGTAACTGGAAGCGCTGCTGCTGGAGGGTTTGCCGTTCAGGGAAGGCCGATGCCCGTTGTGCATCGCGTGCGGTGACGGCCGCGGCGCGCGCTTTCACGGCGGGTTTGTGGATGCGGGAAGATACAGTCCGCGCGGCGATGGCAGTTTTGTTCTTTTCCAGCAGTCCCGCATCACCATGAAATACCCGGTCAAGCCCGGCCACTTCCTCCAGCTTCTGTTTGGCGAACGCCATCCAGGACCGCAGCTCCCCGTCGAGCGCGGTTTCCAGGCCGAGGTCGGCGGGCGTATGCAACAGGGAGCACGACGGCGCGATCATTACCCGGTCTTCTCCCAACATCTCCACCGCCTGCCGGATAAAACCGAGCGATCGTTCGTAATCGTTCTTCCAGATATTGCGCCCGTCGATCACGCCGAGGGACAACGACATCTTCGGCGGCAGCAGCGGCAAAAGCGCGCTGAGCTGGCCCGGATCGCGGACAAGGTCCACATGCAGGCAGCATACGCCCAGGGAAGCGGCCAGGGCAGCGTTGTCGCGGAGCCCTTCGAAATAGGTGGCCACCATCGTCCGGAGGCCTTTACAATGCTTAGCGATCTCCGAGTAGGCGTAACGGTACGCATCGGCGGCGCCGGCGGGGAGGTCGGTGGCGAGGAAAGGCTCGTCGAGCTGCACCCATTTGGCGCCCATGTTTTGCAGGCGCTGCAGGGCTTCGATGTAGACGGGTAGCAGCCGGGGAAGCAGTTCCAGGCGATGGAAGCCGGGTTCCTTCTCCTTGCCGAGCAGCAGGTACGACACGGGGCCTATCAGCACGGGCTTGGGCGTGGCTTTCAGCAGATGCCTGGCGGCATCGAAGGCGTTGAACACTTTGTTGGAGAACAGCCTGAATGTCTGGCTACGGCGGAACTCGGGCACGATGTAATGATAGTTCGTGTCGAACCATTTGGTCATTTCCATGGCGGTGAGGTCGAGGCCGTGTTCCTGGTAACCACGGGCCATGGCAAAGGCGAGATCGGCTTCGGTGTTCTGCGGCAAGTCGGTCACCACGGGCGCATAGCGGTCGGGGATGGCGCCCACGAGGAGCGAGGTGTCGAGAACGTGATCGTAGAAACTGAAGTCATTGCAGGGGATGAGGTCCATCCCGGCGGCTTCCTGCAGGCGCCATTGTTCCTCCTGCAGGCGTTGGGCGGCAACGAATAATTCCTGGCGGCCGATGCGGTGTTGCCAGTAATCCTCGCAAGCTTTCTTCAGCTGGCGGCGGGCTCCCATGCGCGGGTAGCCGAGGGTGTGTTTAAGCATACGCATAAAACTTTTAAAACATTAAGAAACTTAATGCTCCTTACGGTTTTCGTATGCTTTCAGGGATTGGAAAAGGTACGGAACGGCATAACGGGGCACAGGTTGCCCCCGATGCGTCCTGACCATTGCTTCAAATCGCGAAAGCATGATCTTACATAGCGGGCAAGTATCCTGGCTTGTAACATTACCGCCGTTCTTCTCATCCTGTTCAGGTCAGGACAATGAACTTGGTGGGCGGTAACTTTGACAGTTACTTACAGTTGCGCGACAGCCCGTGATTTGCACACGGTTCCTTTTTAAAAGCGGCGTTGGCCGCCTACCGCACTATGGAAAGAATGAATCGGGTAAAGAACTCGGGGCCAAAGATAGGAATGCCTGTCATCAATTCCTATTATGATCATGTTTGTTAACGCCCATTAACCAACGGCTGTTTTGGCACAGTATATGCAAATAGAGGGTCGTAACGGCTTATACCTAGTAGATTGAACATTACCGTAAAGCCATATAAAAGATCAGACGTATACCTGTATACTCGCCTCTGTTTTTATTGAACTTCCACTTTAGCAGCATAGATCAAAAAGTCAACGCGTCCGCGGCAGGCCTTCGTGTGCCTGTGCTGCAGTGGGTAATAGTGATCGTATATGAAAAGGATATTGGTTATAGAAGATGATTTATTAATGATACACGTCGTAGAGTTAATCATTCAGAAAGAAGGGCACCATGCAGACCTTGCCTATAATGGAAAAGAAGCGGCCATGTTACTGGGGACGTACGACTACGACCTCGTGATCGCCGATCTCAAGCTGCCATTCCCTTATCTCGACGACCTTTCCGCGCAGTTGCGCAACCAGCGGGCGCGCCGGCCGATGCCGGTGATCCTCGTATTGCCCGCTTATTTCGTGATGGACAGTATTTCTTCCTGGTTTGGTATGGAAGCGGAAGAAATCATCATAAGGCCTTTCAGTCCTGTAGAGTTAACCAGCAAAATCCAGGCGCTCCTGAACTAAGGGCCCTGCAGCATTCCTTCCTCACCAGGCCCCCGGCCGCAGCTGCTTCCAGGCAAGTGGCCGGCGCCTGTAAGGAATTCCTTCCTACGTCTTACATCATAACATAGTTCTCACCAGACCGCCAGCCCGAATGGTATTCATCCGGGAATGACGGATATTTGCCCCATGGATATTTTTACCATCACGATCGACGGGCAGCGCTTCGAGGTTAAGCCTTTCGTCAAGGGTTACGGCATGGCGTTTCATGTGGACACCGGCGAGGGGCTGGTCGTTTTCGAGCTCGACGAGGAGGATAACCTGCGCGCCATCGCCCAGGGCCCCGTGCCGCCGGACACTGTACTGGTAGGCAGGATCGCCGATGCGATCGTAGCGCACTACGCCTGAAATGCCAATATTTTTAGCTATGTTTGCTAATATAATTAGCACGATGGTCGCCCTGGTTGATTGCAACAATTTTTACGTAAGCTGCGAAAGGCTCTTCCATCCCGGTGTGCTGCAGCGCCCGGTGGTGGTGCTCAGCAATAACGACGGCTGCGTGATCTCCCGTTCCGAAGAAGCCAAAGCCCTCGGCATCCGCATGGGAGCGCCGGCGTTTTTCATGGAAGACATGCTCCGCCGTCATGATGTGGCCGTCTTCTCTTCCAATTACACCCTCTACGGCAGCCTCAGCCAGCGCGTCATGCAGGTATTGAATGCCTTCGCGCCGGAGATGGAGGTGTATAGTATCGACGAAGCCTTTCTCGACCTGGCCGGCCACGCGCAACCCGGCCGCCTGGCCGCAGCCATCCGCGGCGGCGTGCTGCAGGACGTGGGCATCCCCGTGTCGGTAGGCGTGGCGCCCACCAAAACGCTCGCGAAAATGGCCAACCGTTACGTCAAGCAATCGAAATTGCCGGAAGGGTTCCTCGTGCTGGATTCCCCGGCCGCCACAGAAGCCGTCATGGCCGCCACGCAGGTGGAAAACATCTGGGGCATCGGGTCGCAATATGCCGCCATGCTGCATGAGAAGGGATTCCATACCGCGCTGGACCTTTCCCGTGTACCGGATGATTTTGCCCGCCGGGAACTGACCGTGCAGGGGCTCCGGCTGGTACACGAGCTGCGCGGCATTCCCAGTATCGGGCTGGAGGAAACGGCGCCGCCGAAAAAGGCCGTTTGCGTGGCGCGCTCCTTCGGGCAGCTGCTCACCGAAAAGGACGACATCCGCGAAGCCCTCGCCAATTACACCGCCGTGGCCGCGCGGAAGCTGCGGGCACAGGGCTCGCGGGCCACGGTGATCCAGGTGTTCGTGCAAACGAATAATTTCCGCGGGCAGGATGCGCAGTACCACCGGTCCGTCAACCTCCGCCTTCCCGTGCCCGCCAGCAGCACGCGCGAGCTTATCCATCACGCGCTTTCCGCCCTCGACCGCATCTTCAAACCGGGATACAATTACAAAAAGACCGGCATCACCGCCATGGACCTGGTGCCCGATTCGCAGGTGCAGGAAAACCTGTTCGAATCCACCGACCACGACAAGGAGAAAAAGCTCATGCAGGCGCTCGACGGGATCACGCGGCATTTTGCCGGCAAACCGGTGCTGCGCTTCGCGGTGCAGGGCGGCGACAAGAAATGGGCGCTGCGGCAGGAGCGGCTTTCGCCCTGCTATACCACACGCCTGCACGACATCATCAAAGCCAAAGCCGACTGATGCATAACCCGCTCGCCATATTGAAACCCGCCGTGCTGGAAGGGCTCCTGGCCGCAGGGCACCGCTGGTTCGTGCGGCAGCAATATCCGCGCGGCATGCACCCTTCGCTGAAAGGGGCTTTCCTTATTTCCGCGTACCGCTCCATCGGTGAAGCACGCGCGCATATGGAAGCCATTCCCACTGATCCGCACCGCCGCGTGTACGACGGGGAAGACGCCGCCGACCGGGAGCGCCTCTTCGCCGCAGCCGCCGAGCCGGAAGGCTACCACATCTACATCGCCCTGCTCGCGAAACGGAAATGGCATCCCGATCCCTCCACAGGCGCCGCTATCAAGCAATACGTAAGAACGCACACCAACTGGAAGGCCGAACGGAAAGAAAATCTCCAGGTGTCCCTGTTCATCCAGTTTGGCGAACTTTTCCTTAATTTGAAAACGAAACAGGAAGAAATCAAAATACCCTTCTCCGACATCGAATAAACCTGATCCCATGTGCTACGACCTTTCATTTTCTGCCAGCATCGCCTCCGTATTCGACTATCTCCCCGACCTGAAGGATATGGGGCAGCTCGACCTCCACTTCGAGCCCACCTATCATAAAGTGGCGCAGGCCTATCCGAAATGGCCGGTGGTGGTGCAGGAGCAGGGCGAATTCAAGCTGAAAAGATTCGAATGGGGCGTTATTCCCCATTACATGAAAACGCCGGAAGAAGTGAAAAAAGGCCGGAAATGGATGGTGAACGCCAGGGCCGAAAAAGTCCTCGACGCCAAAGCCTACTGGAACCGCATCCGCAACAACCGCTGCCTGGTGCCCGCCACCGGCTTCTTCGAGCACCGCGAGATCCCCGGATGGAAAAATAAAGTCCCCTATTATATCCACGTGAAAGACCGCGAGATTTTCTTCATCGCAGGGCTGTACGCCTGGTCGCATCTCCCCAATCCGGAAACAGGTGAGATCCCCGGCACCTTCACGCTCATCACCCGCGACGCAAACAATCTCATGTCGCGCATCCACAACGGCGGCGACAATGCCGGCCGCATGCCCCTCATCCTCCCGCGCGAACTGGAAAAGGAATGGCTGCGGCCCGACCTGTCCGACGAAGGCATCCGGTCCATTCTCGCGTACAGCATCCCTTCGGAAGAGCTGGCTTACTGGACGGTGAATTCCGTCCGCAAAGCGAAGCCCGACGACGAAAACGTGATCGCCGAAACACCATGGGCCGATCTGCCCGTCCTGTAAACTTTTTTATTAACTCACCTTGATGGCCCGTAAGGGGTAAGGCGTTTGCTGCCTGGCGGCGCGGAGGTATTGATCGATGACATTATAGAGCCGGTCGAATTCGATGGGCTTGATGAGATATTCGTTTACACCTGCGCGTATGGCTTCCTCCTGCTGCTCGCGGAATGCATCCGCGGAAATGGCGATAACGGGGATGTGGCTGAGCCCGGCGTCCTGCCGGATCTGGACGATCACTTCGTGTCCGGTCATCCGGGGCATGTGCATGTCGAGGATGATGAGATCGGGGCGGACGGCCCTGGCCAGCCGCAGGCCATCTTCCCCGTTGGCGGCCACATGCAGGGCTATGCCTACATGCGAGAAAAAACGTTCCATGATGAGCTGGTTGATCTCACTGTCTTCCATGAGCAGCACGCGCGTTTCGGCGGGGAAGGCGGTGTATTCGGGAACGATGTCGGGCTGGCAGGTGCCGGCTTCGGTATTTGAATCGGATTCGGCGATCAGCGGCAGGGTGACGGTGAACGCCGTGCCGGTGCCGGGCTCACTGCGCAGGGAGATGGTGCCGCCCATCATTTCCACGATGCGCCGGGTGATGGTGAGGCCCAGGCCGGTGCCGCCGTACGTTTCGTGGATAGATGCATCAGCCTGTTCGAAGGGCTGGAAGATGACGCGCTGCTTCTCTTCCGGGATACCGATCCCTTCGTCGGACACGCAGATACACCATTGCGAAGGCTCTCGGCGGAAGCAGTGGAGCGTTACCCTCTTTTTCTCCGGCGAAAACTTGATGGCGTTGCCGAGCAGGTTGTTAACGATCTGGGTGAGGTGGATACGGTCGCCTTCGATGATGGAAGGCAGGCGGTTGTCGATCTGCAGCTGGATGGCCACGCTCTTGACCTGCGCCGCATTCTGGTAGATGGACGAGATGCTGCGCAGCCAGTCGCGGAGGTTGAAGGGCTCGGGTTGCACCTGGTCGATCTTGCCGGCTTCTATGCGGGCGAGCTCAAGTACGTTATTGACGATTTCGAGGAGGCTGTGGCCGCTGGTGCTGATGCTTTCGATATAGGCGAGCACGCTTTGCGGGATGCGGTTGCGGTTGTCGGTCTCGTTGAGCAGCAGGTACGTCATGCCAATCACCGCGTTGAGCGGGTTGCGGATTTCGTGGCTGATTTCCCGGAGGAAGGCGGACTTCGCGGTATTGGCTTTCTCGGCCGCATCGCGCGCCTGCATGAGCTCTTCCCGCGCGGTTTCCAGTTCTTTCAGCTGGGAAGTGAGCATTTTATCCTGGTCGCGCAGCTGGCGGTTGCTGTTCTTGAGGTTGCGGATCATTTCCTCCATGGCGATGGTGTTGGCATTGAGGGCGTGGGTCCGGGCGCTGACTTCCTGTTCGAGGTGCACGTTGTAGGCAGAGAGTTTGACGTTGGCTCTTTTCAGCTCGGCGTCCTGTTCTTCCACCATGCGGTTCTTCACGAGCAGGGTTTTGTTATTTTCCAGGAGCCGCTTGAACAGTCCCTTGATATTGCCCTGGTAAAAGGAGATCACCATAAAATTGAGTGCGAGCACCACGGTCATAATGAGCCACCTGAAAACATAGAGCTCGTTGCGAGTCATGTCCATGGGTGTAACGAGCTGGAAGTAATAGTTGATTTCGAGGAAGGAGAGGCAGACGAGGATCATGAGGATGCAGTAGAAGCGGAACTCTTTCTCCCTGGGGGTGCAGATGAGCAGGGGCACCCCGATGAGGAAGAGGCCGAGGAAATGCACCTGTGTGCTTTCGCCGAAGGTGGCGCCGTAATAAAGCATCACCATGCAGAACACGAACATGAGCATGAACTTGGCGGCTTTGTAATAACCGCGGTGGTTAAACGCGAGTATGGAAAGGAAGCCGCAGACGAATCCCATCGCGGTGTAGAAAATGGACCAGTCTCCCGAAACCCATGCAAGGCTGACCCCGCAGAAGGTGCAAAGCAAGGCGGTGATAAAACTGAAGGAGTTTACCACCATCAAACGCTTTTCGTCCCCTTCCTTTGGGTTCGGCTTCAGGCCAACACGTTTAATGATATTGAACCATCCCGTTAACATTCAAAAAACTCTCTTCTATAATTTACGGATTTTTATCCAGAGGCGCTATATAAATCTTTCCGCGCCCGCGTCCCGCTCAATTACTTCATCAACCCCACCAAACAGCAACAAACCATTAACATTTTCCGGCATCGCAAAAATAAAGCCCGATGAACATCGGGCCCTGAAGTGATACTTTCCATTATTAATATCTGAACTTACTGGTATCTATGGTGGATGCTTCTGAAAATTAACAAGTGCCGGCGGCAAATTTTGTTAATTTCTAGTTAACGACGTTTTAGGAGAAACAAGTCCGGGGAGAACCCCAGACCTGCTAAATACGCTCCAATTTAACTGCATGGAAGGGCAATTCTCTCAAACCACCCCTGCCATGGTGCCCCAAAATTAGACGCCTTCCCTGCCTGCCCGTGTTAAATGATTGTTATTGAGAAATCCGCTAACACTTACTTGTTTGAGAATGACGGGCGAACACATTAACTTGATCATAATCAGGACAGCAGCCTGACGTTCATCAGTACCACACCCTGTCCCCCGCCCTACTTTTGTGCAAACTTAAAACCCTTGGCATGCCGTCCGTCGAAATACTCAGCCGCATACAGTTCGCTTTCACCATCGCCTTCCATTACATCTACCCGCCGCTCAGCATCGGCCTGGGCGTTTGCCTCGTTATCATGGAAGGCATGTACCTGCGCACCGGCATCAAGATGTATGAAGACATTACCCGATTCTGGATCAAAATTTTCGCCCTCATCTTCGGGATCGGCGTAGCTACCGGCATCGTCATGGAATTCGAATTCGGCACCAACTGGGCCACCTATTCCCACTACGTCGGCGATATCTTCGGCAGCGCCCTCGCCGCAGAAGGCATCTTCGCCTTCGCCCTCGAATCCGGGTTCCTCGGTATCCTCCTCTTCGGCTGGAACCGCGTCTCCAAAGGCGTTCACTTCTTCTCCACCATCATGGTCGCCCTCGGCTCCATCTTCTCCGCCCTCTGGATCGTGATCGCCAACTCCTGGCAGCAAACACCCACCGGCTACGTGATCGAAGGCGAAGGCATGCAGGCCCGCGCCGTTATCACCGACTTCTGGGAAATGGTCTTCAACCCTTCTTCCGTCGACCGCTTTTCCCACGTCATCCTCGGCTCCTTCCTCGCCGGGTCGTTCCTTGTCATGAGCGTGGGCGCCTGGTACATCGTCCGCAACCGGTTCGTGGCGCCCGCCAAAGCCATGTTCAAGGTCGGGCTCTCCGTAGCCGTGGCCGCCGCCCTGGCGCAGCTGTTCACCGGCCACCGCTCTGCGCATTACGTCAGCCAATACCAGCCCGCGAAACTCGCCGCCATGGAGGGGCATTGGGACTCCTCCGCCGTGGCGCCCATGTATCTCTTCGGCTTCGTCGATAATGAAAATGGAAAAACTACTGGGCTCGCCGTGCCGGGAGGGCTCTCCTTCCTCACCCATGGCTCCTTCAACGCCCCCGTAACCGGCCTCAACGCCTTCCCTAAAACGGAACGCCCCACCGCCGTCAACTTCGTATTCCAGACCTACCACATCATGATCGCCATCGGCATGATCCTCATCGCCATGACCCTCCTGGCCGTGTATTACCTGTGGCGAAAACGGCTGTTTAACAAAAAGTGGCTCATGACCCTCTTCGTCTGGGCCGTGCTCCTCCCCCAGATCGCCAACCAGGCCGGCTGGTACGCCGCGGAAGTAGGCCGCCAGCCCTGGGTCGTGTACGGGCTGCTCCGCACCTCCGACGCGCTCAGTAAAGACGTAAAAGCCAACCAGGTCGTGTTCAGCCTCGTGCTCTTCACCCTCGTCTACACCCTCCTGTTCATCCTCTTCATCTACCTGCTGAACAAAAAAATCCAGCACGGGCCGGAAATGACGCCCAATGAAGAGGACGAAAGCGACGAATTCTCGAAACGTAATATCAAACAACTGCAATCACCCGGACACTAAACCCTTTCACGCATGGAAACGATTCTCGGACTCGACCTCCCCACTCTTTGGTTCCTCGTGATCGGGGGCCTCATCACCGGCTACGGCGTGCTCGACGGGTTCGACCTGGGCGCCGGGGCGCTGCACCTCTTTTTCAACAAGGAAGAAAGCCGCCGCATCGCGCTCAACGCCATCGGCCCGGTGTGGGATGGCAACGAAGTATGGCTGGTAATAGCCGGGGGCGCCCTTTTCGCCGGGTTCCCGCTGGTGTATGGAACGATCCTTTCCACCTTTTACGTGCCGTTCATGCTCTTCCTGGTAGCGCTGATCTTCCGGGCGATATCCATCGAATTCCGCAGCAAGGAGCCCATGGCCTGGTGGCGGAAGATGTGGGACGTCAGTTACATGGTATCGAGCACGCTCATCACCCTGCTGCTGGGCATGGTGCTGGGCAACCTCATCCAGGGGCTGCCGATCGACGCGGAGCATTCCTTCAAAGGGGACCTGCTCACCTTCTTCAATCCCTACGCACTGCTCATCGCCGTCACCACTCTATCACTGTTCATGCTGCACGGCGCCATTTACCTGGTCATGAAAACCGAAAACCGGCTATATGTAAAGCTGACGGTGCTGGTCAACAACTGCAGTAAATTCTTCATCCTCTGCTTCATCCTTTCCTCCATGGTAACGCTGATCTACATCCCGCATATGACGGAGGAATTCAAAAACCATCCCTGGCTGTTCCTGTTGCCGTTATTGGCCGTGCTGACGGTCCTCAATATCAAGCGGAACATCGACGGGCGGAAGTATTTCACCGCCTTCGTCTTCTCCAGCTGCATCACTGCCATCCTGCTGATCCTGTTCGCCATCGGGCTGTATCCCAACATCGTGATCAGCACCCTGGACCCGGAATGGAGCATCAGCATTTATGAAGCTGCATCTTCCCCTAAATCTCTGAGAATCATGTTATTGATGGCCGCAATCGGCACGCCGCTCGTGATTTCGTACACTATTTTCGTGTTCTGGACATTCCGCGGGAAGGTGAAACTGAATGAAATGAGTTACTGATAAGGCGGAAACAAATAAGAAGCCCCGGCAAGGAATTGCCAGGGCTTTACCATTTAACCTAACTATATGCTGTAACAGCAACTAGTTTCTTTAGTATGTTGAATATCGTTTGTCGGACTGTTTATTGGTTAGACGTCGAACCAAACAAAAACATGCGTGTTGAAACATATTTTTTTTAAAAAGCCATAAAAGCGGAAAATCTTAGTCTTTCCATTTAATAAGATGCCGGAAACGGTAGAAAAGTTTAAAGGACGGAGGCCCGGCAGGCTAAATTTGTCATTACATTTGACGTATGAACCGCATCGACCGTTTAACCGCTATACTTGTTCAGCTGCAAGGAAAGAAGATCGTGAAGGCGCAGGAGATCGCAGACCGATTCGATATCAGCCTGCGCACCGTTTACCGCGACGTGAGGGCGCTCATGGAAGCCGGGGTGCCTATTGGTGCGGAGGCGGGAACGGGCTATTACATCGTGGATGGGTATCACCTGCCGCCCGTGATGTTCAACCGTACCGAAGCCGCGGCCCTGCTGACCGGCGAAAAGCTCATGGAAAAACACAGCGACCGCTCCAACCAGCAGCAGTTCAGTTCCGCCATGCAGAAGATCAGGGCCGTGCTGCGGGGGAGCGATAAGGACTTCCTTGAGTCGCTCGACGAAAATATCGCCGTGCTGCGCGACAACCGTCCGGATAACGAGCAGCAGTTTCCCAACCGGTTCCTGAGCGACATCCAGGAAGGGCTGGCGAACCAGAAGGTGCTGTCCGTCGAATATTATTCGTTTTACAACGACAGTATCTCGCGCCGCGAAATTGAGCCCATCGGGATATTCCACATGCACAGCAGCTGGCATCTCATTGGGTGGTGCCGTCTCCGGAACGATTACCGCGACTTCCGGGCGGACCGCATAAAGTCGTTGCACCTGACGGACCAGGGGTTCGACAAGTCGAAGCGGATCACATTGCAACAATACATTTCAAAGGAATATGTGTCCGATCCGGACCAGCCGAGCCTCATCCGGGTGCGTATTGCGAATGAGGTGGCGCGCTGGCTGGGGCAACAGAAATATTATTACGGATTTGTGCAGGAGAAGGTGGGAGATGGCCATGTGGAAATGGATTTCCTGTTCCACAGCCTTCATTATTTTTCGCGCTGGATGCTGATGCTTGGGAAGCATGCCACCATCGTGGAGCCGGAGGACCTGAAGATCATCATCCGCCAGCAGATTTCTGAACTGGGGGAACATTACTCCTGACATACGGTTGTCATACCCGGCTGTTTCCTTTGCATAAACGACCATGACATGCAAAAAACAGATCTCGCCAAAGAGTTTCGACAATATTACCGTGCCCGGCCCGTGCCGGAGCTCATTACTGTTGCCCCGGGGCAGTTTTTAACTGTGGAAGGCGCGGGGGATTCCTATGCGGAGGAGTTCCATCTCAAGATCAAGGCGCTTTGGGCTACGGCGTATAATATCCGTAAGATTTGCAAGCTGCAGGGGAATGATTTCCGGATGCCTTCGCTGGAGTGTTACTGGTGGACCGGCAGCGGGGCGCCGATGCCCGCGGTAACGGCGGAGGAGTCGAACTGGAAGCTGGCTTTGCAGATGCCGGGTTTTGTGACCCGCGGGGATTGCCGGCAGGCGGCGGCGCTGGCGGGCAATAAGAAGCTCCCTTTCCTGGATGCGCTGCGATTTGAAGCGATGCCCCAGGCCCTGGCGGTACAGCTGTTGCATACGGGATCCTATTACGAGGAAGAGGCCTCCGTGGCCAGGCTGCACCAATACATCCGCCAGCATCACCTGGAGGTGAACGGTTCGCATCACGAAATTTACCTGAACGATCCGGGCAAAACGCCGGTGGATAAGCTGCAAACGATCCTGCGCCTGAATGTTAAGGCGGGTTGAGGAGGATTATTTATCATCCCCGCCAATGCCGAGCAGTTCAATAGCTTGGGAGGCAGCGATCTGGCTGGCATCTTTTTTATTGAAGGCTTTACCGGTACAGATGAGCTCGCCGTCGAGCATGGCGCCTACGGTGAAGATGCGGCGGCCATTGTCCATCTGTTCTTCGATGAGTTCGAATTCGAGGGATTTGCCGTTTTTATTGGCCCAGCCGTACAGTTTGTTTTTATGGTTCATCTCTACGATCTCGAGGGCTTCGAGGTCGATATAGGGGACGAGGATGCGTTTGTGGACGAACTGTTTGGTTTTGTTATAACCGCGGTCGAGGTAAACGGCGCCAACGAGGGCTTCGAGGGTATTGCCGAAAATCTGGGAGATTTTGAGGAAGGAGTTGTATTTGTCGTAGATCGTCAGTTTGCGGAGGCCCATTTTGATGGCGATATCGTTGAGCTGTTGGCGGTTGACGATTTTTGACCGCATTTCGGTGAGATAGCCTTCTGTTTTGTAGGGGTATTTTTTGAAGAGGTAGTCGCCGATGATGGCGCCCAGGATAGCATCACCGAGATATTCC
This sequence comes from uncultured Chitinophaga sp., assembly GCF_937874145.1. GTDB lineage: Bacteria > Bacteroidota > Bacteroidia > Chitinophagales > Chitinophagaceae > Chitinophaga. The sequence goes on along the minus strand of NZ_CALNBI010000024.1, from coordinate 1,912 downwards.
AGGCGCTCGTTGCTCTCAAGGAATTTCTCCTTGCTGGAACGGTGGCTCAAAGCGACTTCATACAGTGCCAGGTTGCCGGGATGGAACCCGAGCAGGTTGTAGAGGTCTTTGTACAGTCGCTTTTTCCCGTATAAAACTTTATATAGGAATCCTGGAATTAGTCTCACACGATCAAGGAACAAATTTTTTGAAAATAACGGAGGCGTTGTGCCCGCCAAACCCGAAGGTATTGCTGAGGGCGGCTCTCACGTCTCTTTTTTGTGCCACGTTAAAAGTGAAATTCAGTTTGGCATCCAGCTGGGGATCGTCGGTGAAGTGGTTGATGGTGGGAGGTACGAGACCTTCCAGAATGCTCTTGATGATGGTAATGGATTCCACGGCTCCGGCAGCCCCGAGGAGGTGCCCTGTCATGGATTTGGTGGAGCTGATGTTAAGATTGTAGGCTGCTTCGCCAAATACCTGCTGAATGGCCTTTACTTCCGCAATGTCGCCGAGCGGAGTAGAGGTTCCGTGTACGTTGATGTAGTCGATGTCTTCCGGTTGGAGGCCTGCATCTTTAAGGGCTTGCGTCATCACGTTCATGGCTCCGAGCCCTTCGGGGTGGGGAGCGGTGATGTGGTGGGCGTCTGCGGATGCGCCGCCGCCGGCGAGTTCGACATAGATTTTAGCGCCGCGGGCCATGGCATGTTCGTAGCTTTCCAGCACGAGTGCGCCGGCGCCTTCGCCCATGACAAAACCATCACGGTCGAGATCAAACGGCCGGGAGGCTGTTTTCGGATCGTCGTTCCGTTCGCTGAGCGCCTTCATGGCGTTGAAACCGCCTACGCAGGGCTCATTGATGATGTTTTCGGATCCTCCGGAAATGATTACGTCCGCCTTTCCGTAGCGGATGGTGTACATGGCTTCGATCAAGGCATTGGTGGCCGAAGCGCACGCGGATACCACCGAGAAGTTAGGGCCTCTGAAACCATGACGCATAGATATATGCCCTGCGGCAATATCCAGAATCAAACGGGTGATCAGGAAAGGGCTGAAACGAGGTGTTCCGTCCCCGGAATGGAATTCCTTTAATTCATTCGTGAAGTTGATCATCCCGCCAACGCCCGTACCCCAGATCACGCCAACCCTGTCAACATCCACGGAGTTGCGGTCGATTTTCGCGTCCGCCACTGCCTGATCGGCTGCGATGACGGCGGTTTGCGTGAACGGGTCCATTTTGCGTGCATCCTTCTTATCCATGAAATTCGTAGGATCGAAGTCTTTCAGCTCACAGGCAAAACGGGTCTTGAATTTGGAAGCATCAAACTGCTTGATATAATCAGCGCCCGATACACCGTTCGCCAATCCCTGCCAGAAAGCATCTACGGAATTGCCGAGCGGTGTCAGCGCGCCTAAACCTGTAACGACTACTCGTCTTGGTTGCATTAAAACAGTTCTGATTTGTTGGATTATTTTACGTGTTCTTCCAGGTAAGCTACTGCCTGGCCAACAGTGGTGATTGTTTCTGCTTGTTCGTCAGGAATGGAGATGTTGAATTCTTTTTCGAATTCCATGATCAGTTCTACCGTATCCAAAGAGTCAGCGCCCAGGTCGTTGGTAAAGGAGGCTTCAGGAGTTACCTCGGCTTCGTCAACGCCTAATTTGTCAATAATGATCTTTTTAACTCTTGATGCAATGTCTGACATAATTTTAAGTGTTTTTGAAACTTGACTGCAAAAATATAATTTTTATTCAATTGCCAAGGATTCGGCAGAATTTTAACCCAGAATTTCCATTTGGTAAACAACAATGTACTCTAAGATACCCTACCACAGTGGGTTTCAGACTACACCGCATAAACGCTGCCGATCATATGTATTCGCTTTATCATCCTTGAAAACACCCCTTTTCACTCCATTTTTACCCTTTTTCA
>NZ_CALNBI010000023.1 GCF_937874145.1 uncultured Chitinophaga sp. | reverse complement strand
GAGCACGATGGTGCGGACGATGGCATTCCCGTCCTGGAGCTCCAGCCGCGCATCCCCAAATTCCTCCTCCGGCGCTACGGGGCGCTGATGGACAGTGCCGACGAGCTTCCCTGTTCCCGCCTGCTGGCCCGCGTGCCCGAGGGATTGTGGGAACAATGGCAGGCCAGGCTCACCATGCAGCGGATGGAGCGCAAGGCCGCCGTTTTCACCGGATGGCTGCAGCAAACGCGCGCCAATTGGGAGGAAGTATGCCTCCGCGCCGTGGCGTCCTGCTTCGGCATGCCGGTCAATACCGAAGCTTTCCGCGCCCTCATTGCCGCCACGCCCTTTACCGTCATGGCCCGGCAGCGCCATAGCCTGCCCGGGCTGGAAGCGCTGCTGTTTGGCCAGGCGGGCTTGTTGCCGGAGCGCCCCGTCGATGATTACCCCCGCCAGCTGTTGGAAGATTACCGCTTCCTGCGCCGGAAATACCAGCTGATGCCCATGGCGGCGCACGAGTGGCACTGGCTGCGCATGCGCCCTTCCTCGTTCCCGACCATGCGCATCGCCTGCCTGGCGGCGCTCCTGCACAAGGAGCCCCATTTGTTTTCCGCCATGCTCGACCGCCCCGGCGCCCGGGAGCTCGCTGCCCTCTTTACCGCGGCGCCCTCCGCTTATTGGGACCACCATTACCGGTTCGACGTACTTTCCGTCCGCACCGCAGCTATGGGCCGGCAGGCCGTGCAGGCCTTGCTGGTCAATGCCGTGGCGCCCCTGCTCCATGCCTATGGCGCTTATTTGCGCAACGAGGGGCTGCAGGAGCGGGGGATGGCATTGTGGCGGGCCCTGGAACCGGAGGATAACCGTATTATGAGAGGATGGCGGAACGAAGCCGTCATCGCCCGGTCGGCCGCCGAATCGCAGGGGCTCACGGAGCTGCGGCAGCAGTACTGCGATGTGAAAAAGTGCCTGGAATGCCGGGTGGGGCGGGAGCTGCTGGGGTTCGAAGGCGGCGTGAACGGCGGCGTTGGGGAAGCGGCCTGGCCGGGATGGGAAGGCGAAGAGGAGGGCGAAGAGGAAGCATGGTAGCACGAAAAAGCCGCCCCGCGGAGGGCGGCCGTATTCGTCCGGGAACGTGGCGGGAGGTTGTAACCTGCCGCGGGGGGAATCCGTTACAGGATTACCAGTTGAAAGTCACGTCCTGGTTAATGTCGGGATGGAGGCTTTTGGCGACCGGGCAGGTGAGCGCCGCGTTTTCGAGGATCTTGCGGGCGGTATCGTCGAGGCCGGCGGATGCGGGCATATCGAACACCACTTTCACGCCGGTGATCCTGCGGGGCTCGGTGCCCATGATTTTTTCGATGCTGACCTTCGTGCCGTCGATGTTCCAGCCCTTATCGCGGGCTTTGATGCCCATGATGGTGAGCATGCAGGAGCCGAGGGAGGAAGCCACCAGGTCGGTCGGAGAAAACCTTTCGCCTTTGCCGTTGTTGTCTACCGGTGCGTCTGTCTCGATCACCGAGCCGGAGCGGAGGTGGGTAGCCGTAGTTCTGAGTTCGCCGTTGTAAAGGATGGCAGCCATTTGCATATGGATGGTTTTTGGTGTAAAAATAAGTGTATTTTTAAGATTGTTTCCCTCTTCCGGCTATCGCGGGCCGGCGGTCAACTACGAACAAATTTGTGTATGTTTGTATAGGAATAAAACATAAAACGACATCCCGCGTTTTAATTTAAAATAATAGCGCAACACGGTGAAAAAATTCAACACACTTTTACTCCTCCTGCTGGCTTCCCTTACATTGCATGCCCAATCTGACCGCTCTGCGAAGAAGGCGGAAAAGGATGCGAAAAAGCTGCGCAAAATTTCTTTGTTCCGCGAGATCGAAGAAGGTGAGAACCTTTACAACCGTGAGTTTTCCGGCGGCTTCAGGCTAAATACGGATGGCTGGACCGGTTTCCTGGAAATGGGTTACCGCAAAAGCGCGACGACCGTGAACTTCTTCCAGTTCGAATTCTCCGAGAAAAAAGATCCCAAGCAGGACCGCTCCGCCAATTTTGTGCAAACGCAGGGTTTTGTCATCAGCACTTCTCCCTTCGTATACGGCAAAATGAATAATTTCTACCAGGCCAAGCTCGGCATCGGCCAGAAGCGGCTCATCGGCGGGAAAGGCAATAAAAACGGGGTGGAAGTGAACGCTATTTATTACGGCGGCGTATCCGCAGGCCTCATGAAACCCTACTACCTTGAGCTCATGAATACCGACGGTAACCCCGATTCCAGGAATTTCGTGAAGTACAGTGAGGAAACGAAGGACGATTTCATGGACAAATCCATGATCTATGGCGCCGGCGGGTTCTCCAAGGGATGGAGCGAAGTGAAATTCAATCCCGGCCTCCACGCCAAAATGGGTTTCCGGTTCGACTGGGCCAAGTTCAACGATATTATCTCGGCCCTGGAAGTAGGGGTAAACGCGGAATATTACACGAAAAAGGTGCAAATCATGGTGAATGGCGATAATAAGTCGTTCTTTTTCAACGCTTATGTAGGTTTGCAGTTAGGTAAACGTTGGAATAAGTAACTTTGCACTTTATTAAAGAAAGGATTTGCGATGCAAGAATTACCCGTAATCGCCGCCGAACCGGCAGCGCCCAGAGTGAAAAAGCCCGACTGGCTGCGTGTAAAGCTGCCGATCGGAGAGAACTACAGGCAGGTCAGAAACCTCGTAGACACACATAAACTTCATACCATCTGCGAAAGCGGCAACTGTCCCAATATGGGAGAGTGCTGGGGTGCCGGCACCGCCACTTTCATGATCCTCGGCAACGTCTGCACCCGCTCCTGCGGATTCTGCGCCGTAGCCACCGGCCGCCCGGAACCCGTAGATTGGGATGAGCCCCAGCGCGTGGCCGAAGCCATCTACCTCATGAAAGTAAAACATGCGGTGATCACCTCGGTTGACCGCGACGAACTGAAAGACGGCGGCTCCATCATCTGGGCCAACACCATCAAAGCCGTTCGCGCCCTCAACCCGGAAACCACCATGGAAACCCTCATCCCCGACTTCCGGGGCATCTGGGAAAACCTGGACCGCGTCATCGAAGCCGCCCCCGAAGTGGTATCCCATAACCTCGAAACCGTGGAACGCCTCACCAAACAGGTCCGCATCCAGGCCAAATACCACCGCAGCCTCGAAGTCATCCGCCGGCTCAAACAAGGCGGCATGCGCACCAAATCCGGTATCATGCTCGGCCTCGGCGAAACCAAAGAAGAAGTAGTGCAGGCCATGCACGACCTCTACGACAACGGTTGCGACGTAGTGACCCTCGGCCAGTACCTTCAGCCCACCCCCAAACACCTGCCGGTGGTGCGCTTCGTACACCCCGACGAGTTTGCGGAGCTCCGCGAGATCGGTTACGGCATGGGCCTCGACTATGTAGAAGCAGGCCCGCTCGTCCGCTCGTCTTACCACGCTGAAAAACACATCTTCAGCGGCAGAAAACAGTAAAATCAGTCTTCCTGATACCAACCCGGAGCCCCGCGCCCCGGGTTTTTTTATGGGTTCCGCCGGGATTTCTCCGGGTTTACCCGGGAGATACTGAGGGTTTACTCAAGGGGGTAATGTATATCAAAGGCATATCTAGCGGCATAATAGCGTACCGGCAGCTACTGATTATCAATGTATTCCCTCTTTTTTACCCCTGATTATAGGCATTCGGTATACATGCGGCCGGAAATTTAAACTGCCGGCCTTCGATCTTCCGCCCGGATTGTATATTTTTCTGCCATGACACGATTGTTGCTTTTCCTGACCATGCTCCCTGCCGCCACGATGGCGCAACTGCGCTGGCAGCCCTCCGCCACGCACAACGAAGGCCTCCCCGAAGGCGCCCGCGTTTACCAGACCACCGATCCCGTATC
>NZ_CALNBI010000022.1 GCF_937874145.1 uncultured Chitinophaga sp. | reverse complement strand
CGGGCGTGGCGGCATTGGGAACGAGCAGGGCGTCGACCGCCTGGTTCATGCTCATGCCTGCGAAATGGCTCACGTCTGCCGGCGCTGCGCCGAACATGGCGCGCTTCAGCAGGTGAACAACCTGCGCGGTGCCCCAGGTTCCCGTATAGGGCGATATGCCGGTAAAAGTCCGGGCAGCTTTGACGGGAGCGGCTTTGCGGGAGGAGTTGAGTGTCAGAAACGATCTGCGGTCCATCGGGGATACGGTTAAAAAGCGGTCAAATGTTGCATATGAAACTGCCGGCATAACAACCACAGCAGCCAATGCTGCATCCAAATTAGTAAAAAGTTTAATTCAATTGTATTATTTTATATATCGGGGGGCTTATTTTGCCTGCCCAACCATGAAAAAGCCGCCGAAGTGAGTGACACAACGGCGGCTGATAGTTGATGACAAGCTGGCTATTAAAAAATCATTCCGGCAGGATCAGGCGAGGTTTTCGATAATTCCTGCGATGCCCTGTCCGCCGCCCACGCAGGCGGTTACGATTCCGTATTTCTTTTGAAGGCGCTGCATATCGTTCAGCAGCTGGATGGTGAGCTTGGTGCCGGTGCAGCCGAGCGGATGCCCCAGCGCGATGGCGCCGCCGTTGATATTGACGATCTCGGGATCGAGGCCCAGCTCACGGATCACGGCGAGCGACTGCGAAGCGAAAGCCTCGTTCAGCTCGATCAGGTCGATATCGCCGAGCGATTTACCGGCCTGGCGGAGCACTTTGGGCACCGCGGCTACAGGACCGATGCCCATGATCCGCGGATGCACGCCCGCCGAAGCGCAGGCCACGAGGCGGCCGATGGGCTGAAGGTTCAGTTCTTTCACCATCTTTTCGCCCATCACGATCACGAAAGCCGCGCCGTCGCTAGTTTGGGAGGAATTGCCCGCCGTTACCGAGCCTCCGGCTGCAAACACCGGTTTCAGCCTGCCGAGCGCATCGATGGAAGTATCGCCGCGCGGGCCTTCGTCCGTATCCACCACCCAGGATTTCGACTGCTTCTTGCCCTTTTCGTTCACGAACACATCCTCCACCGTAATAGGCAGGATGCCGGGTTTGAAATAGCCGTTTTTGATGGCGTTGATGGCTTTCAGGTGCGATTGCAGGCTGAACTGGTCCTGGTCTTCGCGGCTGACGTTATATTCTTTGGCCACCGCTTCCGCGGTGAGGCCCATGCTAAGATAATATTCGGGAGTGGTAGTGGCCACGCTGTAGGCGGGAACGGTTTTCCAGCCGGCGGTAGGCACGAGGCTCATGCTTTCGGTGCCCCCGGCGATGATGCAATCCGCCTGGCCGCTGCGGATCTTCGCGGTGGCGATGGCGATGGTTTCGAGGCCGGAAGCACAATAACGGTTGACTGTCATACCCGGCACATCGATCCCCAGGGCGCGCACGCTGATCATCCGGCCGATCTGGAGGCCCTGTTCGGCTTCCGGCACCGCATTACCCACAATCAGATCATCGACCCGGTTGGGATCGAGCTGCGGTACGGCGGCCAGCAAGCCCCTGATCACGTCCACGGCCAGGTCGTCGGGCCGGTAAAACCTGAACCCGCCTTTCTTCGATTTCGTTACCGCCGTTCTGTATCCTGCTACGATATATGCGTCTTGCATGGTTATCTCCTTTTGTTTGGTATTCTCCAAATTTAAGGAATTCCGGCCTTATTTGACCGGTATCTCCAGGTATGTCACGGAAACGCCTGCAAATATGCCGTAACCCTTGCCTACATTGGTAAAAACGCTCGCCGGCTCACCGAGAAAGTTGCCGTTGACGGTCTCCTGTAGCTCCAGCGATTTCAGGTATTGCCAGCTGGCGGACGTAAGGCCGGTCACCTCCAGCAGCAGCACTTCGTCTTTCACCAGCACCTGCCGCGTCTGGAACACCACGAGGATCTCCCGCCCATCGAACCGCTCATCGGGGATGAGGCTGGATTCGTGGTAGGTTTCGGTGATCATGTCGGTAAAACTGTTGTTGTAGGAAGGATCGAAGCGGTATCCCCGGCGCTCTGCGGGCACATAGCGGCCGTCGGCCAGCTTTTTTGCCTTGTACAGACGGATCCGGTAGCGGTCGGGCCCCGGCTTGTCCGACAAATACACCTTCACGCGGTTGCCGCCCTCCTGGGCAAAGGGTTCCCTCAGCAACGGCCGCCGCGGCAGCGTATCTTCCGCCGTAACGGCGGGCAAACCGGCGGCACTTACTTCCAGCTGGTATTTTACGCCCGCCGTCGCCGCCATTTCAGACACATAATACCCTTTCCCGCCGATCTCCCGGAATCGCAGATCCATCGGCACATTACCCGCCATCAACCTGACGGAAGCATTCCTGATCTCCGGAAAAACAGTGGCGCCCGGCGGCTGCGAACGGGTCAGGCGCAGGTACACCACGCTGTCTTCCTGCATCAGGCTGTTCACCACGATGCGGTCGCCTTCGTAGTCCACCTGTATGTCTGCCGGCTTCTCACACGCAGCCATGGCGGCTATAACGAAGAATGGAAATATCTTTTTCATATCAGAATTTTACCGACCACGATACGCTCGGCAGCACCGGCAGGATGCTCAGCATCGTCAGCTGGCGCCGCTGCGTACTTGCGTCGTGTTTATAGTAATACAAAAACGGGTTCTTCCGGTTATAGATGTTGTACAATCCGAACGAGAGCGTGTACCGCGCCACCTTCCGCTGCTTTACGTACGTTGCGCTCAGATCCAGGCGGTGCACGTCCTGCATGCGGGTCGTGTACTGATCCCGGTAAACGTCTACCGGGTCCGTATTGTCGGGCGGCAGCGGCATGTTCGGCGAGGGTTCCGTGATCATCTCGTAGCTCGACCCCGGCAGCGTCAGCGGCAAACCGCTGGCATATTGCCATTGTGCAGACAGCTCCCATCGCCTGCCCAGCTGTTGCGACAGCACCACTTCCAGCTCATGGCGGCGATCGTATTTATAAGGGAAAACGCGGCCCTGGTTGATGTTCGGAAAAGCGCGCCGGCTCCATGCCAGCGTATAGCCGATCCAGCCTTTGAAGCGGTCCTGTTTTTTCTGAATAAGCGCTTCCATGCCGTAGCTCCAGCCGCTGCCTACCACCACCAGGTCTTCCCAGCTTTTGGTGGCCGCACTGAAATCCGCCGTCTGCTCCTGGTACTGGATCACGTTTTCCATCCGCTTGTAATACCCTTCCACCGACATCTCGTACCGGTTGTCGTTCGTGGTTTTGGCCAGCCCCAGCGCCAGTTGCTGCGAATGCATGGGCGGCACTTTGTTCGTAGCGGCCACCCAGAGGTCGGTCGGTAAAAAAGTAGCCGCGTGGTTGGTAAGCAGGTGGATGTATTGCGTCATCACCGTGTACGCCATTTTCAGCGCCCATTTTCGCGGCAGCATGTAGCGGAAGCCGAGGCGCGGCTGGATGGAAGTATACGCCCTTCCGTCGACCAAAAATGCCGACCCGTGCACGCCGAGGTTCAGGTGCATGGAGTCGCGTATCTTCCAGTCGTTTTCGAAATACAATGACAACTCCACGCCGCCATGCGTCTGGTCGTTGTAGGTAGTATCGGTCAGCTGCATATCGTCGGACACGTTGTTGAACGCCGCGATGCCCGGACGGAACACGTGCCAGGTACCCTGCCCGCCGAAGCGGATCACATGTTGCGGGTTGGGCCGGTAATCGAAATCGATCTTGGCGCCGAGGTTGTCGACTTTGGAATAATAGCGCCCGAAAGCGTTGTCGTTTTCCCGGACCTGCGGCGTATCGAGCGCCATGTATTTGTAGCGGTAATCCGTATTGAAGTAAAACTGCGAGTAATTGGCCGTTACGTTGGAAAAGAGGCGGGGATTGAAGATGTGGTTCCAGCGGATGGCGTAGGCCTGGTTGCCCCAGCCCAGCCGGAAGCGCATTTCTTCATGATATTTCTTCGCCGAGCCCTGCATCGAATCGAAGCTTTCGTTGCGGTGCATGGTGAGGTTGTCCTGCCCGCCGTAACCACTGAGATAAATGCGGTCTTTCGGCGAAAAGATATGATTGATCTTGAAATTCGCGTCGTAGAAATAGGCCCAGAATTCACCTTCTTCTCCCAGTTTCAATTCTTTATTGGCGATTTCCTGCATGATGAGGTCTGCGTAAGTGCGGCGGCCGGTGAACATGAACGAGGTTTTCCCCTTAACGAGGGGCCCTTCCGCCGCCACGCGCGATGCGAGCAGCCCGATGGTGTATTCGTAATGATAATTGTACATGTCGCCGTCTTTCATCGAAATATCGACTACCGACGATAAGCGCCCGCCGTAACGCGCCGGGAAAGCGCCTTTATAGAGGTCCACATTTTTAATTACATCCGGGTTGAAGACGGAAAAAATGCCGAACAGGTGGGTGGAATTGTACACCGGCGTGCCGTCGAGCAGGATGAGGTTCTGGTCCGGGCTGCCGCCCCTGACGTGGATACCGCTCGTGCCTTCCATGCCGCCGCTCACGCCCGGCATCGCCTGGATGGATTTGAGAACATCGGATTCTCCCAGGATCCGGGGCATTGTTTTGGTCTGCGCCATGCTGATATTGACCTTGCTCATTTGCGTTTGGTCCTGCAGCCGGGGGAGCGCTTCCGTCACCTCCACTTCTTTCAGGGTATTGGAAGGGCTGAGCTTGAAGTTGAGCTGCCGGTTATCGCGCCCTCCAACAGGCACCTGCATGGCGTTGTATCCGGTGTAGGAAACGAAGAGCGACAGCGTATCGCGCAGGGAAGTGAAGCTGTAGAAACCATATGTGTTGGTGACGGTGCCGGCTTTGAGATGCGGGGCGTAGACGGTGGCGCCGATGAGTTTTTCGCCGGTAGACGCGTCTTCGACGTATCCGCTGATGGTGCGCTGGAAAGAAGATTGCGCTGCCAGTACCAGTTGCCCGCCGATGCGGCGGTATTGGATGCCATTATCGCCGAAGAGCTGGTCGAGCACCTGCCGCAGGGGCATATCCCGGACGCTGAGGGTCACGCGGCGGTTGAGGTTCACGACGTCGCGGCTGTAGCTGAATGGGATGCCGTATGTTTTTTCCAGATGGTCACAATACACGTAAAGGGGCTGATCTTCAAGGGAGACCGAGATCCGGGTGCGCCAGTTCCATGCGAACACCTGCAGGGGGAGCATTGCCAGCAGCAATAATCCCGGCAGGACTTTCTTCATTTTGCAAGCAATTAACTATGACAAATAACGGTTACAAAGGTTGCAGCTTATAACTTCCCGGCGAGGGTGATTCCACGGATGCGGACACCATATATGCCAGGGCGTCGATCACTTCTTCAACCGACTCGCCGGAAAAGTGGACGGTGATCCGTTTTTCCAGCATTGCGGGGTCTGCGACGGTGATGTTGACCTTATATCTCTTTTCCACTGTTTCCACTACCAGGCCGAAGGGAACATCCCTGAACACCATGGGCCTTTCCGGCTGGCCAGAGACTTCGAACCCGCCGTTTGCGCCATTTCTCCGGAGGCTCATGCCTTCCGTCATCACCACGGGTTCGCCGAGGGAGGGGTCCGTCACCTGAATTTTCCCGCTTTCCACCTGGATGAACAGGGTGGTGTCGAACGATACGGTGAACCGGGTGCCCAGGACTTTTATTTCCGTTCCGCCGGCTTCCACGATGAAGGGCTTCCCGGCGGCGGGAGCGATATCAAAATCCGCTTTGCCCGACACGCGGACGCGGCGCTCTTCTTCCCCGAAGTCCTCGTCCACCGTCAGCGTTCCGTTGCCGGCGAGCTGGATGCGGCTGCCGTCGTGCAGGGCGGCGGTTTGGCCGCCGGAGAACGATTGTTCGCCGGAGCCCAGGCGCTTCAGTCCCCAGAAACCCGCCATGAGCAGCACGGCTACAGCTGCCGCGGCCATCCACCAGGTGTTTCTCCGGCGGAGGGGCACTATTTCCGCTTCCGGGGCGGCCGCTGCCGGCCGGGCGGTAACGGTGGCGCGGAGGCGTTCCCAGCTGCTGTCGGTACTGATGCCGAAGTTGGGGGTTGCCGGGGCGGGGGCTTCCATCAGCCGGCGGATAGCGGCAAGCGCGGCCTCGTTGGCCGGCCCTTCCTTCCGCCATGCATCCACCCACGCACGCTCCGGGGCTTCCGCCTCGTTCAGCAGGTACTTGCACAACAGGGAATATAATGCCTCATCGGGCTGCAGATGGCTCATGAACAGTTGTAAAATTAGCTAGACGGATAGATGACGCGCGCCGAAGCGCCCATCCCCCATCCCATATCAAAAAAACAGGTGCAGGTAATCCCGCAGCTCCTCATGGAGGATCTTCAGGGCCTTTCCCATCTGGTTCTCGACGGTTTTAACGGAAATATTCATCACGGCGGCGATCTCGGCGTACTTGAGCTGCTCCTTCCGGCTCAGGACAAACACCTCCCGGCAACGCTCCGGCAGCTTTGCCAGGGCCAGCTCCAGGCGGCCTTCCAGCTCCCGCGCCTGGACGGACAGCTGGACCGAATCCTCCTGCATCTTCCCGAAAGAAGTCTCTTTTTCGGTCCGCACCTGCTGTTTCCGCCACTGGCTGATGGCCATATTGCGGATAGAAGTGAACAGGTACGAGCGTTCGGACCCGGCAATACGGATCTGGTCCCGCTTTTCCCATAGCTGGGAGAAGACGAGCTGCACCACTTCCTCGGCCTCCCAGGGGTCGCCGGTATAATGCACGGCAAAGGCAAGACAGTGGCTGTGATGCTCCCGGAAGAGCCTTTCAAATGCAGCGAGGTCCAACATGATAGTTGCGGCAAAATTAGGCGGCCGGGATACATAAACCAAATAGGCGTTGGTCTGGGCAATTTTATATCTTTGCGCGACATGTACGGTTTTATCAAAAAAATACTATTCGGCTTCCCCCCTGAGCGCATACACTATGGCGTGATGCGCGGGCTGAAAGTCGTGAACGCGCTGCCTTTCGGCAAGAATGTGCTCGATGGCATCTGCCGCCCTAAAAACAGCGGCCTGGAACGCAAGATCTGGGGCCTCACTTTCGCCAATCCCGTAGGCCTCGCCGCCGGATTCGATAAAGACGCCCGGTATATCGACGAGCTCGCCCATCTCGGGTTCGGTTTCGTGGAGATCGGCACCGTAACGCCCCTGCCCCAGCCCGGCAACGACCAGCCCCGCCTGTTCCGCCTCCCGCAGGACGAAGCGCTCATCAACCGAATGGGTTTCAACAACGAAGGCGTGCGCGCCGCGGCCAAAAGGCTGCAGCAACGCAAATCCAATATCATCGTAGGCGGCAACATCGGCAAAAACAAACTGACGCCCAACGAAGAAGCCGTGAGCGATTACGAAAAATGCTTCCACGCGCTGTTCGACGTGGTGGATTATTTCGTGGTGAACGTTAGCTCCCCCAACACACCCGGCCTCCGCGCCCTCCAGGAAAAGGAGCCGCTCAAACAGCTGCTGCACCACCTGCAGATGCTGAACAATCAAAAATCAAAACCCAAGCCCATCCTGCTGAAAATCGCGCCGGATCTCACCAGCGAACAGCTCGACGATATCATCGAGATCGTCCGGGAAACGGAATTGGCGGGATTGGTGGCTACCAATACGACCATCAGCCGCGAAGGATTGCAGACCCCGCAAAGCGAGCTCGACCAGATCGGCATGGGCGGCCTCAGCGGGCGCCCCGTGCGGGAGCGCGCCACGGAAGTCATCCGTTACATCTCGCAAAAGTCCGGCGGCAGCATTCCCATCATCGCCGTGGGCGGCATCTTCACCGCCGCCGACGCACAGGAAAAACTCGACGCCGGCGCCAGCCTCGTACAGGTGTACACCGGCTTCATTTACGAAGGGCCTACCATCGTGAAGAAAATCTGCCAGGGATTATCTATTCAACCATAACCCATGTTAGCACTTCAAGAATTACTAACCGTTGATTCCCTTATCAGTCTCCTCACCCTCACCGTTATGGAAGTGGTGCTGGGGATCGACAACGTGATCTTCGTTTCCATCGTCATGAACCGGCTGCCGGAAGAAAAACGGCTGAAGGCACGGCGCATCTGGATGTTCACCGGCATCGCCGTGCGCATCGTACTGCTGCTTTGCATCGGCTACATCATCCGCGCCACGCAACCGCTGTTCACCGTTTTCGGCAACGCCATCAGCCTGCGAGACCTCATCATGCTGGCCGGCGGCCTTTTCCTGCTCATCAAAACCACGCTGGAAATCCACCACAAACTGGAAGGCGAGGAGGAAGAAACGCATGCCGGCGGCGGCAAAGCCGGCGCAACGCTCGCCAACGTCGTAGGCCAGATCATCCTCATCGATATGGTGTTCTCGTTCGACAGTATCATCACCGCCGTAGGCCTGGCCAAGCACGTGGAGATCATGATCATTGCCGTCATCATCGCCATGTTCATCATGTTCTCGTTCGCACCGCGTATCAGCGCGTTCATCCACAAGCACCCCACGCTGAAAATGCTGGCGCTGTCGTTCCTCATCATGGTGGGCGGCATCCTCATCATCGAAGGCTGGAACCCCGAAGCCGTGCACGACCTTCACCTGAAGAACTATGTGTACTTTGCCATGGCGTTCTCTTTCGCGGTGGAGCTGCTGAACATGCGCGTACGCAAGCAAAAGCCCGCCAAACCCGTGGAGCTGCGCGGCCCGAAAGAAACCGACATCGAAGGGAAGAAATAATATTGCGGTTAAACGCATGAAAGGCTGGCCTGCAGAACGCGGGCCAGCCTTTTTTTTGCGGTGTTGTCTGAAATTTATATCGCTGTGGCAGGACGATGCAGATGCAGAAAAAGATTGACGCCCGCGGGCTCGCAGTGCACTTCCGGTTTCCAGTCTCCGGCACCGGCTTCGCGGGCGAGCACTGCCAGCCGGGTAGGACTGCGGTGATGAAGGAACCATTGCATACCCACTTCCATAAATGCGCGGTTGGGATTCTCGTCCGAGAAATTCCCGATCACCAATGTGCCGCCCGGCGCCACACACAGCAGCAGTTTCCGCAGCACCCGCACAAATACCGCGTCGGAGAAGTAGTCGAACAACCCTGAAGACCAGACCAGGGGATACGCCCCTTCCGCCTTCCAGGTCAGGATATTCTGTTGCGTGAACCGGACGCGCGCATTGCCTTCCAGCAGGGATTGCGCATAGCGGATGGCCTGTCCGTCGTATTCCAGGCAATCGACCGTGACGGGCGCCTGCGGCCATTTCGCGTAGAACTCCAGCACATCACGGGCGGGGCCGCTGGCTACATTCAGCACACGGGCAGGCATCCGCTCCGCCATCAGGTTGATGAAATACGCTTTGCGGTTGCGCACGGCAACGGCGGCAGGCTGGGCTTGTGCAAAAGCATCCCACCGGGCAATGGTATCGCCGTCGCCGATGTAATGCATGTAGAGCCGGTCGATCAGCCCGAAATCACCGGCGTAGCCGTAAGGCTTGGCGCAGCAATAACCGGCGATGGATTGCAGGGAATTGAAAGCGGCATGTTGTTGCCGCAGCAATTCGAATTCCAGTGAAAATGCTTCGGGATCGTGGCGATAAGCACGGTTGAAGTAATCGTTGATCCGGGGATAATCGGACGCTTCGGGGCCGGCCAGGAACACGTCGTTCATGGCGCCGGCAAGTGTACTCGTAAGCATGGGCAAAACTATACCGGGGCGCCCGCGCAGGGAATGGGAAATATTGCTTACCGGGTAGGCATCAATGCCTAGCGGCCCAACAGCCAGCCGTACTATCATCAATTACACGTAACGCAGCGAAGGCTTATGACAGAAAATTTGTTTAAATTACATCCATACCGTTACAGAAATAACCCGATGCAATGTCAGCACCACAAATAATTGACAATGCGCATTCACCAATCCGTGAGCTGATCGCTTACGAAACGCTCTGGGCCAATAAAAGTGCCTCTGTGAAATCAATTGGCGAACTGTTCAGAAAGTCCGGAAAACTGCCGTCGGAAATTGCAGGCAACCGGCATATACCGGAACTTGAAACGTATTTCGCCGATTTGTTTTCCAATCCGCAAGTCGGGTACAACATTGGTTTTATGCATCGCGGTCATGCCATGTACCCCGCCCGGCTTGGTGACACACAGCATCATATCGAAGGCGTTTACTATTCGGGAGACCTCTCGCTGTTGTCAGGTACCGGCATTGCGATTGTAGGCACCAGAAAACCCAGTGCAGACGGGGTGCTGAGAGCAAAAAAGATGGCTAAGCTCCTTGTCGGGGATGGACTTACCATTGTATCCGGTCTTGCTGAAGGAATTGACACAGCTGCTCACCAGGCAGCCATTGAAAACGGAGGACGAACAATTGCCGTGATCGGCACACCACTACATAAATTCTATCCGAAATCAAATTCCGGCCTGCAGCAATTTATCGCTCAGCATCATTTGTTACTCAGCCAGGTTCCGTTTTATCACTATCAGCATATTCCATTTACACAACAAAAATTATTCTTTGCGGAGCGGAATAAAATGATGTCCGCTCTTTCACACGCCACTATTATCATAGAAGCAGGCGCCACCTCCGGCACACTGATTCAAGGCAAAGCAGCACTCGATCAGGGACGAAAATTATTCATCCTGGACAGCTGTTTCGGAAATACATCGGTAGAATGGCCAGTAAGATTCCAGGAAAAAGGCGCTATCAGGGTTAAAACATATGAAGACATCCTAAAAAACCTTTGATATGGAATTGTATCCTATTGACGAAAGCATGCTTCGGGAGCACTCGCACCTCCGAACAACGGACGAGTGCTATTACATGTATGATTATTTTCCGAGGCAACCTTACGACTTTTCTCCCGGCAACAGTTTAATCTGTAACTTGAAAAAGTCAGTCGGCAAGAAAGATGAACCTGTTTACCGGCACAAAATTTCAGCAATCAGTGACGCGATAATGCTGATGAAAAGACACACCTTTCCATACCTGAACTATGCGCATAAATCCCCGTTTACCATCGTCCCGATCCCTCCCAGCAAAACACTCCATCATCCCTTACATGACGACAGGATGTGGCAGATTGCGCAAAACAGCGTGGCAGGCTACGAGCATAATGCAGTGCCATTACTGACGCTGACCCAGGACCGGTCTCCTTCCCACGAAAACGGGCAAAGACCCAAACCCAAAGCATTAAAGCAACTGTTAACACTGGAAACCGGCCTTTTCCCCGAACTTCATCCGACCCTGGTGCTCATCGACGATGCGATCACCAATGGCACACATTTCGTGGCCTGCAAGGATCTCATCCTGGAGGCCTTACCGGAAAAAACGATTATAGGCGTATTCCTTGCACGCACTTTCCGGGACTAATTTTGCATTTATCCGTTATTCGCCGCCGCCAGCAGCGTACAGCCTACCAGCCCGGCGGTTTCCGTGCGCAGGCGGGTGTTGCCCAGCGTAACGGGGTGAT
>NZ_CALNBI010000021.1 GCF_937874145.1 uncultured Chitinophaga sp. | reverse complement strand
AATAGGTATTAGCCCGGCCCTGAATTGCCGAGGTTGATTTTTTTTCATAAATTTGGATTGAGTGTTGAACAATTGAAACAAACAGCTTCCCGCACGGAATCCTTGTTTCATTCCATGTTTAGCATAAAGGGTAGTGTGCCAGCACTATCCTTTTTTAATTGAATGGCGTCCGGAGAGCGCCTAGCCTGATGTGTTGCAAAGTGTGAATCGTTCCATAGCTGTTTTTGTTGGTTGACTTATTGCTGAATAAATACGGTGTCTTCTCTCATGTCGTACGTGAAATTGGCGATGATTTGCAGGGCTTTGAGGGCCTGCGTGATGTCTTCTTTCCGGAATTCCCCTGAAAACCGGTTGTCGTTCAGTGCGGCGTCTTCGATAACGATGCGTTTATTATACCATCTTTCCATGGTTTTGGCCAGTTCGGAGAAGGATTGGTCCCGGAACTGGAGCCTTCCTTTCCGCCAGAGCGATTCCGTGGCGATGGTATCTTTTGTTTTGGTATTGTTTTGCAGTTGGGCGTAAAAGTCGCCCCAGTCGCTGCCCGTGGCCCCGGCCGTAGTTTTCCGGGTGAGGAGGAGCTTCTGGCCGGGCGCGAGGAGTTGGCGGCGCGAAGGATCGTTGCGCAGGGATACGGCCACTTTGCCGTCCACCAGCGTGGTTTCGAGCTCGGCGTCTTCTTCGTAGGCTTTGAGGTTGAAGGAAGTGCCCAGCACCTGTACGGACAGTTCTTCCGTCCGGATCTCGAACGGCCGCTGCTGGTCGGGGGCCACTTCGAAATACCCTTCCCCACTGAGGTGTACGGTTCGGCTGCTGCCCATGTTGCCGGGGTATCGGAGGCTGCTGCGGGCGTTGAGCCATACGCGGCTGCCGTCCGGGAGCTCCACGAAAGTGCTTTCGCCTGCGGGGGCGGAAGCGGTCAGCATATCGGGCTGGCGGGTGGTGAAGTAGAAAGCGGTGGCCCCGGCGATGAGGATGGCTGCGGCTGCGGCAGGCTTCCACCAGCGGAGGCGGCGGACGGGCGCGGGAGCAGCGCCGGGCATTTCGCCTTCTGCCTGCAAGCGGGACGTAATGCTGTCGTACACGGCGGCGAGCCTGGGTGCGGCATCGGGCGGAGCGGCCTCCCGGTAGGGGGATTCGTACCTTTCCAGCCAGGACTCCAGGGCCTGTGTTTCCTCCGGCGAACATTCCTTGCGGAGGAATTTATCCAGCAGTTGCAGCAATTGTTGATCGTTCATTTGGGCGCTTGTGTCTGGATAAGACACGGCAGGAGCGCGGCACCCTACCCCCGGGAGGCAAAAAATGGCCGGCGTGCTGAAAATTCTCCTATTTTTATGCTGAACATGGGATATTCCGCACTGTCTGATAAGGAACTGATGTCGCTGCTGGCCGTAGACGATGCGCGCGCTTTCGAGACGTTGTACCAACGGCATGCGGGAGCGATGTACGCCTACGCTTATAGGAAAGTGCCCGTTCCCGCCATCGTGGAAGATCTCCTGCAGGAGGTGTTCACCAACGTCTACCGCCGCCGGGCGGAGTTGTCACATATCGAGAATATCCCGTCTTATCTATACAATGCCCTGCGCAACAGGATCTTCAACGAACTGCGGAATTCCCTACTGCACGAGCGGCATCACCAGCAATTATCCAATGGCCAGTCGGCCGACCTGCATATCAATTACGACCTCCGTGAACTGGAGAAAGCCTTCGCCGCAGCGCTCGACAAGC
Source organism: uncultured Chitinophaga sp. (assembly GCF_937874145.1). Lineage (GTDB taxonomy): Bacteria > Bacteroidota > Bacteroidia > Chitinophagales > Chitinophagaceae > Chitinophaga. The sequence goes on along the minus strand of NZ_CALNBI010000021.1, from coordinate 1,500 downwards.
TAACGGAGCGCAGCCGCGAAATATTCCTGCTTTCCCGCCGCGATCATCTCACCTATAAGGAAATCGCCGAGCGGCTGGGCATCTCCGTAAAAGCAGTGGAAAAGCACATGAGCCGCACCCTGGGCGTAATGCGCGAAGAACTGAAGGATTTCGGAGTTTTGGGAGCTGTAGTGATCGCTTCCGGAACATTACTGTAAATTGCACCATCATGCACATCAGAAAAGCCACTCCAGCCGATTACCCGGAAATCATGCGCGTTTGGGAATCCTCCGTTCTGGCGACCCATCATTTTTTATTGTTAACCGATTTTCAATTGTTTAAGAATATCATCCCCACGCAGATGCTCCCGGTGCTGGATCTCTACGTGATTTCAGAAGATCGCATCACCGGCGTGTTAGGCGTTTCCGGCGAAAACCTGGAGATGCTCTTCATCGATGCGGCCTCCCGAGGGAAAGGTTACGGGAAAGCCCTGGTGGAGTTCGCTCTAAAAGAATTGCATGTCAAGAAAGTCGATGTGAACGAACAGAATGAGCAGGCAGTTGGCTTTTATCTCAAATCAGGATTTGTACAAACGGGCAGGTCGGAGCGCGATGGGATGGGGAAGCCGTATCCGCTGCTGCATATGGAATATAACCCGTATGCTTTTTAAATAAATTGCAGCCTAATTCCGACCTGTCTTTTTGTTAACTCGACTATTTGGATTAGGAGTAACTGCCAATCACAAATATCTTCAATGTAACGTTTCAGGTATTGGGCCCGCTCTTCTTTGACAATTGCTTTACCTTCGAAATCTTTTTTAACCGTTGTACTTGTGCTAAAGCTTCGGCATAAGAAATTTCTGGTTGTTGTGCAATGATCCGTTGCCCCCTCAAAGACAACTCGTCAAATGATATTTTCAAGTTTGCGTCTGGAATCATAACACAAAAAAGCCTTCCAGATTTTTCTGAAAGGCTCCGTTTTTTCTTGTGGAGGATAGGGGAGTCGAACCCCTGACCTCTTGCATGCCATGCAAGCGCTCTACCAACTGAGCTAACCCCCCTTGCGTGAATGGAGTGCAAAAATAAGGGCATTTTTGAAATTTCAAAAATTATTTTCAATTTCTTCGCCTTTTCCTTTCCAATCCGCCGCCACAGCCACTTCTGTATCTTCCCCCTTCAAACTAATTTCCGTATTTTCATGGCGGAATTATGAAGATCCTCATCATCGAAGACGAAAAAGCCCTCGGCCAAAGCATCGCCGGCTACCTCCAGGCGGAAGCATACACCTGCGAGCTGGTCGCCGATAAACACTCCGCCCTGCAACGGATTGAATCGTTCGATTACGACTGCATCCTCCTCGATATTTCCCTGCCCGACGGCAACGGCCTCCAGGTCCTCAAAGCCCTCCGCGAATACGATAAAACCGATGGCGTCATCATCATCTCCGCCCGCGACGGCATCAACGACCGCATCCAGGGCCTCCAGCTCGGGGCCGACGATTACCTCGTCAAACCCTTCCACC
>NZ_CALNBI010000020.1 GCF_937874145.1 uncultured Chitinophaga sp. | reverse complement strand
TTCTTTCTCTATATGGGCCATTACGCCGTACATCTCCCGTTCCAGGAAGATCCCCGCTTCCTGCAGCGTTACATCGATATGGGGCTTTCGCGCCCGGAAGCGGCTTATGCCGCACTGGTGGAAGGGATGGACAAAAGCCTCGGCGATCTCCTCGATTACCTGGACCGTAACCATCTCGCAGAGAACACTATCGTGATTTTCATGTCGGACAACGGCGGTTATTCCCATCCGCCGCGGGAAGGCGGGCATAATACCCAGAATTACCCGCTCAGGGGAGGGAAAGGCTCCATGTACGAAGGCGGCATCCGGGAGCCAATGATGGTGCGTTGGAACGGTGTAACGGCGCCGGGCAGCGTAAACGGGCAGTATGTGATCATCGAAGATTTTTACCCGACCATCCTCGAAATGGCCGGGATGAAAAAATACCGGACGATGCAGCAGGTAGACGGGGAAAGCATGGTGCCTTATCTCCGCAACGCCGCGAAACGGAACAACCATCGCGCGCTGGTATGGAATTATCCCAACAACTGGCCCGGCGGAAATAATGGATATGACAACGCCTTCATGACCGCAGTGCGCCAGGGCGACTGGAAACTGATATATTTTGAGAAAGAAGGGCGCCTGGAATTGTATGACCTGAAAAACGATATCAGGGAAGCGCATGACCTTTCGCGCGACAACCCGGGGAAGACGCGGGAACTGGCTAAGCTGTTAACCGCCCGGTTGAAAAAGTACAAAGCGCAAATGCCCGTATATATTCAATCCGGAAAAACAATACCATTCCCGGATGAAATTTCGGCGCGTTAAGGGAACCAGCAACACCACAAAAAGAATCGGCTCATGAATACAAGGACCCTGATCATTACAACCTGGCTTTGCCTGAATGCCCTGTTAGCTGGTGCACAGCAGCAGCCTAATATCATTCTTATCCTTACGGACGATATGGGATCTGCGGATGTCGGGTGTTATGGCGGCACCACGGTTCGGACGCCCAACCTGGACCGGATGGCGGCGGAAGGCGTCCGGTTCACGCAATATTACAGCGCATCCCCGATCTGTTCTCCGTCAAGGGCGGGTATCCTGACCGGCAATCACCCCGCCAGGTGGAACCTGACCAGTTACCTGCAGACGAAAAAGGGTAACGCGGAATGTGAACAGGCCGACTTTCTCCGGGTGGATGCACCATCCATGGCCAGGTTGCTCAAAAACGCCGGTTACCGTACCGGCCACTTCGGGAAATGGCATCTCGGCGGGGGCAGGGATGTTAAAAATGCGCCCTCTATCAACGCTTACGGATTCGACGAGTACAGCAGCACCTGGGAAAGCCCGGACCCCGATCCGCTGCTGACGTCAGGCAACTGGATATGGTCAAAAACAGACAGCGTGAAACGCTGGGACCGCACGGCTTACTTCGTTGACCGGACGCTGGCTTTCCTCGCGGCCAATAAAGGCACGCCCTGTTTCGTCAACCTCTGGCCGGGCGATGTGCATACGCCCTGGGTGCCGGATGAAATGAACATGAACAGGATGCCGAAAGGAGCGGAAGGCCAGCGGCAGTTCGAAGCGGTACTGGCGGAATACGACAGGCAGATCGGCAGGTTGCTGGATGGCCTCAGGAAGCTGGGGATCGATCAGCATACGCTTGTAATTTTCACATCCGACAATGGCGCGTTACCGACTTTCGGATTCCGTTCCGGGAAATACCGCGGCACGAAATTGTCGCTGTATGAAGGCGGTATCAGGATGCCGCTGATTGCCTGGCAACCCGGCCGCATACAGGCCGGGCAGGTAGACAGTATTTCGCTGCTGAACGCTACCGACCTTTTGCCCACCTTCTGCCGGATAGCCGGCATCCCGGGAAGAACGCTGCCCAAAACCGACGGGATCGACCGGTCAGGCGTTTTGCTGGGCGTTCCCTCGTCCGGGGACCGCACATTTTTCTGGGAATACGGCCGCAACAACACGTCTTTCAATTATCCCAAGGGCCGTAACCGCAGCCCGTCGCTGGCCATCCGCGATGGCAAATGGAAGCTGCTGGTCAATGCCGATGGTACGTCTGAAGAGTTGTACGATCTGGTTGAAGATCCCTCGGAACAAAATAGTATCGCGGCCAGGCATCCCCGCACCGCAGCCCGGTTGAAAAAGCGATTGATCGGGTGGTACAGGGGGCTGCCTCAGTTGCCCGCCGGTTCCCTTTCCGCCCGTACCAATCGGTAAACATATTCCAGGTACGGATCTTTCCCGGTCATGACGTCTTCCAGCATATAGGTCACAAAATAATCGGGTATCGTGCCGCGGCCGGGCCGGGCAGGTGTGCCTACGGCCATGTGATAGTACACTAACGGGATCGTCAGCTTCATCTTCGTCTGCGGCAGCTTGATCCCCACAAATTCATTGCCGTTCCCGCCTTCATAACCTCCGCCCGTTTCTTCCCCGATAAAAGTTCCGGTGCCATTGGCTTTGGCGACGGCGGTGAACTCGGCGGTGGCGGAGCCCGTAGCGCCATTGACCACGAAATACACTTTCCCCGTGAATGCCGCTGCCGCAGGTTGTATCTTTTGAAGCCCTGTGTTCGCAGCTTCGTTGATAGTAAATGTACCGTCGGTTTCGGGCGTCAGGATTTTATCCAGCCGGGCCAGCGTTGCTTTAGGCACCGTCGAGTATTGCAGGAATTCCGAATCGCGGGTAATGGTATGCAATCGTTGATAATAAGGTACCGGCCTGGTGATGAACCACGACAACAGTTCCTGCCCCTGCGAATCGTACCCGCCGCTGTTGTTCCGCAGGTCTACCACCAGGTGCCTGATCTTTTGTTGGCTCATTTGCTGCATGCAATGTTCCAGGTATTCGCGGAGTTGCCGGCGGGCACTGGCCCCATCGCCGCCGAAAAATTCCCGGAGCGTGAGCACCGCGATGCCGCGGACAGGATCGATCTCGAACCGCTGTGGTTTTTTACGCGGGTAATGGCTGAGTATGGCGCGATTGACCGGGTTTTTATGCGTATTCTTATCGATTTCGCGGGTGCCCAGCGCAGGGGATAGGTGCTCATGAATAGCGCCGTCAAGGTCGCGGTAGCGGATCACGAAAGCGTCCGGGCGGCCAATGAGCAGGTAATAATAGTAGGAAAACATGAGATTATCGATCTGCCAGGCTTTCAGCGTTTGGTTATAGCCGTCTGCCGGAAGATGGCGGAAAAGGCGCTGCCGGATACTGTCGGCCGGCATGCTGTTGATCGATAAAAGTTCTGCTCCCGGTTTGATCGTTTTGTCGCGGGTCCGGTTCACCGTGAGGTATGCTTTGTCCCCGATAAAAAATACCTGGTAGGGGAAGTGGCGCACTTCCTGGAAAAACAAATCCATCCAGTTTTCCTGCGGCGTCAGCACCGTATGTGCGCAGCGGATGGCGGACGTCAGGCGCGAAAACAAAGCAAAGCCCTCGTACAACGACATGCTTTCCCCGATACCGGCTTCGGTGGCGTTGAATAAGCTGTCGATTTGAGCCCTGGATTGATACCGGTATAATCCCGGGTGGCATTGCTGCAATGCTTTTTTCATGTAGCGGAAATCCTCCAGCATCGCTTCGCGGGAATAAGACTTTTGCGCAAAAAGCGGGGGCATGCAAAGAGAAAATAGGCTGATGGTTAGCAGGATCGTCTTCATTTTTTTATCAGCAAACCTCTTGTATTTTCCCCGGTGGTTTTGGCTGAAGAGCTCTCAAAACCGGTTTTGGGAACTATAAAGGGCGCTACTGTATCTGCTTTCGGTATTCTGAAGGGGTTAGGCCCGTGTACTGCTTGAATATCCGTTGGAAGGTCGCCTGCGAACTGAATCCGCATTCCAACGCGATGCCGGTCATGGTAAGATGGGAAAAACCGGCTTGCGCTACTCTGAAAAAACAAAAAAGACAAACCAGTCTAAACCGATTTGTCTTTTTCTGAGTGCCCAGAACTGGAACAGTCACTCTCTGGAAATCAATTTGTTATAAACTTTATGTGTCAAAGACGTGTCGTAATTCAATAATCTGAACTGAAACACGATTTTTAGTTTTTAACCTGTCTTGAACCAAAGATATAAAAAGTGTCTAAGAATGACACACAAAATGTGACATTTTACTTATATTATGTGCTAAATCAACAATGTGTAGCAAATTTCTGTCCTGAAATATAAAATTTTCCCTCAGTCCAGAGTATAGACTTGCGGTCGGAAATGCTCTAAGTAAATTATGGCATACGGCAGTTCAGCAATCCGATTAATTTAGTGTGTCTTATTCAAATGTATTGGAAAGAGGCAATGAATTCTTTCGAAAAGATGGCTATCAGTTATCTAAAAGCGGTTCGTGCTTTAGGAAAGCGGCTTTTCAATTTTAATATCAGTCGTTACTAAATTTCAATATTATGGTCTCTAGAACCCC
>NZ_CALNBI010000019.1 GCF_937874145.1 uncultured Chitinophaga sp. | reverse complement strand
TCCAGCTTCGCTTCCACGGCCATATCGATCACGGCTTCGATGTCGGCGCCGGAGAACTCGGGGATCTGTTTGCTGATGGATGCATAATCGATCTGCTCCACCGGTTTGTTCTGCAATTTTTTCTGCAGCATGGCCGTGCGCGCGGGCTGGTCCGGCGGCGGAACGAAAATCATCCGGTCGAACCGGCCGGGCCGGCGGAACGCGGGGTCCATGTGCCAGGGCGTATTGGTGGCGCCGAGGATGAGGATGCCGGAATTGTCGTATTCCACGCCGTCGAGCTCCTGCAAAAACTGGTTGATCAGCTGCCGCCCGGCAGATTGCTTCATATCGCTGCGGTTGGCGCCGATGGCGTCGATTTCGTCGAAAAACAGCACGCAGGGCGTATTATTCCGTGCATACTCGAAAATCCGGTGCAGGTTCTTTTCACTGTTGCCGAGGTACATGTCCAGGATCTCGTTCAGGCCTACGTTGATGAAGCGTGCATTCACCTGTCCTGCCGTCGCCTTGGCGATCATGGTCTTGCCGCAGCCCGGAGGCCCGTAGAGCAGAATGCTGCCGCCCGTCTTCTTCCCGTAAGCGGCATACAGCTCGGGGTGCTGCATGGGCCGGATAATCTTGACGTCGATCTCCTTTTTCACATGCTCCATCCCGCTCACATCCGTAAACGTTATATCGGGCTTCTGCATGAATTGGGTGATATTGTCATCATCGTATTCCTCGTCGTCGTCAGACAGGTCGCCGGAATAACTGCGGACGCGCAGCTTGCTGTCCAGTTCCGGATCGGAGAATTCGGGATGGAGGTCGAGCAGTTGCTGGTAGGTGCGGGCTGCCGTGTCCATATCGTTTTCCTTCAGGGAGGAGCGGGTATAGAGCAGGAGCACGTCGAGGTTATCGGGCTGTGTGCGCAGGAGGTCTTCCAGGATGACGTTGCAGGTGGCGTAGGCGCCTTTGCGGTAATACACTTTGGCCAGGCCGATGAGGGCTTTTTCGCCGGGGGCTTTGCCCAGGGCTTCGCGGAACTCCTGCTCGGCTTCGTCGAAGCGCTCCATTTGCAGGAGGGTTTCGGCGAGGTGGAGGCGCAGCGGCACATTGTCGGGCGAGTATTTCAGCGCCTCGCGGAGGCTGTCGATCGTTTGTTGTGACATAGCTTTGAAATCAGGGATCAGAAAATAGGTCAGATGAGCAGCACGTCGATCCGGTGCGCCATCACGATCTGCGATTCGGGTGACCAGGAGAAGACGGTGAAATACCCATCCTGGGATGCCACCAGTGCCTGTGCGTCGCGTTGGTCGAACACGAACTGCGCGGCGGAAAGGTGGCGGGTGCCGCCGAGGCGGGAAGGATGCATGAGCAGCGGCTGGCGGTCGGTCACCGGCTCGGTCAGCAACACTTCCTCGATGGGCCGTGAAGCGCCCGCGCGGGTGATCTTGGCGCCAAATGCCAGCAGCTCGTGGCGGTCGTTGATGACGGTGGCGCCGTCTACCGCCGTGAGCCCCGTGACGTAAGCCACTTCGCGGCGAAGGGCGTTTTGCCAGTAGATTTCGCTGGAAGCTTCGCCGTCCTGCCGGATGAGGTCCGCCACGCCGCTGAAAGCGGGGGACACGGGGTAAGTGAGCGGCTGCACGATGGAATCTTTCCATTTTTCGTGCTGGTGCGGGGTGACCAGCAGGGTGCCCCCGCGCCGGTGCGCCCGCATCGACACCGCGATCTGTATCAGTACGTTCACCGGGTGATTCCAGAGCGGGGAGGAGTGAATGCCGAGCAGGGAAGTGAGCATGCCGGGGCAATCCGTCTTGATGCCGCATTGTTCATTCACGACTTTCACCGAATCGCCCTGCAATACGGCCACGTTAATGAACTTGCCGAGCCCTGCTGCACGGCGGTGCTTCACCACCAGGAGCCCCGGTTCCGAAACGTCGAGCACGAAGCAGTATTTCGGTAGGGTGAGCGTGGTGCCCCAGATATACATTTCCCCGTTTTCTTCCCATATCCCCACATGCACGCCCGCGCGCTCCACGCCGGGAGCGAGCTTGGCCAGCACTTTCGGTGAATACGGCAACCGGTGCTCGAACAGCATGGGCTTGCCCGCTTCCGCGGGTTGCAGGTAAGCGATGGATATGCGGGTAGGGAGGCCTTCCTCTTTCCGTAAACTGGCCCAGAATGCCACGTCAATGATCTGCTCGATCAGGCGGGCGGAGGGCACACTGGCCAAACCGTCGTCTTCCTGCCGGGCACGGGCTTCGTCCTGGTGCCGCAGGAAATGCGTTTCAATCGTTCCGGCTACATTTGCAGCGGCCGCGTAGGTGCTGCCATTCTTCCATTCCATAAACACGTTTCTTGGAGGTGCTAATTTAGACATTTCCGGGGCAATCGGGCTATTTAGTCCGGCGCATGCCATCAAACCCGGTGATCGGCACGCTGCCATCTTACCCAAACCAGTAAATTCTGCGTTGTTTTTCCCGTGGCGTTCCCCATCGCATGCTTTTTTGACTATCTTGTACGCCTATCGCCGACTCCTGTCATGAAGAGCGCACTCAGCCTTATTTCCTGCCTGTTTTTTGCGTTGGCTCCCGCATGGGCACAGGTACAGCAGCCATATATTCTCAACGGCTCCGCTACACAGCAGAGCTGCAATTGCTATGTGCTCACGGAAGACCGGCTGCAATCCAGCGGATCGGTATGGAATAAGAATAAAATCAGCCTGAACCAATCCTTCGATTATACTTTCGAAATATTTCTCGGGTGTAAGGACCAGTCCGGGGCCGACGGCATCGGGTTCGTCTTGCAGACAGAAGGCACCAACCTCGGTGGGAACGGGCAGGGACTAGGCTTCCAGGGCATTACGCCTTCGGTGGGCATCCTCATCGATACCTGGCATAACGCAGATGAAAGCGATCCCGCTTTCGATCATATCTCCATTCAAATCAACGGCGAATCGAACCACAGCGCGCCTCAGAATATCGCCGGGCCCACGCAGCTGATCGCGGGGCAGGATAATATTGAAGACTGCCAATGGCACCTGTTCCGCATCCGCTGGAACGCCACGGCGCATCAGTTCGATATCTGGGTCGACGGGCAGCTGCGGCTTACCACGGTGATCGACCTGGTCGGACAAGTTTTCGGCAACGACCCGATGGTGTACTGGGGCTTCGCCGGGGCCACGGCGGGTGCTTCCAACCTGCAGCAATTTTGCGCCGCCCTTCATCCCGAGTTCCAGTTCGACAACGGGCAGATCCTGTGCGACGGTACGCCGGTCACGTTCCGCGACAACTCCAGCACTTTCGGCGCTATTACGCGCTGGTACTGGGATTTGGGCGACGGCACCAAATTAACCGATCCGCTTCCCCCGGCGCACACCTATCCGGCCGCGGGTAAATATGAAGTGAAAATGGTGATCGAAGACAACAGCGGGTGCATCTCCGACACGCTCCGCAATACCGTCACCATCGGCTCCTGGCCCGAAACCGCTTTTACGCCGGACCGGCTTTGCCTGGGCGATCCGTTGCAATTAAACGATGCCACCAAAATAGAAGTAGGCAGCCCCGGCAGCTGGCGCTGGAACTTCGGCGGTGGCCGTACTTCCACCACGCGAAATCCCCTGGCGCCCTTCACCGCGCCCGGTACGTATCCGGTTACGCTGGAAGCCACGTCGGCAGAAGGTTGTGCTGCAACCGTCACACAGAACGT
>NZ_CALNBI010000018.1 GCF_937874145.1 uncultured Chitinophaga sp. | reverse complement strand
TGACCAGGGGCGGCCGTGTGGCCGAATCCGTGGATGCGGCCCCTGGGCATATCCGCGCATTCGATGTGCAGACGGGCAAACGCCAATGGATCTTCCATACGATCCCCCATCCCGGTGAAACCGGTTACGACACCTGGCCTGATACAGCAGCATACAAAAAACTAGGCGGCGCCAACAACTGGGCGGGGATGGCGCTGGATGAGGCCTCCGGCATGCTGTATGTGCCCACCGGCTCCATCGGCGGTGATTTTTATGGCGCGCGGCGCGAAGGAATGAACCTTTTCGCCAACAGCCTCATCGCCCTGGACGCCGCCACCGGCCAATACCGCTGGCACTTCCAGACGGTGCACCACGACCTGTGGGACCGCGATCTTGCCGCCAATCCCAACCTGGTGACGCTGCATAAAGACGGCCAGCGGATCGACGCCGTAGCCCAGATCACGAAGCACGGTTTCATCTTCCTGTTCGACCGTGCCACGGGCAAGCCCGTTTTCCCGATCGAAGAGCGCCCGGTGCCGCAAGCTGCGTTGCCCGGCGAAAAACCCTGGCCCACGCAACCCTTCCCCACCCTGCCGGAACCCTTCGCGCGGCAAACCTTCACCGCCGCCGATGTTACCGATATTTCTCCCGAAGCGCACCGGGAGATGTCAGAGCGGTTCAAAACGGTCCGCTTCAGTGAAATGTTCACCCCGCCCTCGAAGGACGGCGCCTGGATCTTCCCGGGATTCGACGGCGGCGGCGAATGGGGCGGTGCGGCGGTAGACCCCGAAAGCGCCATACTGTACGTGAACAGCACCGAACTGCCCTGGTCCCTCACCATGATCGATGTGCCGCCGGCTGACGGGCAAGGCAGCACCCCTGCGAAAGGGCGGCATGTCTACAACCGGCATTGCCTTTCCTGCCATGGCCCCGAACTGCAGGGCAACGGCTCCGCCTTTCCATCGCTGCGGGATATCGGCAAACGTTACAATGCTGACCAGCTCCGCAGGATCATCGATAACGGGCGGAATATGATGCCTTCCTTCCAGCATATACCCGCATCCGAAAAATCCCGGCTGCTGGCATTCCTCCTGCAATTGGACGATAAGGCCCAAACAGCCGCCTCACAGAAGGAGCCGGTAAGCGAAACCATCACCGATCCCTACGTGATGACGGGGTACAACCGCTTCCTCGACAAAAACGGCTATCCCGGCATCAAGCCGCCCTGGGGTACGCTGAACGCGGTGGATCTGAATACGGGCCGGTTGTTGTGGAAAGTGCCGCTGGGTGAGTTCGAGGCGCTGCGGAAGCAGGGAATCCCTCCTACCGGCACGCAGGTTTACGGCGGCCCTGTGGTCACGAAAGGCGGTTTGATCTTTGTCGCCTCCACCCAGGACGAAAAAATCCGTGCGTTCGATAAGCATTCGGGTAAAGTGCTGTGGGAAGCGCAGTTGCCGGCGGCAGGTTACGCGACACCGGCGGTGTACATGGTGAACGGGAAGCAATTTGTCGTAATCGCATGCGGCGGTGGAAAGATTGGCAGCCCTTCCGGCGATCAATACGTAGCTTTCGCTTTATAGAACAACAATAACACGCAGCAAATGGTGATGGTCCTTCATTTTAACCCAAACATTTCCTGAAATAATTTTTAGTTTGCAGCCCCAAACGCAAATCATCCGTATTGACTTCCGGCTCATTACCATACAGCGACAGCAGCCTGCTTCCCAGGATAGCGGAAGGGGATGAAGCCGCATTTGCCGATCTCTTCAACCAATATTCGGGGCCTTTGTCGCGCATTTCCATGCGGATGCTCCATAGCGAAGCGGCGAGCCAGGAAGTGCTGCAGGACTTTTTCATCAAATTATGGCTGAACAGGGCCCGGCTGGCGGAAGTAGCCGCACCCGGCCCCTGGCTCCGGAAGGTCCTCATCCGGGAATGCCTGCAATACCTGCGCAAATCCGCGTTGTACAAAAACAAGCTCGACGCCCTTCCCACGCCTGCCGACAGCCAGAACCGCGCGATCCAGGCGCTTTCCGTCAAGGAGATACAGGAAGCGGTGGGCAGGGCGCTCGATGCCATGCCGCCCCAGCGGAAGCTCATCTACCGGATGAGCCGCGAAAGAGGGATGACCACGAAAGAAATTGCGGCGGAGCTGGGATTATCTGACGGATATGTGAGAAACGCGCTCAGCGCGGCTTTGCAGACCATCCGCGGCTTCCTCCCTCCCATCGATCTGCTGCCGGTGGCCGTTATTTTATATTTTTTTTAGCGGAGATAGTGACAACACTTCCCGACGCGCATCATCTATATACATGGACCACTCCCGCATTACATATCTCACAGGCCGCTACCTGGGCCAGAACCTCACGGAAGGGGAACAGGCCGAGTTTGACGAAATGCTCCGCGACCCGGCGTACCACGACGGTTTGCTGGCGGCGTTTGACGCGCAGGCCGGGGAACTGGACATGTCGGTACCGATGGATGCATCACTGCTGCCAATGCTGCATACGGCTTTGGCGAGCGACCGGCCACCGGTGCATGTTGCCTCACGCCGCCGCTGGATATGGCCCGCCGCGGCTGCGGTACTGGCGCTGGTAGCGGGTGGCTTCCTGTGGCTGTCGCACCCGGGGGGCCCGTCAAAACCGGCAGCCGTAGCAGAGAAGCGGGCGATCGTACCGGGCCGGGAAGGCGCGGTGCTGACCCTCGCGGATGGCTCGGAAGTGGTGCTGGACAGTCTTTCCAACGGCACGATCGCGCAGCAGCATGGCGCGCAGCTGGTGCTGGACAATGCGCAGTTATCGTATCAGCCGGAAGACGAGGGCTCCGGGAAACTCGCGTACAATACCATTACAACTCCGCGTGGGCGGCAGTTCCGGATCGTGTTGTCGGACGGCACGCAGGTGTGGCTGAATGCCGCCAGTTCGCTGAAGTACCCGGTGGCTTTCGGCGCGGGGGAAAGGTTGGTAGAGGTGAAGGGAGAAGCGTTCTTCGAGGTGGCGCAGGATGTGAAGAAGCCTTTCCGCGTGCAGGTGAACCAGCGGGCGGGCATCACGGTGCTGGGGACGCAATTCAATGTGAATGCCTACGATAATGAAAAATCCATCGCCGCCACGCTGCTCCGGGGCTCAGTTCGCGTGTCCGCCAATGCATCCGGCAGCGCTGCGGATGTGGTGTTGCGGCCGGGGCAGCAGGCGCAGGTCAGCGGTAACGGGATTCGGGTGGATGAGCATGCCGATACGGAGCAGGCGACAGCCTGGAAGAATGGCCTGTTCAGCATCGAAGGCATGGCTTTCGCGGATATCATGCGCCAGCTGGAACGCTGGTACGATATAGAAGTAGTATATGAAAAGGGGATTCCAAACATTGAATTCGAAGGGCAAATGACCAGGGACGTGCCGCTGGACGGGCTGTTGACCATTCTCAGCCGGAGCGGCGTTCAATTTAAGATCGAGGGGAGAAAGCTGATCGTTCAGCAATAGCATATGTAATAACCAACATCAGATATGAGACGATAAAAAAATTACCGCCACAGTTACGACCTGTGACGGTAAAGGATTCAGCTGGTGAAAACAGCCTTTTACATCAATTTTCTAACAACCAAATCTGCTTGCAATTTATGCAAAAAAAATGCTATTGGCCATTACCCGGTTTGCGGGTCCGCGGGCCTGTGGAACAAATCAAACGGATTATGCGACTCACCACCCTTTTATTGACGGCCGCTTTTCTGCAGGCGCACGCCACGGGCAAGGCGCAGCAGGTCACGATTACGGGCCGGCAGCTGACCTTGCGGCAGGTCTTCAAAGCCATTAAGGAACAGACCGGCCACGTTGTGCTGAATCAAAAAGGCGTTCTCGCCGACGCGAAGCCGGTTGCGGTTACCGCGAAGGATATGCCCCTTCGCCAATTGCTGACCCTCATTTTCAAGAGCCAGCCGCTGGAATACGACATCCAGGGGAAAACGATATTGATCACCCGCAAGCCACAACCGGAGCCGGTAGCTTCCGGTGTTGCTCCCGCTCCTGACACCGAAGCTGCCTTCGCTCCTGTCAGCGGGCTCGTCCGGTCTGCGGACGGGAAGCCGATGCCGGGGGTGAACATCGTGGTGATGGGACAGACGAAGGGAGCGGTGACCGCCGCCAATGGCACGTTTTCGCTGGAAGTGGCGGAGGGCGATGTGTTGCGCATTTCGGCTGTGGGATTTATGCCTTTGACGCTCCGCCGGGCCAACGGCAAATTTATAACGGTGGCAGACCAAACGGATAAACGTTCCGGCAACAGAGAAAACGACGAATCCGTTTCCGCGCTGCTTTCCGGCAGCGGATCCTTCCTGTCGGTGCGCCTGGCGCCCAGCACCTCGCCCCTGGACGAGGTGCAGGTGATGGCGTATGGCACCACTACCAAACGGTTCAATGCGGGTAATATCACGTCTATTTCATCGAAGGAGATCGCCAAGAACCCGGTGAACAACGTGATGGAGGCGCTGCAGGGCAAGGTGCCCGGGCTCTTCATCCAGCAGGTGACCGGGCAGCCGGGCGGGGCTTTCACGGTAAGGATGCGCGGTGCCGCCAACCTTACGACCGGCGCTACCCAGCCGCTGATCATCGTGGACGGGGTACGCTTCCCGGCCGGCACCCTCCCGCTTTCCTCCAACACCCTGTACGGCACACAGAGCTTCCTGCAGGGCGGCAGCGGGCTCAATTATATCAACCCGAACGATATCGAAAGCGTGGATGTACTGAAAGACGTGGACGCCACGGCTATTTACGGCTCCTCCGGCGCATACGGCGTCATCCTCATCACCACCAAGAAAGCACGCACCAACCGGCAGGCGTTCAATGCCAATATCTATACCGGCGTGTCCGTCATGGGTAAGGCGCCGGAGCTGATGGACACCGAACAATATCTCATGCTCCGCCGCGAAGCGCTTAAAAACGACAACCTTCCCGTTACAGACAAAGACCTCGACCTGAACGGCACCTGGCCTGAAGACCGCTACACCAACTGGAGAAAGGAACTGATGGGAAAAGCAGCCGCCACCTCCAACGTCAATCTCTCCTACAGCGGCGGCGCTGGCAACACCACCTATCTCATCAGTGGCAGTTTCCGCAATACCGGCAATATCCAGCGCCATACCGGCGCCAATAAAGACGGATCGTTGCGGTTTGCCCTGAATACCGGCACCACGGATAACAAATTCAACATTTCGCTGACCGGTACCTATCTCAGTTCTGTAAACGATATGGTGCCGCAAGACTTCTCCGGCT
>NZ_CALNBI010000017.1 GCF_937874145.1 uncultured Chitinophaga sp. | reverse complement strand
CTGCCCGCCGGGGCTGCCATGCTCGTGGCCGTGAGCGGCGGCGCCGATTCCGTGGCGCTGGCGCACCTGCTGCATACCTCCGGCATCAATATCGAGATCGCCCATTGCAATTTCAGGCTGAGGGGAGAAGAATCCAGCCGCGACGAAGCCTTCGTGCAAAAATTCGCCGCACAACTGGGCGTTCCTTTTCATGTCACACATTTCGACACAAACGAATTTGCATCGGCGGCGCGCCTGTCGATCCAGGAAGCCGCCCGGCAACTGCGATATACCTGGCTGGAAGAGCTGCGCTCCCGGTTAGGCATCCCGGCACTGGCAACCGCGCATCATATGCAGGACAGCGTGGAAACGCTTTGGATGAACCTGTCGAAAGGGACAGGGATTTCGGGCCTGCATGGGATACTGCCGAAACAGGGCGCGCTTGTGCGTCCGCTGCTTTTCGCTACGCGCGAAGATGTGGCGGCATACATGGTGGCGGAGCAGCTCGCTTTCGTGGAAGACAGCTCCAACGCATCAGATAAATACACGAGAAATTATTTCCGTCATCATATCCTGCCGCCACTCCGCGAAGCGTACCCTGATGTAATACGGCAAACAGGCGCTTCCATCGAACGCTTCCGCGAAGCGGAAATGATTTACCAGCAGGCGGTGGAAGAATACCGGAAAAAACTGGTGGAACAAAAAGGGGAGGAATACTTCATCCCCGTACTGAAACTCAAAAAAGTGAAACCCCTTTCCACGATTGCATACGAACTGTTCAAGCCTTTCGGTTGCAACACCCACCTGGCGGCGCAGGCGGCGGAGCTGCTGGATGCCATGCCCGGTAAATTCGTGACCACGGCCACGCACCGGATCGTCCGCGACCGGAAGTGGCTGATCATCACGCCGCTCCAGGCGGATATTTCCGCGCATTTTCTCATCGAAGAAGGCCAGCAGGAAGTGCTGATGCCGGGATACCGCCTCAGCATCCGGACGGCAAAATACGATGGCCGCGCGATCCCTCCGGATGCGGGCACGGCATATCTCAACATGGCTGAAATCCGCTTCCCGCTGATGGTGCGCAAATGGAAACAGGGCGATTACTGCTACCCGCTGGGCCTCAACAAAAAGAAGAAACTCAGCCGCCTGTTCATCGACCAGAAACTATCCTTACCCGAAAAGGAAAAAATGTGGGTGCTGGAATCGGACAAGCGGATCGTGTGGGTGATGGGCATGCGCATCGACCACCGTTTCCGCGTTACGGAACATACGGAGCAGATGCTGGTGATAAAGATGGAGGAATCCCGCTGATCAGGGATTGAGCAGCTGGCGGAGAAATATCTGCATCACCTGCGGTTCGATGATGATCGGG
Organism: uncultured Chitinophaga sp.; assembly: GCF_937874145.1. GTDB lineage: Bacteria > Bacteroidota > Bacteroidia > Chitinophagales > Chitinophagaceae > Chitinophaga. Next base: position 1,175 of record NZ_CALNBI010000017.1, on the reverse strand, counting down.
AAAATCAAGCCCAGGATGGCGCCGAAAAAGTGAGCGCGGTGATCGATACCATCACCGCCGCGCTTCGACATGTACACGGAATAGATCAGGAAGAGAACCGCGTACACGATGAAAGGGCAGGGGATCAAAAAAACGTAGATAGTTTGCCAGGGCGCGAACAATACGCAGGAAAACAAAACGGCGGACACCGCGCCGGAAGCGCCGATCGACGAATAGCCGCTATAATTTTTATACTTGTAATAATTGTACAGGTCCGGCAGCACAAGCCCCAGCAAATATAACAGCGGGTAATACCACTTGCTGCCCAACACCACCGCGAAAGCCATTTCAATGGAGCGCCCCACGAAATAAAGGGACAGCATATTGAACAGCAGGTGCATGGTATTGGCATGCACGAAACCCGAAGTCAGAAAGCGGTACCATTCCTTGAAATGATACACCCGGTAAGGGGAAAAGCTCAGTTTCGCCATGTCTTCCGGGCGTGAAAAAGTTGTGATGGATACCAGGCAGGTTATAATGATGATGATAAGGGTAATACTCATGGTCTTCGCTGTAATTAATCTGTAAATATAATCATTGATGATGATACTTCTCATTATTGAGGACGGTATAAGCCCTGTAAAGCTGCTCCGTCACAATAAGGCGAACGATCTGGTGCGGGAAGGTGAGGGCGGAAAGAGATAGCTGGAGATTGGCGCGCTGGAGCACCGCGGCGTCGATCCCGAAAGCCCCGCCGATCAGCACGATCAGCTGGCGCGTGCCGGCATTGTTGCGCTGGCGGAGAAAGTCGGCCATCTGGAGGGTTGTCATCGTTTTGCCACGTTCGTCGAGGGCGAGGAGGAAGTCCTGCGGCTGCAGCATGTCGAGGATGATTTTCCCTTCCTGTTTTTTCAGTTCGGGAATGGAAAGGCTGGCCGCCTGTTTAACGGTAGGGATGAGGCGGATATCGAAATCCGTATAATGCTGCAATCGTTTCCGAAAGATTTTAATTCCTTCATCTATATATGCGTCGTTTTCTTTACCTATGCTCCAAAGCTGTATTTTCACGGGTTTCGGCGTTTTGATCCTGCCTTCAAATGTAGTTGTAAAATGTAAATCGCTGAAAAAATTAGGGAGAAAGATTTGCAGAAATAAAAAACTTCCCTACATTTGCATCCCGTTCAATACTAACGGAA
>NZ_CALNBI010000016.1 GCF_937874145.1 uncultured Chitinophaga sp. | reverse complement strand
CGGATGGCCTGCGGATCGGTGAAAAAATCGTCTGTCAGCTGCACGGTTACGCCGCCGTACATTTCGCCCTTGGGCACCACCAGTTTGTTGGTGCTGAGGGTATAGTACTTGGGAGGCAGCGTCCGCACCGTGTCGCCGGCGGCACTGAATAGCAGCTGCCCGGCAAGCGCCTGGTCCACTTCAATATCGAAACTCCTGTCCCGGCTGTTTTCATAAACGCCGCCGATGTGCGCGGATATGAGGAAGCGGTGGTTATTGTCGTTGGTATTATCGTAAATATCGTCGCCAAGCACCAGCGTTCTTACCGGAAACTGGTACGGGAAAAAGCCGGATGTGTATTTAAAGTCCGGGTGCGTGATCTCAAAGTTCTTGCAGGAGTGTAACCCGAGCGCAAGAATTGCGATGACCATCAATGTCTGTTTCATGCTTCTGGCTTTTAATTTAATAATGGTTATTGCCAACCCTTGTTCTGGATGAAGTTGAACTTGAAAACCTCTCTGTTCGAGATAGGCCCGTAGTGCATATAGCTGTTGTCGTATGCGCGTTGCTCCACGGTAAAATATTCGTACGTGCCGTTAACGATCCTCACGCCTTTCAGCGGTTCTGTGAGGTCTGCCTTCCAGCGGCGCAGGTCCCAGAAACGGAACCCTTCAAAGCACAGCTCCAGCCTTCTTTCGTTGCGGATCAGCTCGCGCATGGCGTCTTTGCTGGTTACTGACTGCAGGAAAAGGTCCGAGGCTGTAATGCCTGCACGCTTGCGGATGGCTGCGATCACGCTACGGGCGGAGTAGGCCTGCGTTCCGGTACCATCCGGCCCCCACGCTTCGTTGGCGGCTTCCGCATAATTCAGGAACAGCTCGGTGTACCGGATATGCGTGTTGAAGTGCTTCTGGTCGGAGGTGGAAACAGGGTTCACGTTCACGTCTTCGCGCAGCAGCTTCTTCAGGTAGTAGCCGGTACGGGTGGAGTTCTGTACAGCGTCCAGCCCGTCGTTGCCTGCCCCTACGCCGGTATTGATAGTGGTGTTGCGCAGCTTGCTGCCGTTGTATACAATGTACAGGGCCAGCCGCGGGTCCCTTTTATCGTATGGCTTGGCGGGATCATAACCGGAGGCCCCATCTCCGATGGGATAGCCGTTGGCCATGGGAAACGCATCCACCAGGTTCTGGGAAGGATTAACATTTCCGTTCCCGAACAGGGTGGGTGGGAAATTGGATTGTTCGCGCGCACGGTTGGTGTAAATGGGGCGGCGCCACAGTATTTCAGGAATGTCCTTTTTATCGCCGGCGGTAAGGTCGGCATTATCTACCTGGGCTTTGAGGTAGAAGATGTTCCCCTTGGGGTCAAGCCCCGCTACGCCGTTAACGCTGGCCAGCACATCGGCCGTTAGTTTGGCCGCTTCCTCCCATAACTGGGCGTTACCGCCCGCGTTGAAAGCGGGGCTTGCCGCCAGCAAGGCCATGCGCGACTTGATGGCCAGGGCAATGCTGCCGCTCACGCGTTGTTGCGTTACCTCGCCGAATACGGTATTGTATTTGTCGATGTCGGTAATGTCCGAAAAACCGGGGGGCAGGTTCACGCGATTGTTGATGTTGCCATAGTGCGGCGCCAGCAGGGCCAAAGCACTGTCCAGGTCATCGTAGGTGCTTTTCAGGCTCTCGGCAAACTTGTTACGCGGTGCGGAAAATTCGTCGCCTGATTTGATGAATTTGTTATAGATGGGGAAACCCAGCAATTCCCCGTTATCGCCATACCCGCCGTGATTGCGGATGAGGAAGTATTTGAACATGCCG
>NZ_CALNBI010000015.1 GCF_937874145.1 uncultured Chitinophaga sp. | reverse complement strand
GCAGCTCAAACAGCACACTGATGCTTACTTCACAATCGGCCTCGCCAATGCGAACGTCGGTTATGTGCCGCCGGCCCTTGAAATGGACCGCGGCGGTTACGAAACCTGGCGCTGCCGGAACAGCCTGCTGGAAAGGGATGCGGAAAGCAGGATCGTTGACCGCATGCTGCAGCTTTTACAAAAGATATCCTGACCGAAACATAATTTTCATTTCAAACGATCAGCCAATGAAATACTCGTCGCTGCTAATCGCGGCCGCCATCGCCTTGCAGGCTTGTTCCGCAAGCAAAAAGGCCGTAACGGAAAACCAGGCCCCGGTTGTAAACAAAATCTGGGACCAGGCGCCACACAACGCATTCACGGATCTCATCCGTTTCAAAGGCGCTTTCTATTGCTCGTTCCGTGAAGGAGCGGGGCACGTATCCGGCGTGGGGGGCAAGGCCCGCATATTGCGCTCCAAAGACGGCAAAACCTGGGAAAGCGTGGCCCTGCTCGAAGTGAAAGACAGGGACGTGCGCGACCCGAAGCTATCCATCACCCCGCAAAACCGCATAATGGTATTGATGGATGTGGAAGCGCATGAAGGCAAGAAAGTCATCAGCCGCAAACCGCTCATCTCCCTGTCGGATGCCTCCGGGACTACTTTCAGCACACCGGAAGAAGGCACTGTAGATCCCTCCATCGCTTCATGGTCCGATTGGGTATGGCGGCTCACCTGGCATAACGGTACCGGCTATGGCATCCTTTACCAGTTAGACAAGATCTACCTCGTCAGCACCACCGATGGCAAATATTTCAGGCATGTTTCCCGGCTGAACCTGGACGGCGAGCCGAACGAATGCACCATCCGGTTCGACGAAAACGGGAAGATGTACGTCGTGATCCGCCGCGAAGCCGGCGACCAGATGGGCGTTATCGCTACGGCCGACGCACCTTATACTGCCTGGAATTTCTCGAAAATGGATCACCGCCTCGGCGGCCCGGATCTGTTGCTACTTGATAAAGAAACCCTCATCATCGGTACGCGCCAGTACAAGCCGAAGCACAGCATGGTGGTGCACGTGGCCGGCCCCGACGGGAAAGTGAGAAAAACGATCCCCCTGCCCAGCGGCGGCGACTGCAGTTACCCGGGCATGCTGGTATGGAAGAACCAATTGTGGGCGTCGTATTATTCGTCCCACGAAGGGAAATCTTCCATTTATATCGCTCAGATTCCTATACCAGTGCTAGAATACAAGTAATCCATTGCGTTCTCCCGAGTTCTCATAGACGTAAAAAAAAGCTGCCCTCTTCCGGGGGCAGCTTTTTTTGGGGGGGAGGTGAGTATTATTTCGAATTGCGTAATACAGCGGTAGCGCTCACTTTGCCGCGGAGCTTCCCCTGTTGGAAAACCGCCGCCCGGATGTTGACGGGCATTTCCACTTCAAAAGGCTGATGATAAGGGCGTGATGCCGCCGTGGGATCATCGCCGTTGAGGGTATAGCGGATCTCCGGCCGGTAGCTGTCTGTCTCCAACGTCACGATGGCCTTGTTGCGGGCGGAGTCTTTCTTCACGCTGAACGCCACATTATACGCGCTGGTGGCGTAGCCGATGCCTGCCTGTTCGTAGCGCTGGTATTGCGTTTCCATCCTGCGGGTGAAATCGTCCCACTGCTTGCGGTTTTTGCTGCTCCAGCCGGTTTCCGCGAGCGCGGCGGCCCGGGGGAAGGTCATATAGGTAGCTCTTTCCGGGCTGTGGATGTATTCGCACCAGATATTGGCCTGCACGCCGAGGATGAATTTGGATTCTTCGGGCGTGAGCTCTGCGGGAACAGGCTCGTAATCATATACTTTCCGGAGCGGAACAAAGCCGCTGATGCAGTAGGGCTCGAGGGAATGCTCGCCCTGGTAGTAGTCGAAGTGCATGAAATGGTTGGGCGTCATCACCACGGGGTGCAACAGCTTCGCCGCCTGTATCCCGCCCTGGGTGCCGCGCCACGACATCACCGCTGCGTTTGGCGCCAGCCCGCCTTCCAGTATCTCGTCCCAGCCGATGATGCGTTTGCCTTTCGACTGAAGGAATTTTTCGATGCGGGTGATGAAATAGCTTTGCAGCTCGTGCTCATCTTTCAGCTTGTTACTTTTGATCCTTTCCTGGCAACGGGCGCAAGCCTTCCAGCGGTCTTTCGGGCATTCGTCGCCGCCGATATGGATCGTTTGCCCGGGGAACAGTTCCGCAACTTCGCTTAATACGTCTTCCAGGAAGGTGAACGTCTTTTCATTACCGGCGCAGAATACTTCTTTCCGGATGCCCCAGTTAACCGGCATTTCGAATGGCCCGCCTGTGCAGGAAAGCTCCGGGTACGCCGCCAGCGCCGCCATGCTGTGGCCCGGCATTTCGATCTCCGGCACCACGGTAATGAATTTCGAACGGGCATAGGCCACCACTTCCTTTACTTCTTCCTGCGTGTAGAAGCCGCCGTGCGGCTGATGGTTGATGCGGTTATTGGTGATCTGTGTGCCGTTGCGCCAGGCGCCGACGGACGTCAGCCGCGGGTATTTCTTAATCTCGATGCGCCAGCCATGGTCTTCCGTCAGGTGCCAGTGGAAAGTGTTGAGCTTGTGCATGGCCATGTAATCGAGGTACTGTTTGATGTACGAAACAGGGTAGTAGTACCTGCCCACATCCAGCATCAGCCCGCGCCAGCCGAAACGGGGGCTGTCGGAAATCGTAACCGCGGGTAAAACCGGTTTTGCATGGGCTTTCGCGGGCAGGAGTTGCAGTAAAGTTTGCACCGCATAAAACGCACCTGCCGGTTTGGAAGCCGTGATTGCGGCGAGGCCCGGTTGCACCTGGAGGCGGTAGCCTTCATCGCCCAGCGTGTCGGATTGCAGCCGCAATGTAATGGCGTTGGATGTTGCGGTTTTGCCGGCTGTTACCTGCAGGTTCAACCCGCTTTGCCGCCGGAGGGCTGCCGCCAGGTCGCGGGCCACCTGCTGCAGGGTGTCGTTACCTGGTGCGGCAATGATCCGGGTTTGCGCGTTCAGCGTAAACTGGGCTTTTCCATGCTTGACATGCTGGGGAGCGGGAATAACGGCAATAGAAGTGTCTGCCGCAGGTACGGCAATGGCCGGTGCGGCTGTCAGGACGGCAATCAGCGACATCCCGATGAATGCTTTCATCTTCATGATCTGAAATAGGTGAAAATGCCGTGCACATTTGCAAGGGAATGCACGGCGTTGTTAAGGTAGGCACGTGCAAAATAGGCAATTATTCACCAAAAAAGAAACTCAAATTCAAAGGAATGGCAGAAAGAAGTTCACATCAGGATTTACTTTTCGCTTTTCCCAATCCCACCTTGAAATCGTCCGGTGTGCCGGTAACTTTGATACTCATGAAACGGACTTTCTTATCCGTGTCGCGGTACTCGATTTCATCCACCTGGTCCATATCCACTTCATGCTGCTTCTTCCCGCCGAACAACGCCTGGAAACCGACCTGCGTCACCATTTTCATGGGAACGCGCATGTAGTACTCCATTTTCAGGTCCAGCGACTGCTTGCCGGAAATTTCCATGAAACCCAGGGACGAGTTGATGTTCATGGCCGGAATATTAAGTACGCCGTTGGTGAAGGTGAGCTTGTTGCGCAGCGTATCGAAACGTACGTTCCGGAGGTTTTTATCTTTAAAATACCCTGCCATGGCCTGCATGGGCGTGAAGTCCACCAGGCTGCCGTCGTGGATCTCCACATCGAGCTCGGCCCTGGTGTCGTGCAGGATGGGCACGAAATCGGGGTGTATCTGCACATGGCTGCGGATATTGCCGGAAAGCCTGCCTTTGATATTTTTATTGATCACCAGGTCTTGCCCGAAATGGTCGAGCTTGATGAGCATTTTCTCCATGTCCACATTATTTACTTTGATGCGGCTGCGGAAATAGATCTTCTCCGGATCGCTGCCATTCAAATAACCCCGCATGCCCATGACGCCACCGGCCACTTTCATGCCCAGCGTATCGAGATGGATGTAATGGTCTTCCTGCACACGCAATTTCGCCGTTACCCCCTGCAACCATAAACGGTTGTACCGGAACCGGCCAATGTCTGCCTTCACTTCAAAAACCGGGAAAGGCACCTTGAAAATATTGAAAGCTTTCGCGTGGGCTGTAGAGTCGGCCACCATTTTGGTTTTGTTGGCCGTGCCAGGATTGGCGGCGGCGGCAGTTGCGGGCTGTGCAGTGAAGTCGTACCCGGCGAGCTGGTCGGCGTCGATGAACTTGCTGCGGAAGTATAAATAGTTCGTGCGGTTTTTGATCAGCGAATCTTTCCCGTTGAACAAACGGAAGCTGATGTCAAAATCACTGCGGCCGATGGCGCCTTTGAGCGAATCCACCTTAAGGATCTTGTTGGCGCCGTACAGGATGTTGCCGGTGATTTTGTCCAGTTGCAGGGCGTGTTGCTTCAGCGTCCCGGAAATATTGGCCAGCTTGATCTTCGCGAAGCGGAACGTGGTGTCGAACCGCAGATCCGCTTTGGCACGCAGCCAGATGTTGGCGCCTTCTTCCTTTTGATAACCTGGCGGGATCAGCTGGCGGCTCCTCGGCCCCAGGAGATCTTCCATCGCCAGCCGGGCCGACTTGAAATCGAACGCCACCATCGTTTTTCCTTTCTTTACCGGCTTAAACCACATAGCGTAATTGTTCACCCTGGCAGACATGCGGAAGTCGCTGGCGTCGATATTTCCCCGGAATTCCCGCAATGTCAGCGAAGTATCCCCGATGTGCAGCGTGGCGCCGATGTCGCGGAAAGCATGCGGATATTCCTTGAAAGCTGCACCGAGCTGGTGGAGCGTAAGCGTCCCCTTTGGCAGCGGCGCCGGGTTGCGCAGCTGGCGAACGGAGGTCGATAAAGACACATCCAGCCGGAAGCCCCGGATTTCCTCCGTGGCCTTGCGCGCCAGGGCCGTATCGGCCGCGAAGATGTCCGTCATCCGGATGGTATTGCTCCCGGCCTTGAGGCGCATGGTGACCGGCTTGTCCGGCGCATGGATCAGGGCGAGGAGGTCGCTGATGCTGCCGCTGGCGCGGAAATCGGAGCCGCCAACACGCAGGCCCAGCGTGTCGAGCACCACCTGCCCGTTGCGCATTTCGGCATGCAGGTGCATATTGCGCACGGGGTGCGGGTAACCCGGGATGCGGAACGACAGCCCTTCTACCGATAGCTCGCTCTGCACACCGTCTTTCAGCTGCCCGAGATATTGCTCGGGAAGGTCGAGGTCCGTCAGTTCCTTGACGTCCATATCGAGTTTAACGGTGCCGGTAATATGCTGCAGGTCAGGGATGCCGAGGAATTCTCCCACGAAGCCCAGCTCCAGTTCGGATTTGAGTTGAAGTACCACCTTGGGGTCGGTGAAGTCGCGGATCACGAAATTGCCCGCGAAGATCCCTTTGCCGGGGCGCGCCGCTACGTTCGAAAGCCGTATCTCGGAAGTGCGCAGCGAATGGCCTTCGCCGTTGGTGTATGTGCCCCGGAACCCCAGGCTGTCGACTTTCTTGCCCGCTTTCTGGTTGAGGAACCAGGCGTCCTCGCAGCCGAAAGCCACTTCGATGAGCGGCAGCGTGTCTTTGGCGAGGATGCCCTTGATTTTACCGTCGAAATAAATGCGGCCGTCGTAGCGGAAGGGCTCGAGCATGGCCGCGGCATCGCCGGGGATGAAAGCGGCGAGCAGGTTTATATCTGGCTTGTCGCCTTTAACGGTGAAATCGACCTGCGCGGGCGTACCCAGCGTGGCGGTGCCTTCCAGGCGGAAGGCGGCGTCCTGCAGGCGGATGCTGCCGGTGGGAATGCGCAGGGCGCGGGTGGATTTATTATAATCGGCGTGGATGTCGAGCACGAGGTGTTTATGGCGGAAGAAAGTAGTGTCTGCCGGACTGGTGGCATCCGCTTCCAGGTCTGCGTCGAGCCCCACGGACAATTCAGTTTCGTTGTTTTTGAAGGAGGCCGTCAGTTTGTCGATCTGGGATGTGATGCGCTGGCCGCTGGATTTATCGAGATAGGCGATGCGCATGTCGCGGATGACCATTTTGCGCAAGTCGATATCCAGCGCGGCGGAGTCCGCTGCAGGAGCGGAGGGGCGGGAAGATTGCACGGTCTTGGCTTCCACGATGTTGAAATTGCCGTTCCTTTCCCGCACCAGTTCCACGTACCCGCCTTTCAGGAACAGCCGGCGCACATGGTATTTGCCGCTGAGGAGCCCCGGGAGGCTGAAGCCCACATACAGGTGCTCGACTTCATACAGCGGCTGCCCCCGGCGCGATTTGTCGGGGAAGAAGCGCACATCGTGCAGCGCGATGGAAATATTCGGAAAGTTCTTGAACAGGGTGATATTGCTGCTGGCAACCGACAATTCGCCTTTGAATTGCTTGTTCAGCTCGGCGACGGCCATGGCGGTGATCCGCTGCTGCTGCGTATATAGTACGATGGCGCCCGTGGCAATGAGCAGCAGGAAGGCAGCCACGGTGATAATCAACACTCTAAAGATTCGTTTCTTCGGCGGTCTGAGCTTTGGCATGGTCCGGTTTCTCGTTTTAGGTACGCGATGTGAAGGCGCGCGTTATGCATTCTGCCGCCAAAATTAAAACATCTGCGTACAATTACATGTTAATGATAAGCCAAATATGTGACAGGGGGAAACGCGGTAAAAGTAAGAAGGATAAGGCAGAACGCCAAGCTGCTTATCATGATGGTGCATTGGGGGAGATGGCACGCGTTAACGCTGCCGCTGCGAATGTGCCCGCGCGGAGAGGGAAGCTGAGTAGAATGTACGCGGGCAAAGGCGCCGGATGGCGCGAACGTAAGTTGGAGCGGCAGGATGGCACCCTGCGCCGCGTATGGGAAAAGGATGGATGCCGGTCAGCCCGCCGTGGCGGGGTTGATCACCGATTTGATCTCATGGATCGCGGTGACGGGGAAGCCGCCCTGGCGCGCATGCTCGCGGATCAGCGCCTCGCCGGTAGACTGGTAAATACAGAAAATCTTGTCGCCGGTGACGTAGCTGTGCACCCATTGGATGTCTGGCCCGAGTTTGTCCAGCACATCGCAGGAGGTCCGGGAAACGGCCTTCAGTTCGTCGGGAGTCAGCTGCCCTGCTCCCGGCAGATCGCGTTCGATGACATATTGTGGCATAACGATGGTGGGGTTTGTTCCGCAGGCGCTAATAATGAATGTCCATGCCTGAATGATGCTGTCCTGCCTGCGAAGGTTGGTAATGGGAAATGATATAAATGTACGTAAAAAAGGCGCGCGGGGATGCGGCCCGTTTTCCTGTTAGTGAAACGTTAAAGACAAACCATTTGGGGTAAAAATCGTAAATTTGATATCGATTTTTGGGGATTACATTATTTGAAGTAGTTATATGATTAACGGAAACGAAGGATTGGACCATATTTCAGCACTCCTGCAGCAGGAACCGCTTTTGGTTTTTGCGCTGGAATCGGAAGCGGCAGGGGAATTTGACGCCTGCAAACCCCTCATCGTAGGGATCGGCAAAGTCAACGCCGCCTACCATCTCGCAAAATATCTGCAGCAAAACCGACCCTCGCTTATCGTGAACCTCGGTTCCGCCGGCAGCCATACGTTCGCCCGGGGCCAGGTGGTGTGTTGCACGCAGTTCATCCAGCGCGATATGGACGTGCGCGGCCTCGGTTTCCGGCTGTATGAAACGCCCCTTTCCGGTGAAGAGCCCGTGCTGCAATACGGGCTTTCCCTGCCCGGACTGCCGCAGGGCATTTGCGGTACGGGCGACAGCTTCGAGATGGACCACAAAACCGACGATTACAACGTCATCGACATGGAGGCGTATCCGCTGGCGCTCATCGCGCGGAAAGAAGGGATTCCCTTCCTATGCCTTAAATATATTTCAGACGGGGCCGACGGCAATGCCGCGGAAGAATGGCAGGTGCAGGTGCATCATGCCGCCGTCGCATTTAAAAAAATCATCGGGGGATGGCTGGAGCGATCCGGTATTCCTGCTTAAAAGAACAGTGACATGGACTTTGCGAATTACCTGCTGATTTTCGAGCACATCATCAACAACCCGGAGCCGCCCGCACCTTATAATAACCCGGACTATCTCAATTATGCCCGGCTGAACTGGTCGCGGCAGCAGCGCTGGTTCAAAACGGGTGTAATCACGCCCGGTATGCGCGATGCGATGGCCCGTATCACCCAGCCGCAGCATTGGGTGATCATCACCGAGCCCTGGTGCGGCGATGCCGCCACAACATCCCGTTCCTGGAGATGCTGGCGGCGCTCAATCCGCTCGTTACCACGGAATACCAGCTCCGCGATGCGGAACCTTTCCTCATTCAGCATTATCTCACCAACGGCGGCAAATCCATTCCCAAGCTCATTTCCCGCGATGCGGAAGGGAAGGACCTTTTCACCTGGGGGCCCCGGCCCGAAGCGTGCCAGGCGGTGTACGACCAGCTGAAAGCGGAAAACGCAGATTTCGAGACGATAAAGACAGAAATCCAGAAATGGTATAACGACGACAAGGGCCAATCCCTCCAGCGCGAGATGCTGGCCGTGCTCGCTTATGCATAATCCCGCCGCACATATGACCCCCGGCGCCCGGTTCCGCATCATCGTACTGCTGTTGCTGAGCCTCGTATCCGCCATGCCCGACGTGTTCCCCGACGGCGGGGGGCAACGGATGGTGCGGGTGCCCGAATCCATCCACCACGAAAACGAAATCCCCGAAGCGTGTAAAGTCAGCCTCCGGCTGGAAGCGGCCACGCGGCAGCAAAAGCAACACAAGCAACAACAGTTTTTCAGGAAATCGGCCGCCGTACCACTGTATGCGGCCTGCGAATCCCATTATACCGGCGGCGCCTGGGCGCGGCCTGCGTACTATAATTTCCTCCACAGGTTCAGCCTGTTTTGATCCTTCCACACTTTTCCCCGGATCCGGGGCGGCCCGATTTTTTCTGTATAAGAAGGAACGGGATCATTTATTTACGTAAATTATAAAACCTTATAAGATGAAATGCCCGAATTGCAACGAAACGTTGCTGATGTCGCAGCGTAATAATGTGGAGATAGACTATTGCCCCAATTGCCGGGGCATCTGGCTGGACAAAGGCGAGCTGGACAAATTGCTGGAGTACGACGAACGCCGCAGCAGCAGCAGCGATCAGCGGAGCTACGACGACCGCTCCCGCGAAGATCAGCGCCGGTACGACCACCGCGACAAGGATTACTACGACGACCGCCACAAGTATCCCAAGAAGAAAAAAGGATTCCTGGGCGATTTTTTTGATTTCGACTGAACCTGTAAACACCGATAAATGGAATTCATCTTACCCGACTTCGCCGACCTTGGCGTTTGGATCAGCCTGCTGACGCTGTGCTTCCTGGAGATTGTGCTGGGCATCGACAACATCATTTTTATTTCCATCGTGGCGGGTAAACTGCCCGAACACCAGCAACGGAAAGCCCGTAACGTGGGTTTGAGTCTCGCGATGGTGTTCAGGGTGGCGCTGCTGCTTTGCATCAACTGGATCATCGGGCTGAAAGACCCGGTGGTAGATTTCAAATGGATCAATGGTACGGTCATACCACTCAGCTGGAAGGACATTATCCTCCTGGCCGGCGGCCTGTTCCTCATCGTGAAAAGCACGCTTGAAATCCACCACAAGCTGCAATCCACCGAACATGAAGACAATAAGGCCAAAAAGGTGTACCAAAGCCTGGGCGCCGTTTTGTTCCAGATTGTGCTGGTGGATGCGGTCTTCTCCTTCGACTCCATCCTGACGGCCGTGGGCCTCGTGGAAAATGTGATCATCATGATCATCGCGGTGGTGGTGTCGATCATCATCATGATGTTGTTTGCCGGCCCGGTAACCCGCATCATTAACAAACAGCCTACGCTGCAGATGCTGGCGCTGACATTCCTCGTCGTAATCGGCGTGGTTCTGATTGCCAGCGGCTTCCACCAGGAAGTAAGCAAGAGCATCATCTACTCCTGCCTCGGCTTCTCGCTGATCGTGGAGTTGCTCAACATCAGGCTGAGAGGGCGGAAAGCGAAGTATGTGGAACTGAACACGACGAAAGACGTGGAATAATCCTGTCCGCAGATAAAACGAAGAGCCGCCTCACCAGGCGGCTCTTTTTTTTGCGCGACAACCACGATCCGGATGACAGCACCCACGATCCCGGCGGCGCGCTTCGGCACAAATCCGTACCTTCGCAATATGAGCGACACCCGAAAAACCCTCCCTGCAAAAGGCTCTTTCCATGAGCTGATCGTGGCGCTGTACGAACAGCAGCAAACGGCTTCCGTATTGTATGAAGACAACGGTGTAACCCGCGCAAACGGGCTGATCCGGGAATTGTTCGAGAAGGACGGCGAAAAATGGTTCCGGTTGGCCGATGGTACCGATATCCGCATCGATTCGCTGTACGCCGTGAACGGTACGTTTTCTTCGGATTATTCCGAGTGCTGATGCGTTTGTAAGCATTTTACATAATGGCTCCGGGATGATTTCCGGGGATGGATACTGTGCATGCCGCCGTATTTTAATTTGATGCCCCCCGCGACCGGGGGCTTTTTCATTTCCTCACATACCCCGGCTATCCCGTTTGCGGTTCCCGTTAACCCGGAAACACCATTGATTAATTCCACCAGTCATTTCTTTTCACGGATTTCCATCTTTGCTCCCGTTGGTTAACCGCAACAATTTTTTAATTCATCAACCCCCAAAAAAAAGATCCACATGAAAACGATCCAGAAGAAGCAAACCATTTCCCGGCGCAGGAAAACCATCGTTCCCGCACCCGTTGAAAACCACATCGTACCCGGAGAGGCCGACGATGATGCGCGGCTCATCAAGCTGCGCCCCGCGCCGCAACTGCTGGCAGGCCGCGTGGAAAACGCGAAGAAGCTGGAAGAAAAATTCAACAAGAAATTCGGCGGCAAAGTAGCGGTGAAAGTAGAATCCGATCCCGCACAAACCAGCGCCATGCTCGAACAGATCCGCCAGATCCGGCAACAGTTCGGCGTAAAACTGCTGACAGACCTCAGCCCCCTCGTGCTGAAAAAGCCGCTGTACAAGGTAACGGCCGGCTGGCACATGATCGCGTCCCCGAAAGCCGGTATCAAACTCAATGCGCCGGTTAAAGGAAAGATCAAGGCGGACACGGCGGTGATCATGGCCGGCACACTCGACCTCAGCAACACCACCCTCGAAATCGCCCCTGAAATCCACACGCTGATGCTCATCGCGGATAAACTCATCTGCGGCAAAAATGCGCTCATCACCTGGAAACATCCGCAGGGCAAACCCGCGCATATGCCCGACGACGCCTCGCTCGACGGACAAGGCTTCCCCGGCGTGGTGCTCATCCCCGGCACCGATCACGGCCGCGATGGTATGCCCGGCAAACGCGGCGATGCAGGCGTAAACGGCACCACCGGCCGCCCCGCGCCAAATGTGCAGCTGTGGGTGAAGGAACTGGTGAACGTACCCAATTTCGATCTCCGCGGCGAAGACGGCGGCACCGGCGGCAAAGGCCAGCGCGGCGGTCATGGCGGGAGAGGAGCCGACGGCAAAAGAGGCCGCGAATCCGTTGCCAAAACACGCTGCTGGATCAACCACGAAGCCGGTAACGGCGGGCATGGAGGAGACGGCGGTCCGGGTGGTAACGGCGGACAGGGCGGCAACGGTGGCGATGGCGGTTACGTCCTCATCGGCGTGCCCGACGGCATGCTGGAAAAATCCATCTCTGATAGCCCCTTTACCCCGCGAATCGATGGCGGAGACGCAGGCGATGGTGGTGTTGGTGGGGATGGCGGCCCCGGCGGCCGAGGCGGTAAATCCGGCAACATCGGCGCCTGCCGTACAGGGCGCGACGGGCAGACCGGCGCATTAGGCCAACCCGGCAAAACAGGGCCCAAAGGCAAATCCGCCGGCAGGAACGGGACACTGGAATTTTTCACCTTCAGCGAGGATGAGTGGGAGGAATTACTCAGCCGGCCTTTTATCACCGAAGTGGAACCGGCGTATACTTTCCCCGGCAACAAGATCACCATCAGCGGCACTGCTTTCGTAAAAGGCGATAAAGTGGTGATGGAGAACGCCGGCGTGCTGAAAGCTACCCTCAATCCCGACCAAAGCCTTACGGCTACAGTTCCCGCGAAAGCGAAAGCGGGCAGGCAGGTGCTGCGGGTGCTGCGCCAGTCCGATAATATTTACAGCAATCCCTATGCGGTGTGGGTGAAGCCCCGTATCGATAAAGTGCCCGACGTGCTGATCCCCGGCGAAGTGATGGCCATTACGGGACAGGGCTTCCTGCCCGGCGCGTATGTGCTGATCAACGGGAAGTCGGCCGTAACGCCCACGGTGACGGAAACGGCAGTGGCGTTCCTCGTGCCGAAAGACGCGGTACATATGCAGGCAGCCGAATACATCCTGCAGATCCACAATCCCGACGGGATGGTGAGCAATAAAGTGTCGACGAAGAAAGTCCTGGAGCTGGGCATTCCTTTCGAATACGGAAAGCACAATTTCGCATTCGGCAACTTCAAGGACGGAGCGCCTTCCTGGAAAGGGTTTAAGGAAACTTTCGGTACCGCGGAAGTAGTGTTTGAAATGTTCAGGAATGCACCGCTGACGGGCGCGTTTTACGGGCTGTATCACAAATACCTGCTCGGAGAAGCGAAGGGCGGGTATGCAACGGGATTCTGTACGGCGCTGTCGAGCATCGTGGCGGATAAGTTCTGGAAAGGCGACAACGATACCTATACCACACCGCGCAGCAAGCTCCACGCGAAGCTGACCTGGGTGCATGGGCGGCTCCTGAGCCGGGACAGCCTCATTCATTTCCATGACCAGAGCCGCAAAGGCCTGGCGATGGTGGAACAGACGGCCCGCGCGATAGAAACGGTGTTCAAGAAAGGCTGCGACGCGCACCAGGCGCCCCTGTTGTTCTTCATTCCTTCCGGCGCGATATGGGATAAAGGGTATGCCAGCAAGCTGGGGTCCACCCATTGCATCATGCCCTACAAATTCCGCTATCCGAAAGGCCACAAAGGCGCGAAGCTGAATGCGCAGAAAACTTCGACCGTCAACGACCTGCACGACGTGCGCCTGTATTGCTGGGATTGCAACCACCCGGAAAATCCGGATTGCTATATCCGCTTCCGGAATGAAAACGGCATCCTGCATTTCGATTATCACGTGGAAGATGCGAAGAAAAACCTGATCAAGGTTTCGAGCGCGGAAAAGATCACGCTGGGAAATATCAGCAACGGCAAGTATCTCTACAGCGATCATGACCTTCCGTATTCCGGTGTTTTCGGGCTGAAGGAATTCGTGGTAGACTTCCTGCTGAGCCCGGCGGACCTGGAGATTACCGACGCGGAAGGCCGTAAAACCGGCAATTTCAACGGGAAGCTGTACAGCAATATTCCCGATTCCATGCCCTGCTACCTCGTGGACGGTGCGTATATGCTGCCGAAAGGCGCGGAGCTGTCGCGCAGGATCGTCGGCAACGGCAAAGGCACGTATACCTACAATTCCATCCTGCCGGACGGTACCACCGTGAAGCTGGAAGGCGTGCAAACAAAGCCTGGGCAGGTAGACGTGGTGAAGATGAATGCGGACGCATCGCAGGTGAAGATCGCCATGCAGGAAGAGCAGCCTTTCTCCTTTACTTTTTCCAGGTTGGTGGGCGACCAGGTGCGCGCGCTGACGATCAGCGGCATCGCTTCCGGCGCAGGTAAGGAGTGCGAAGTGAACGTGGCGCCGGAGCTGGGAGAATTGCGCCTGGGTAACCGGAGCGGCGTGCGGAACGTGAAGATATTTGCGGCGTCAGCTTTGCTGACGGCGGTAAAGCCGGCGGAAAAGGAAGTGCAGGTAAGCATTCCCGGGAACCATACCCTGAAAATCAACATCAAAGACTGGAATAAACTGGATTTGCAGACGGCCACGGAGGCCTTGTAAGCCAATGCCGGTGTGAAAGTAAAATCCCCGTGGCGCCGGCGCCACGGGGATTTTTAATGCGTGTCAGTCAGACTGTTTTTTGGCGAATTTCATGAACAGCTGGGCGAGTTTATGTTGCTGGCCCTGGGGGTGGATGAAATGATATTTCCGGATGAGCTTGAATTGTTTGACAGGGAGCACTTTCAGGGCGCCGCTATCCAGTTCGGCCTGTACGGCGCGGAGGGAGAGGAACGCGGCGCAGGGGGCTTCGCGGAGGTAGGATTTGATGCCTTCTGAGCTGCCCATGTGCATGAGTACGTTGAGGTCGGTGAGCTTCAGTTCGAGTTTTTTGAGCTCGTTGACGATGACTTCGAGGGTCCCGGAGCCGTGCTCGCGCACGAGGAGCGGGATTTTTCGGAGGTCTTCGTTGGTGAGGGAGCCTTTCCCCGGTGGCTTGAAACGGGCGTTGCAGATGAGGGCGATCTCATCTTTGGCCAGTTCCGTGTATTTCAGCTGCGGGTTGCGGGAATGGCCTTCGATAATGCCCACTTCGATGTCTTTATCCAGCAGCGCCTGTTCTATTTGTTCGGTGTTGCCGTTGATGAGGGAGGTACGGATGGCGGGGTGCTCCTGGTTGAAGCGGGCCAATACGCCCGGGAGGTAATACTGCGCGATGGTGGAGCTGGCGCCGATGTTCAGGAGGCCGCCGGAGTCCTGCTTCAGCTGGTGGAGGTCATATTCCATGTTGCCGTAGAGCAGGAATATCTGGCTGGCGTATTGCTGCAGGAGCCTGCCGCCCTGGGTGAGCCGGATGCGGTTGCCGATGCGCTCGAACAATGCCAGCCCCAGCTGCTCTTCCAGCCCGTGGATGTGCTTGGTGACGGCCGGCTGCGAAATGAACAGCTCTTCCGCCGCTTTGGTGAAGCTGAGCCGCTTGGCCACCGTATGGAAAACTTTTAACCTGAAATCGAACATGCGGTAAAAATACGATTTGCAGGGCAGGAAAATAGGGGGAGGGTAGTTTAGGGAAAAAATGAAGGCCGTTAAAGACGGTGTGAGGACG
>NZ_CALNBI010000014.1 GCF_937874145.1 uncultured Chitinophaga sp. | reverse complement strand
CGCTTCTGCCTCAGCATGGCGTGACCCGCCTGCCCGTCTATGAGACCCGGCTTCTGGCGCCGCCTGCGCCAGACGACCTGCACGGCGTCCTGATCCACTCGCCCCGCGCCGCCCACGCCGCCGCAGCCCGGCATCATTCCACCCAACCCGCCCGTTCCGCCCGTGGCCGCCTTCCCGCAGCAGGTGGTGTTTGACAGGAGCACCGGCGCCGTGTACCACTACACACCCGGCGATACCGTAGTGCCCGGCGGCAGGATCATCATCCGCGACAAACAGGGAAAGGAAAAAACGTATAATTCAATCGACGACATGTCGGCCGAGGAGAGGAAAGAGTTCGAAGATAGCTACATCAATATGCAGCAATCTTTCAAATTCAACCACAATTTCAATTTCGACAAGCATTTCACCTTCGATTCCAGCATGTTTAAAAACATGAATATCAACATACGCGAGCTCCAGGCAAACGCCCTCCGGCAGCTGCAGGATATCGATCTGTCCAAATTCCGGATGCAGCTCGACGCGATGAGCGATATGAAATGGGAAGATCTCGACGAATCCGTGAAACAGAAGATCAAAAAGGAAGACTGGGAGAAAAATTTGAAAAATGCACTGAAAAACCTCGAAAAGATCGACTGGAAAGCACAACAGGAAGAAATCAAAAATGCGATCGAAAAACTCAGGAAAGAAGAATTCAAACACCGCAAGGAAGCCGAAAAATACGGCCGCGACGCAGCGAAATACCGGACGGATGCCGAAAAATACCACCGGGATAACGCCAAATTCCAGGCAGAAGCCATGGCCAGCAGCCAGCGGGCCCGCCAGGAGGTGCTCCGCGCCCAGGCACAGCGCGACCTGTCCGAAAAGCACCAGGTCATCGCCCGGGAAAGGGCGGCAAAGGAACATGAGCGCGCCCTGCGCACCGCCGAAGCCCACCGCAGCCTTACCGAAAAGAACCGGGCTTCCACCCGGAATTACAACAACCTGTTGCAGAAACTGGAATCCGACAAGCTGATCGACCGCAACGAAGGATTCGATATCCAGAAGAAAGGGAACGAATTCTTCATCAACGGGAAAAAGCAACCGGACGACGTAAAAAAGAAATACGAACAATATCTCGAAAACGACAACGTTACTATACGTGGGAAACAATCGAACCTGCAAATCCATGCGCAGGACGACAAATAAGCGCATGCAGGCTCTTTACCCGCTCATGTAACCATTCTCCGCCATTCTAATCTCATCCCCGCTGCCGGTTCCGGTGGCGGTTTTTTGTTTATATTTGTCGCTCGTTTCATCACCCTTTAAAAAACCCGCGCATATGCCGTCTTTCGATATCGTGAGCAAAGTCGACCTCCAGACCCTGGACAACGCCATCAACACCGTTAAAAAAGAAATCAACAACCGTTACGATTTCAAGGGGTCGCCCGTGGAAATCGACCTGGATAAGAAGGAAATGATCGTGAAGCTGGAAGTGGAGTCGGACATGAAGCTGGACCAGGTGATCGACGTGCTGATCAGCCGGAGCATGCGCCAGGGGCTGGCTGCTGAGATTTACGACCTGAGCAAGGAGCATTATGTGAGCGGGAAGGTGGTGAAGAAGGAAGTGCCTGTCCGCAACGGGATCAAGCAGGACGATGCGAAGAAAATCGTGAAGATGATCAAAGATTCCGGTTTGAAGGTGCAGGCCGCGATCATGGATGACATTGTTCGCGTTACGGGTAAAAAAATCGATGATTTACAAGACGTTATACAGAAATGCCGCGAAGCGAACCTGGGAATCGCGCTCCAGTATGTGAATATGAAAAGCTAAAATTTCTTTGCATTTTCAAATTATTGCTTTACCTTTGCGCTCTGTATTTATTAACTTATTGATATGAAACAGGGAATTCATCCGGAAAATTATAGATTCGTAGTGTTTAAAGACATGTCCAACGGGGATAGCTTCCTGGGCAAATCCACCACTCCTACCCGCGAAACCATCACCTGGGAAGACGGTAACGAGTATCCGTTGATCAAGCTTGAGATCTCCAATACTTCTCACCCGTTCTATACCGGTAAGAACGTACTGGTAGATACCGCAGGCCGTATCGACAAATTCAACAAACGTTACAAGAAAGAGGCTAAATAAGGCATCTTCCGAATATTTTTACGATCCCGCCGAATGCTTTCGGCGGGATTTTTTATTTTCGCCGGGTTATGAACCGTCACTACATCCTGTTTGATACGCCCGAGCGCGACGAACTCTACCCTTTCACGCACACCCGGCCCGTTGCGGAAATCCGTACGGGTATCCTCACTATTCGCGAAAAATGGGAAAAATGGCTTGGCACCGGGCCGCTCAGCAGCTTTACAGCCGAGTACCTCCAGGCCAAATATCCCCTGCAGAAAGCCCCGCAGGGCGCTATTACCGTATTGGTGAACGGGCACCTGCTGCCCTCCGCCGGCGTCGTGGAAACGCTCGCCGCCATGGAGCCGGGGCAGGAACTGTACAAAAACGGCAGGCTGCTGGCCAAACTCATCAGCGGCGATGACTTCTTCGCCCCCGCCACGCTGGTGCGGCTGGAGTATGAGGGCGAGATCCGGCGGGTCGACAGGCCCTGGGATATCGTCCGCCATAACGAATCGGCGCTGCGCGACGATTTTGCGTTGTTGACGAAGAGGCGGAAATCGGCGCCGGTTTCCGCGACGAACCAGGTGGTGAACCCGAAACAGGTGTTTTTGGAGCCGGGTGCGAAAGTGGAATGCAGTGTGCTGAATGCTTCGGCGGGGCCGATTTATGTGGGGAAGGATGCGGAGATCATGGAAGGGAACCTGGTGCGGGGGGCATTCGCCATGGGCGAAGGCGCGGTATTGAAGATGGGCAGCCGGATTTATGGCGCCACTACGTTAGGCCCGCGGAGCGTGGCTGGCGGGGAGATCAAGAATTCCGTCTTTTTCGGGCATTCCAACAAGGGGCACGACGGCTACCTGGGCGACGCGGTGATCGGCGAATGGTGCAACCTGGGCGCCAACACCAGCTGTTCCAATATGAAGAACAACGCCCGCGAAGTGCGGATCTGGATGGAAGCGAAGCAGGAATATTGGCCGGCCGGGACCAAATGCGGCGTGATGATGGGCGATTTCAGCCGTTGCGGGATCAATACCATGTTCAACACCGGTACCGTGGTGGGCGTGAGCTGCAACGTTTTTGGCGGTAATTTTCCGCCTAAGTTCCTCCCCTCCTTCAGTTGGGGCGGGGCCGGCATTACGGACAAATACCGGCTGGAAGAGGCGCTGCGGGACGCGGATGCGTGGATGCGGCTCAAGGGCGCGCAGTTGTCGGAGGCGGACCGGGAAATTCTGACCCGAATATTTCGGGGATAAATGCGTATTTTTCGCGCCACTTATCAAAAGCACCGTAAAATCATGAGAAAGAAGATCGTAGCAGGCAACTGGAAGATGAACCTGACCCTCGCGGAAGGCGAGCAGCTGGTGAAGGATATCCTGGCGGCCGGCATTACTTTATCTGGAGACCAGGCTGTGGTGATCGCCCCGCCTTTTCCGTACCTGCAGCAGGTAAAAGCATTGACCCGTAACCAACCCAACGTGTTTGTGGCCGCGCAGAACTGTGCGAGCGAGAAGTCGGGCGCTTATACCGGCGAGGTGTCTGCCGCCATGCTGGCGTCTGTAGGCATCGACTACGTGATCCTGGGGCATTCCGAGCGCCGGGAATATTTCAATGAAACGAATGCGCAGCTGGCGAAGAAGATCGACCAGGTGCTGGCCAACGGGCTGAAGCCTATATTCTGCTGCGGCGAGCCGCTGGAAGTGCGGAAAGCGGAGACGCAGAACGCTTATGTGGCGAAGCAGCTGGAAGAAAGCCTGTATCACCTGGATGCTGCGGCTTTGCAGCAGGTGGTGATTGCTTATGAACCGATCTGGGCAATTGGTACGGGTTTGACGGCGAGCGCGCAGCAGGCGCAGGACATGCATGCGTTTATCCGCGGGCAGATCGCGGCGAAGTATGGCCAGGAAGCGGCTGCGGGTTTGACGATCCTGTACGGCGGCAGTGCGAAGCCTTCGAATGCGGCGGAGTTGTTTGCTTCTGCGGATGTGGACGGCGGGCTGATCGGCGGCGCATCGCTGGTGGCGGCAGATTTCGCGGCGATCATCAAGAGCTTGTAAGCGATTGTAAGATATGGTGGCTGAAGGGGTTATGCCTTTCGGCCATTTTTTTTAGTATTTTTTGCTAACTTTTTTAGTATTTGCCAATTTTATTCGTATGTTTGTGTTGTGAAAGGAGGCGCTGTTATCCTGGTGCTGAACATGATAACGGTTGTTTCGAATTGATGATTGCATAATCATAAATGCCATGGAACAGGAAGTATTACACGATTACATGCTGGTAGTGCATCCGGACGCGCAGACGGTTCAGGATGTGAGCACGTACAAGCATTTGATAGCGGAGGAGCTGGGAACGGCTGCCGGATCATTTTCACAGGCGCACATTGCCTTGTTCAGATCGGAATTTCCGGAGCGTTACGAGCAATTGTTTGTGACGATGCTGGAGCGTTTGGTGGCGGATCAGTCGGCGTTTACGGTGTATACGTCCCGGATCGATCACAGTCGTCATGCCAGTGGCCGGCACATGTTTTATGTGAATGTCGCCAATCCGAAGCCGTTGGAGGAATTGCACCGGAAGGTGATGCAGGCGTTCGAATTGCAACCGGCGGGTTATCGTCCGCATATAGCGTTGGCGCGTTCGCTGCAGCCGCATCAGTTTGCGCAGTTGTCGCCTTATTTGTCGGGCAAGGTGTTCGTGCGGAGTTTTCATTGCCACAGTTTCAGTTTGCTGAAGCGTGCTGCGGGCGGTGACCGTTACGAGGTGGTGCGGGATTTTATGTTTGGCCGGGAAGTTCCGTCGAGCCATCCGTTGTTCCACCGTGCGGCGTAAATGGCCGGGCGTGTGTGGCGCATTATCGCGGCTTCGGGAGCGATGTCCCGGGGGCCGGAATGTTTATCAAACTACAGTCGCAACTGTTGAATATATTTTTTAGAGTCAGTATCATTTAGTTACGGGTCGGGCGTTTATCACCCGGCCCCTTCTACCCTAACCCACTACTTACAACCCATCCGATTCAGGAAATAAACCCTTGTATTCGCGTGCTTTTTGGGCATGCACCGGTAATATGGAAAATGGGATCACTGGCTTTCTGGCCTGGTGGCGGGATATCGTTTGTCAATGATCGATGTGCTGCCTGCCGGGGCGCGGGCCGGGGATCAAATGGCCCGATGGATGTCCGATGGAGGCATGCATCCTTCAACAAGGGAGGCCATACCATTGCCCGTACGCTAAATTCCCGTGGGGATCTGCCGGAGTTTTCGCCCGAATAGCGGAAAGCGCCGGCCAGCCCGAGGTTGATTTGCTTTAACAGTGAATTACGTAACTGCTTCCTGGCCAAAGCGCCCGGGAGTAAGGAATGGCTTGTCCGATCTGAGGGTCGTGCTTTGGAAATGCTGAGCTTAATTGTCCGACCTGGGACGCAGGTTGTCCGGATTTCACACATGGTTTGACTGACCAGCAGCTAAAGCTTTGAAAATAACAAGCTTGAAAATCTGGGACGCGGATCACCTGCGAGATCGAACTCGTTGGAAATGATGAACTTAAAGGCCCGATGTGGGTGCACGCTGCCCCATTGGCAAGCCGTCAAGCTCCAGGCATGAAGCTAAAGCTTTGGAAACGAGAAGCTTAAAGGCCGATCTGGCGACGCAGGCCACCTCCGAAACCGGCCGAAGGCTTGTCCAATCTGAGGTAACGTTTTCAAAATGAATGATTTAAAAACCTGAGGAAGGATGCACACAGCCCGAAGAACAAGCCGTAGCGCGCCAGATCTGAAGCCAAGCCACGCTCCCGGCAACCCGGTGCCGTGTGCCTGCGTAAACAAAACGATAGTCAATAACAAAAATTTCCGGTTGTTGGGCAATTGCCCAGCAAACGGCTCACTAACCGCCAGTAAATTTAAAGTTATGGAATGGGTGCCGCTCAAACCGATATATAAACAGGGAAACGCATCCCCCTCTGCGGAACAAACAGTGTTCTCCTGGCTCAGCCGCGCAGGCTTCCAGCTGGAACAACTCCGCAGAAGCGTGGAACCTCCCGTCAACGAATACTTTTACTTTCATCCATCCCGATATATTCAAATCCACATGGTAGAAGATCCGGAAACAGGCCTGGCCCGTTTCTTTATCTTCTACCCCGGCGGACAAACCCTCGTTGCCCCGGGCATCCCCGAGCTCCAGGCCACCATCGCCGCCGGATAAACCACCCGGTAACCAATTTTGTTAGTTTATAAACCGATCCCGTAATTATGTTGCATAAAGAAATCGTAGTCAAAGGAATGGTGCAGGGCGTTTACTTCAGGGCCACCGCCAAATCCGTGGCCGCCAGCATGGGCCTCAAAGGCCAGGTCAAAAATCTGCCCGACGGTCATGTTTGGATCGCAGCCGAAGGCCCCGCCTCCGCCATGAAAGAATTCATCGACTGGTGCAAAATCGGCCCCTCCGGCGCCAAGGTCTCCGGCCTCGATATAACCGACGGCCCCCTGCAACACTACACCGAATTCAGTATCCTGCATTGATTTTTTTTCGTATTGCTTCCTCATTCACATTCTCCGAAACTCTTTACCAGCAAGAGTTACAGTAACCTGTCGAAATATTTTTTCAGCACGTTGGGCCTCTGCCCAGCGGAAAAAAGAAATAATTCGATGATCTTGAACCTTTTGGAAGCAAACTAAAAATGTCAACCCAGGCCCCGGATATATTGCGCCTTTTCGGAACAAATCTCCGCCGAATCAGAAAGGAAAGAGGCTTCAGCCAACGCGACCTCTCTGCACGTTGCAACGTCGACAATGCAGACATTTCCCGGATGGAAAACGGTGAGATCAATGTTACACTCCGCACACTGTCTCAACTGGCAGATGCGCTGGATGTAGCGATCCTCGAACTGTTGTCCGACAGCAAAACATAAAAAAAGCAGGACGAACGTCCTGCTTCTTCATGAATCTTATATGTATCTCATCTTTACAGCAACTGCAATTTCTTCTTTAATTCCTTATCCAGCGCAGCTTTCGGAACCACCACATTAATCGTGTTCACGGCGAAATACGGCTCCGATACATAGAGGTAGCCTTCAAATTTCGACCCCACTCCCCAGGAATTCTTCACAATGAAAAAGCGCTTGTCGCCTTTCCCCTTGCCAATCCCCGTGATATGCATCAGGTGATCGTCCTGCGTCACGAGCTTTTCGAACAGCTCCTGCCGGTACTCCGGCGTCACGTTCACTTCAGCCGCCGACGGGTCCGGCTGCTGGCGGTTCCAGAGGCTGTCATACTTCGGGCTCAGGGCGTAGCCCCCGTCGTGCGCGAACCCACGATTGCTCACATCCGCGTCCCACATTACCGTATATCCCTTCTGCACGGCATTCCAGGTCGCCCCGATCAGCTCGTTGAGCGATATGTTGTAGAAACTCCCGTTGGCATGGTTATCTGGCAATTCCAGTACAAAGGAGGAATAAAAAGGGTGATGCGTGAACGAAGTCAGGCTCACATAATCGGCAGGATCGAATTTTACCACCTGCTTCGCATATTCCTGCGGCGTATAGGTTTTGCCGTTATACTCGAATTTAGCGGGAGGCGCTGCGCCCATGTACTGGTCCATCAGCGCGGCGAAACCCTGCTCCCACTTCGGGTCCACCGGGCGGCGGCGCAACAACGTATCCAGGAATTTCTTCAAAGTATCGGCCATCTTGCCGTGGTTGAACTGCTCCTGGCCGGGCAGCTTTCCGCTGTACACCGATTCGGGCATCAGTCCGTCCCTGCCGGCAGCGATCAGCACATCGTGACCGAGACCACCTTCACCAAACTGGGCAGCGCCCTGGCGCTTCACATAATTGCGGGCTTTCATCAGGTACACATTCCGCACCACGAACATTTCCGACAAATCCGGCTGGCCGGCCGCGCCGTTCTTCAAACATTGGCTTTCGATCAATGAAACAGTCGAAAAACACCAGCAGGTGCCGGTTATTCCCTGGTACTTCACGGGGGTGGCCGCATTGTTCCGGATCACGGTGATTTCCTGTGCGGGCGGATTGGCGATGCTTCGGGGCGTCTCCTGCGCGGTTGCGGCAAATCCTGCCAGCAATACGGCACATGTCATAAGTTGTTGTCTCATAAGCAGCATGGGTATTTACCGCTAAAATACGAAAGCCTGATCAGTTTTCGTGCGTAACGCGCCCATTTCCGGAAACCGACTGCTCTACTCTCGCATCGCCCTTATACCGAACGCTGCCACTGCCGGATATCGCGATCTCCAGTTTTTTGCTCACGTTCACGAAGGCTTTCCCGGAACCGGAAATCGCGATCTCCGCTTCCTGTACTGCCATGGCAGGCGCATCCACGTCGGCGGAACCCGAAATCGCCACCTCCGTTTTATCAGCCTTACCCGCGAGTTTCACTTTGCCATTGCCGCTGAGGGCCACTTCCAGCTTCTCGTAATCCACGTCCAGGTCGGCTTCGCCGATGCCGCTGAGCGCCACTTCCAGCCTGTCTCCCTTCAATTTACCGGCGGATTTGAACTGCACTTTGCCACTGCCGGCCAGTTCGGAAATCGTCGGGTTGGTGATCCACACATTGATGGGCCTGCTCGGTCTTAATTCAGTGTTGCGGCGGTAACGGATCTCCAGGTCATGGCCGTCCAGCACGGTTTCGATGTAGGGCAACAGGTTTTCGTCGCCTTCAATTTCAATGGAAGTACTATTCCCCTGGCGTATCTGTACGTTGAACTGTCCGCCCACGCCGATGCTCTCGAACGAACCGGAAACCGAACGGTTTTCTTTCTTCATCACGCCGTTTC
>NZ_CALNBI010000013.1 GCF_937874145.1 uncultured Chitinophaga sp. | reverse complement strand
GCCGTGCCCATCGATGGCAACTACGTCATGATTATCCACACCGACGTGAGCAGCGACCTGCAGGGCGAACCCGAATGGGTGGACGCGCCCACGTACGCCAGGATGCGCAACGAAGCGCTGGCCGTGCGCGGCAAGCGGCCGTTTTATACGGATGAGGAGATTGGAAAGTTCGGCGATAACGACATGGATTTTTATCCCAATGTGGATTGGTACGAACAGATGGTAAAGCAGAACAACCGCTCCAACCGCGCCAACTTCAACATCAGCGGCGGCGGCAACGCGGTGACCTATTACATGTCCGGCGGTTTTTATAACGAGAAGGGCATGTTCAACGCGAAAAACGACAACAACGCCAATTATAACCAGTTCAACTTCCGTTCCAACCTCAAAGCCGATCTTTCGCCCACCACTTCGCTGGGCCTGGGCTTCGACGGGCGGTACAATACCACCACCGAGCCGGGGCAGGGCGTAGGGAATTTGCTGAACATCATGAACATGATCAATCCCACGCTGTTCCCGGCCGAGTATTCGAATGGCACGGCGCCGGAGGAACCGGCGGGGATCGTCAATCCCTGGTCGTTGCTGAACAAAACCGGCTTCCTGAAGCGGTATGAGAATTACATGTCCACCAACATCAACCTCACGCAGAAACTGGATTTTGTCACGAAGGGGCTGTTCCTGAATGGTATCGCCTCGTTCACGAAAGGCAACTTTTACGAGCACCGGTATGTGAAAAACTATCAGCGCCACGCGCCGGATTTCGCCAACAGCCACATGGGGACCGGGCGTGATGAGTACGGCAACCTGGTAACGATCAACAAAACGCCGGATGTCGACGACAAAATGCAATTTACTTATGTGGCGCCTACCGGCAACCGCACCATCGAAGTGCAGGGCAGCCTGAACTACGGCCGCACTTTTTTTCAGAAACTGTCTGTAACGGGGCTGATGCTTTACAAGCAGCGCGAGTTCCTGACGGATGCGCCATCAGGCTCGGGCGCCACGCTGCTGATCAATGCGCTGCCCACCCGGGAGCAGTCGGTAGCCGGGCGGGTGACGCTGGGCTGGGATGACCGCTATTTCACGGATATCAACTTCGGGGCTTCGGGCTCGCAGATGTTTACGCCGGATAAGCGCTGGTCGTCGTTCCCTTCCATCGGTTTCGGATGGGTGCCTTCTTCGGAGAAATGGTGGAGCGGGATGGAAGATAAGATCGACTTCCTGAAGTTCCGCGTGTCTTACGGCATGGTGGGATCGTTCGGAAACGCGGAACGGTTCGGGTACATGGCGACGTCGGGCCCCGTGCGCGGGTATACCTTCGGTTTCGGGCGTGCGGCCGGGAGCGGGATTCTCATCCCCGGTGTGGGTGAATCGCGGCTGGAGCAGCTGGGCCTGACCTGGGAGCGTAACAAGAAATTGAACCTGGGTGCTGAGATCGGTTTGTTCCGTGCGCTGAAGCTCATCATTGACGCCTACCGCTACACCAACGACGATCAGCTGATTCACCTGAGCCGCCTGCCCGCCACGCTCGGCCTTCCTTCCACGCCGCGCGCCAACCTCGGCAGATCCAGGTCGGAAGGTATCGACTTCGACCTGACCTATGCCAAATCGTTCGGGAAGTTCAAGATCAGTTATATCAAAGGCATCGTTTCCTACAACAAAAATACCATCCTCGAAAACGGACAGCTGGACCCCAAAGTAGCTTACCAGAGCGGCATCGGGCTGGATTACGGCCGCCAGCTAAATTACATCGCGCTGGGGCTTTTCAGGGATCAGAAAGATATCGACAACAGTCCGGTGCAAACCTGGAACAAGGTGATGCCGGGCGACATTAAGTATAAAGATATCGATGGCGACGGTGTCATCACGCCGAACGACCGGATCTGGGCAGGAAACAAGTATCCGAAGTGGAGCTATTCCCTGGCCATTGACCTGCGTTACGGCAAATGGACGTTCGCCACGCGCGCTATCGGTAAATCGAATTTGTACCGGTCCATCAACGGCGGCAGGATTCCGTTCAATCCCTACAATGCCGGCGGCACCAATAACGGCGCCGTGTACACTGCTGCGGTGAAGGACCACTGGACGCCCGCTTCCTATTCCGGCAGCGCGGCCACCGAAAACTTCGACGCTACTTATCCCCGGCTTGGCTTCGGGACCGACAACCAGAACAACGCCCAGGTATCCACTTTCTGGCTGCGCGAAGCGACATACGTGCGCATCGCCGACGCGGAACTGGGATACAACTGGACTCCCCGGACCAGCAAATCGCCTTTCAAAAGCATTTACTACTACGGCCGGTGCGATAATGTGGTCACCTTCTCCCGTTTCAAGGACTGGAACCCGGAACAGGAATCATCTTTCGCGTATCCGTTGAAACGTACGCTGTCGCTGGGTTTGGAAATAGGATTTGACCTTTAAAAATTGTGTATGAAAAATAGCATACTTAAAATATCAACCATCGTACTGCTCGCCATGCAATCCGTAAGTTGTAATTACCTGGAGGCGGACGAATACCTTCACGAAGTAAACAACCTCAACGATATCTGGACACAGCGCATCGATATCCGCAAGGCCTGGGCGGCCTGCTACGGGCATATTCCGAATTACACCGACATGGCCTACACCTGGCCGTTCAATACCAACTACGACGAAGGGCATGCCGGCCGGGATGTGTATACCAGCCTCGTTTTTGCGCAGGGGAAGTTCAATGCTGACAATGTATTGTTCAATTTCTGGGCGAATTCGTACCGGGCCATCCGCACCTGCAACCTCTTCCTCGAAAATCATCACAAAGCGAACGACAAATTGCTCGTGCCGGGAGAAGTGGAAGGATATGCGGCCGACGCGCGCTTCCTCCGGGCTTTCTATTATTACACCCTGCTGCAGATGTACGGGCCTTTCCCGATCGTGGAGAAAACGGTGGACTATTCGGATGAATCAGCCATGCCGACCAACCGGAACACCGAAGAAGAGTGCGTGAATTTCCTGATAGCCGAGCTGGACAAATGCACGGCGGAGTTGCCGGAGAAGGACCGCATCCTGGTGTCGGAAGTGGGGCGCCCGTCCAAAGAGGCCGCCATGGCTTTGAAAGCGATGGTATTGCTCTGGGACGCCAGTCCGCTGGTAAACGGCAACCCCGATTACAACGGGTTCAAAGATGCGAATGGCCGCAATTATTTCGCCACCGCCAACGACCCGGAAAAGTGGCGCAAAGCCGCCAATGCGGCGAAGGCGGTGATCGACCTCGGCGTATTCGACCTGCATACGGCGCCGGCCAACCAGGGCTACACCACCGTTCCGCTGGGCAATTTCGCGGGCAATACGGTGGCCTGGCCGAACGGCCCCGCGGGCATCGATCCCTACCGTTCGTTCAAGGAACTTTTTTCCGGTGGGGAGAGCTATTGGAACAAAGAGGGCATCTGGCAGGTGAACCTGGAATACCAGACGGACCACCTGTCGCTGCTGGGCTTCCCGCGGAATTACAACAACGGGGAAGCCGGAGAAGTGAAAGGTGTTTTATGCGCTACGCAGAAGATGGTGGACGCTTTCTTCATGAACAACGGCAGCACGATCAACGAAGAGGACAACGGTTTGTATCATGATGTGGGGATTGCGGAGAACGGGGATGGTTATTACATCAGCGGCAGCGGGAAAGAAGCGCATACGCCTATCATCACCGGTTTTAAGCTGTCCAATGCCAACGCCAGGGTGCCGAACCGCGTCCTGAACCGCGAAGCGCGTTTTTATGCAACCGTCGGGTTTATCGGGCGGGGATATGAGCAGAATAATGGTACGCTGTACTATTCGGATTATAAAGCGAATGCCATGGACGGGTTCATCCAGTCGGACCGCCCTTCCATCCGCACCGGCTATTCCATCGTGAAATGGGTGGCGGAAGACGATCTGCGGTCGCGCGGCAGCAGCGACAAACCTTATTACGTGCTGCGCCTGGCGGAGATTTACCTCAGCTACTCCGAAGCATTGAACGAAATCGAGCCGGGCCATCCCGACATTCTGAAATATCTGAACCTCATCCGTTTCCGGGCGGGCCTGCCGGGCTATGCGGGAGCGGGACAGGATGTGATGCGCGAGCGCATCAAGCGTGAAAAGCATGTGGAATTCGCGTTCGAAGGAAAGCGGTATTTCGATTCGCGCCGATGGAAAGACGCCGGCAAAACGACCCGTGATAAATGGGGCAACAGCCAGGGCATGGGCGGGCTCGTGTATGGTTGCAATTATACTTCGCCCGATGGCGGATTTTACGACCGCGCGGTGATCGACGGCTATATCTTCCGCCCTAAGAACTACTTCCTGCCCATTCCTTTTGAGGAAGTAGCCAATTACTGGGGCACGATGACGCAGAATCCCGGATGGTAGCACCTTTAAATCCAACAAACATGAAACGCAATCACATTTTATACATCGCGCTCTTCGCCGCCGCCACGCATGGCTGCGGGAAGAACGACTATGAGAATAAGGAATTCTACAAGCAGGAAGCGTATATCATTTCCGCGGAATCCACTTCCGCCGCTGAAAGGGAAATCACCGGTATCGAGGTGCATACGTTCATGGACACGCTGAAGTACCTCAACGAGCAATATGATTCCGATACCATCATCGACGACAAGACGTTCATGGCCGAAATCAAGTTTAAAGTCGGCATCGGCGGCTCGCTGCCCGCGGCGCAGGATATGAAGATCGTCGTGGGCTTTGACCAGGAGGCGCTGGAAGATTACAACATCCTGAAGAATGCGGAAATGGTCATTCCCTCCGCCGCTGAATACACCTCCAACATTCCTTTCGATCAGAAGGAAAACGGGTTCGTGGTAAATGTGCCGAAGGGCAGCTCTTCCGTGGGGCTGATTTTTACCGTGCCGGTGGAAAGGAGCAAAATGGCGGAATACGGGAAGTATGCTTTCCCCATGAAGATCCTTCGCGCCGACAATGTACCGCTGAGCCGGCAGTACACCAATTTCATGGTGGCGGGCTTGCAGGTGAACCAGGGGAAGACGGTCAACTGGTCGGGCCTCCCCATCCCGAAAATCCCTACGGGCCGCTATACTTCGGTGATGATCATGAGCAATCCCGGGGAAAACAATAGCGACGGGCGTGTGCGGAAATACAAGTATATTACGCCACTCAGTGTTACGGATGATCCGCAGCTGAAAGACAAGTACATGATCTGGGGAACGGCGGGATGGAGTTTCGAGATGTTTGGATTCCACAGCGCGGGGTACATGTACAACCTGCTGTCGCTCGTTGACCGCAACTTTGGGGTGTACCGGATGGACCCGATCCTTTCCGGGAATAACGATTTTCCTTTTCAAACCTTCGCCTACGCCACTACGCAGGCCGTCAGCGAAGAGAATTCCTACGATCCGCGCCTGAAAACACTGACGCTGCATTACAAGAACGTGATCGGCGAGGATTATACCGATGTGCTGACTTTTGAAAGTTCCGACCTCACGCTGGAGACCGTTCGCAACGGTTCCATTTACCAGCCGCAAAGCTGGGAACAGGTGCGGGGGAAGGGTTACAAATACTGGCTGCCGTTGTAGCCTGACCAAAAAAAGACTATGGAAAGAAGAAATTTTATCCGCCAGGCGGGCCTCGCCGCGGCAGGATTGTTCAGCCTCCGGCTGGAAGCGCTCGCATCGCCAAAGGCGCCATATTCCGGCGTAATGCTGCCGGTGCATAACATCCCGGCCGACAAACAGCTCGATCCCGCCTGGGTTCGTTCGTTGTACCAGCGCACCATGCCAACGACCTACACGAAAACGAAAAACGAGCTGCGGTATATCGGCATGCCGGCCGGCGGGCTGCATACCGGAACGGTGTATCTCGGTGGCGATGGCCGCCTGTGGCTCTGGAGCATTTACAACGACGAGCGCGAGGGCATCGAGCCGAAGACGGTGCTGTGGAACGATGGCGTGGCCGACCGGCAGGTCCGTAACCGCGACGGCGCCAGTTATGTAGAGCCCGCCATTGCGGCCAACCGCCGTGTGCTGGACCAGGGTTTTGCGGTGATCGCGGAAACGGGCGGTAAAACGATGATCGCGGAATTGCGGGAGGAAGATTGGGAGGAAGTGAGCTTCGAAGCCACGTATCCCGTGGCCACCGTGCGTTACAAGCACAAGAAATTTCCCCTGGAAGCGACGCTCCGGGCCGGAGGGATCTTCATCCCGCTGGATGCCGGCAACAGCGGGCTCCCCGCCACAGTGTTCGATATCAGCATCAAAAACGTATCCGCACAGCCGGTTCACGCGGCGGTGGCGGGGTGGCTGGAAAACGGCGCGCGGAAAATTTCCGCGAAGAAAGGAGACGGCGAGAAGTGGAACCACGTGGCCTATGGGCAAGGATATACACATGTTACTTCTTCGTTGAGCAATACGAATGACTTGTCCCGGCCTGACGACGGCACCACCTGCATTGCTTATATCGGAGACGGGGCCACGGCGAATGCCAATGCGCAGCCCTGGCCGGTGACGGCAGATTTCTTTACGGCGCAGGCTGAAAATGCGACAACCGAAGCCGATGCAAAATTAGTGGCTTCCCTCGCGGGACCGAAAAAGCAACTGGCGCCGGGAGCTGTCTTGGAGGCGCAGTTCATCCTGACCTGGCACTTCAATCATCCGTTAAAGAAAACCTCCAAAGTGAAAGACGCGGAGGGAGGTTACCGGTACGCGACGCAGTTTAAAAGTGCCAGTTCCGTGGCCAATTACCTGGCGGAGAATTTCGCTAAGCTCTGGGGGCAAACGCTCCGCTGGCACAAAACGTATTACGATTCCACGCTGCCGCACTGGTTCCTGGAGCGGGCGCTCCTCAATATCGGCACGCTTGCCACCGCCAATACGTACCGCTTTGCCAGCGGGCGCTTCTGGGGCTGGGAGGGCGTGAACGCCTGCGAGGGCACCTGTACGCATGTATGGCAATACGCGCAGGCGATGGGGCGCATTTTCCCTTCGCTGGAAAGCGATACCCGCCAGCGCACTGACCTAGGCAACGCCATGCAGGACGACGGAGGAATTATTTTCCGCGCTGAATATGAGCACCGGCCGGCGATCGACGGGCAGGCGGGCACGATTCTGCGAATTTACCGCGAGCACCAGATGAGCGCCAACGATGCGTTCCTCCGCCGCAACTGGGCGCAGATCAGGAAGGCGGTGAACTTCATGCTGGCGCAGGACAAAAACGGCGACGGCATGACCGATACGCCTATGGAAAACACGCTGGACGCGGTTTGGGAAGGAGAGATCGCCTGGATCGTGGGGCTTTGCCTCGCCGCGGCCCGCGCCGCGCAATTCATGGCGGAAGAAATGGAGGATACGGCATTTGCCACGCGCTGCCGCGAATATGTGGAGAAAGGCAATGCGAATATGTCGAAGCACCTGTTCAACGGGGAATATTTCATTCACCGGCCCGACGCGGTGCAAGGGCGCAAGAAACTCGGTTCCTACAACACCTGCCACATCGACCAGGTCTACGGCCAGAGCTGGGCTTTCCAGGTGGGATTGGGCAGGTTGTGGGATAAGGAGCAAACGCTCTCCGCGCTGCGCTCCCTTTGGAAATACAACTTTACGATGGATGTGGGGCCTTATATTAAAACGCACATTGGCGGCCGGCCTTATGCGTTGGCGGGCGAAGGCGGTATGATCATGAATACCAATCCGCATAACGAAGAGAAACCCTTCGGCGAAAACGTCACGTGGCAGCTCGGGTATTTCCATGAGTGCATGTCCGGTTTCGAGCACCAGGTGGCCAGCCACATGATGGCGGAAGGGATGACCGACGAGGCGTTGGTGCTGACCCGCGCCATCCACGACCGGTACCATGCCGCCAAACGCAATCCATACAACGAGATCGAGTGCAGCGACCACTACGCCCGCGCGATGGCAAGCTACGGCACATTTATCACGGCATGCGGCTTCGAGTACCATGGGCCCAAAGGCGATATGCGGTTCGCGCCAGCATTCGGGAAGCAGCAATTCCGCGCTCCGTTTACGGCGGCGGAAGGCTGGGGCACTTTCAGCCAGCAGGGCGGCAAAGGCGGTCTTCGCTGCAGCCTCTCCCTGGGTTATGGGACCCTTCAGCTGCGTACCCTGCGTTTGCAAACGGCCGCATCGGCCGTAACGGCAATGTTGGGTGGAAAGAAAATTGCCGCCAGTCTGGAACGCGATGGGCAGGAAGTCCGGATCCGGTTCCCGCAAACCCTGCAAATGAAGGAAGGAGAAACATTACAGATTCAATTGGTGTAAATGACAGCAAGATTATTACAAGCGGCTTTTGTGCTGGCCCTACCGCTGCTGGCGGCTTGCGGCGCGAAAGCACCGGAAAATAAAACATCGTGGCGGCAACAGCTGGCGGATCAATTGCCGGCACTGGGCCACCGCAACTGGATCGTCGTGGCAGACCAGGCTTTTCCGGAACTACAATCGCCGGGCATCACCTACATCAATTCCGGCGAGCGTTTGCTGCCCGTTTTGAAAGAAGTGCTCGCCATGGTGAAGGAACCGGGGCATGTTACGCCAATTTTATACCGTGATAAAGAACTGGGTTTCATAACAGAAACGCAAAGTGAGGGCATCGGCGCATTCCGCGATTCGGTGAAAGCTTTGCTGGCGGGAAGTTCCGTGCAGGAGATGCTGCATGATTCCGTTTTTGCCAAACTGGACGCGGTAGCAAATCTGTTCCGCGTGGTGGTGGTGAAGACGGATGAAAAATTGCCTTACACCTCCGTGTTGATGGAGTTGGATTGTGCGTATTGGAACGGGGAGAAGGAAGCCGCACTCAGGCAAAAAATGACTGAATAATAGCTGAGATTTATTTAACATTGAAAACGCTTTGCATTCCTGCAAGGCGTTTTTTTATGGCAGCTTCGCCACCAGCCGTTCCGGCGAATATTTCAATACAAGGTAAATCAGTTTCCATTTGAAGCCCGGTACGATGGAGAACCGCTTCCCGGCGTTGACCACCGCGTTGGCAATGAAAGCCGGTTCCAGCATAAGGGATTCCGGCAGCGGGAGCCCGGCCGTCATCTTACTCCTGATATAGCCCGCCACGATCACGTTCACCGTTACTTTCCGGCTGAACAGGTATTGCCGCAGGCCAGCGAGATATTGTGTGAACGCGGATTTGGTGCTCCCGTAAATAAAATTGCTTTTCCGCCCGCGGACGCCTGACAATGAAGAAAGCCCCACGATCCTTTCCAGCCGCGTATTTTCCGGATCGGTGACGATGATATTGAGGATGGAAACCGCTCCTGCGTAATGCACCTGCATCATTCTGAAACTCCCTTCGAAATCCAGCATGGCCGCTTCGTTGTGATGCAGGTATCCCGCCGCATACACGACGATCTGCGGTTTTTCGGGCAAAGAGCGGTAGAAGGCTGCATGGCCTGCGAAATCCGCCGCGTCGAAGAACAGGATGCTCACCCGCCCGGGACCAGGTACAGAAGTATGCACGAAAGCCGTTAGCTCCGCGGTGTTACGGGACGCTGCCATGATGTGATGGCCTTTGGAGGCGTATTGTGCGATGGCGGCCTTTGCCACATCGGAGTTGGCGCCAAGGATGAGAACGGGACCTGCTTGCATAGGGGGCGTTTGGGAAGCAAAGTTAACCGGTAAT
>NZ_CALNBI010000012.1 GCF_937874145.1 uncultured Chitinophaga sp. | reverse complement strand
CGCACCGGCCATCAGCCACAATCCCGTAGGCGATCACCACAATAAACTGTTGTCTAACTTCTTCGCGCAAACGGAGGCGCTCATGAACGGAAAAACCGCGGAGGAAGTACGCGCGGAAGGCACGCCCGAGGCACTGGTGCCTTTCAAGGTATTCACGGGCAACCGGCCAACGAATTCAATCCTCGTGAAAAAGATCACCCCCCGCACGCTGGGGATGCTCACAGCGCTGTACGAGCACAAAATCTTCGTGCAGGGCGTGATCTGGAACATCTATTCGTTCGATCAGTGGGGCGTGGAACTGGGCAAGCAACTGGCCAACCGCATCCTCCCCGAACTGGGCGGAAACGAGGAAATTGCTACACACGACGCTTCTACCAACGGGCTCATCAATGCTTTTAAGGAAATGCGCAAATAGCACGTTTTTAACGTCTTTCGACAGGCCGCCGGTATCATTGCCGGCGGCCTTTCTTTTTGTGCGGAAAACGCGGGGGATCGGTGGTTGCGGGACATAAAAAAACCTCCGCACTGCGGAGGTTTTTAAATTCTTTATCGTTGACAGGGAGAAAAGAAAAAGAAACTACCATTTGTCTACATCTTCGGAAGAAGGAGCAGGCGCTTCGGCTGCTTCTGCAGCTGCTGCGGCTACTTCGGAACGAACAGCGGCTACTGCTTCGTTTGCGTCGCTGTCCTGTTCGTCTTCACGAGCGTCGGAGTAGTCGTGGTTATATGCATCAAAATCGAAGTCGGGCATCAACTCGGTTTTTACGTAGTTGATGGTTTCCGTCAGGGCATTGAGGAACTTGTTGAAGTCTTCTTTGTACAGGAATACTTTATGCCTGTCGTAACCGTTGTCGTTGAAACGTTTTTTACTTTCCGTGATAGTGAGAAAGTAATCGTTGCCACGAGTCGTTTTTACATCAAAGAAATAAGTTCTCCTTTTGCCCGCTTTCAATCGCTTGGAAAAGATGCTGTCATTGTTTCTTTCCTGTTGATTGTTGTTTTCGTACGCCACAGTTGATAGATTTAAGTGTTAACGAATCAAATCCTGTTTGAGTGATCAATAATCAACAAATATACTATTGTTTTACAAATATCAAAATATTTTTAAATGATTTTCAAAAATCATCTTATATTCCGCGCAGGAGGGCATTACAGCAGTTTACAACTATGTGAAAACTACTCACTTACACGCTCTTCTTCTCCTGTCTGCTGGCGCGCGTACAGCTCCGCGTAATAGCCGTTTTTCGCCATCAATTCTTCATGCGTACCCGATTCCGCGATCCTTCCTTCATCCAGTACGATGATTTTATCAAAAGTGAACAGCGAAAAAATGCGGTGCGTGATGATGATAGCGGTCTTGTCTTTCAGGTATGCATACAGGTTCCCGATGATCTCCTTTTCGGTGCGCGCGTCTACGGCCGACAGGCAATCGTCGAACAGCAGGATGTTGGGCTGGCGGATCAGCGCCCTGGCGATCGAAACCCGCTGTTTCTGGCCGCCGCTGAGCGTTACGCCCCGCTCCCCCACTACCGTCTGGAAACCCTCCGGGAAACCGAGGATATCCTTCTCCACGGAAGCCTGGCGGGCCGCCTGCTGTACCGCCGCATCGTTGGCGCCGGGCTCGCCGAAACGGATATTCCCCGCGATGGTATCGGAAAACAGGAACACGTCCTGTGGTACGTGGGAGATTTGGTCGCGGAGGTTGTGCAGCGTCAGCTGGCGGACGTCGTGCCCGTCCACCATAATCGCCCCTTCCTGCGGATCGTACATCCGCAGCAACAGTTGCGCCATGGTCGTTTTGCCCGAACCCGTACGGCCGATCACCGCGATCTTCTCCCCCGGCCGGATGTGCAGGTTGAAATCCTTCAACGCCGTAATCCCCGTATGCGGATACGTGAAATTCACACCGGAAAAGCGGATCTCGCCTTTCAACGTCACATCTCCTTCCGCCGCCGGCGCATCTTTAATCTGCGGCTCCAGCAGCAGGAATTCGTTGATCCGCTGCTGCGAAGCCGCGGCCCGCTGGATCATAGAAGCCACCCAGCCGATGCTGAAAAACGGGAAAGTGAGCATGTTCACGTACAACACGAACTCCGCCAGGTTCCCCACCGTAATATTCCCCTTGATTACCTGCATGCCGCCGATGAAAATGGTCAGGATCACGCTCAGCCCGATCATCAGCGCCATGGCCGGCTGATACAGGGCGTCGGTTTTGGCGAGGCTGATGCTGCTTTGCTTGTAGGCTTCGCTGGCTTCCTCGAAATGCTGCGCAGAAGCGCTTTCCTGCACATACGACTTGATCACCCGGATGCCGGAATAGTTCTCCTGGGCCACCGACGTGATGTTGGACAACTGCGCCTGGATGCGCTCGCTTTTTTTATGGATGATACGGTTGACGAAGTAGATCGTGATGGCCAGTATGGGCAGCGGACTGAGGGTATAAAGCGTCAGCATGGGGTTGACGGCCCACATGAGCCAGATGATCATCACCATCATGATGAGCGTGCGCGTGGCGTACATCAGCGCTGGCCCCACGTACATGCGGACCCTGCTTACGTCTTCAGTGATCCGGCTCATGAGGTCGCCCGTGCGGTTGAGCTTGAAGAACTGGAGATCCATGCGCTGGTATTGCTGGTAGATCTCGTTTTTCAGGTCGTATTCGATATGCCGGCTCATGACGATGAGCGTTTGCCGCTGCAGGTACATGAAGAAGCCGCTCAGCAATGCCAGGCCGAGGATGGACAGGCCATAGAACATAAGCGTCTGGCTGAAAACGGAGCGGAAGGCGTCTTTCAGGCTCGTGTCGCTCAGCATGCGGTAACTTTTCAGGTTCTGCTCCAGCAGATCGAAGATCTGGCGGACCAAAATGGGCTGGAATACGCTGAATACGATGGAAACCGACGTGAAGAGCATCCCGAGCAGGAAGCGCCATTTATACTTGACGAAGTATTTGTTTAAAGCTGCGAGGTGTTTCATAAAGCTATACAAATGTAGCAATTGCGGGCGATTTTGCCGCTGCCGCACCGATCGCCCACCTGCAGGCTGTTTGGGGCGGATAAAAAGAAAAAGGAGCAACGCAAGTTGCTCCTTTTCGTATTAACCCAGTTTGGAAAGCGTGTCGAGAATGATCTTCTCCTGGTCTTCCTTGCTGACGTCTTCTTTCCTGAATGGCTGGCCGGTGATGTTTTCGAACAGCTCGATGTAACGGCCGGTTACGCTGTTAACGAATTCGTCGGTCATTTCCGGCACCTGCTGGCCTTCTTTGCCCTGGAAACCGTTTGCCATCAGCCACTCCCGCACAAATTCCTTGCTGAGCTGCTTTTGCTGCTCGCCGGCTTTCTGCTTCTCTTCGTAGCCTTCTGAATAGAAGTAGCGGGAAGAGTCCGGGGTATGGATTTCGTCGATCAGGTAGATCGTATCGCCGATTTTGCCGAATTCATATTTGGTGTCTACCAGGATGAGACCGCGTTTGGCGGCCAGTTCGCGGCCGCGTTGAAACAGGGCGAGCGTGTATTGCTCCAGTTTCTCGTAATCTTCCTGGCTCACCAGGCCCCGTGCGATGATCTCCTCGCGGGAAATGTCTTCGTCGTGGCCTTCATGGGCTTTGGTGGAGGGGGTGATAATGGGAGATGCGAAGAAATCGTTCTCCTTCAGCCCTTCGGGCAGCGTTACGCCGCAGAGCTCGCGTTTGCCGCTTTTGTAAGTACGCCAGGCATGACCGGTAAGGTTGCCGCGCACGACCATCTCCACGGGGAAGGTCTCGCACTTGAGGCCCACGGTAGCGCTGGGCAGGGGGACCGATTTCACCCAGTTGGGAACGATGTCTTTCGTGGCGTCGAGCATAATGGCCGCGATCTGGTTCAGCACCTGCCCCTTGTAAGGGATCGGGCGGGGAAGCACCACGTCGAACGCCGAGATACGGTCGCTCACAAACATCACCATCCATTTGTCTTCGATGGTATACACGTCCCGTACCTTACCTTTGTAGAAGGCCGTCTGGTTCGGAAACTTAAATGCGGATTCTGACATTCCGGAATAATTTAATAGATTACCTGTTTGAAAGTGCTGCAAAAATAGGCCAGCCGGGATTAAAAAATCAAAGCATTTTTTATGGACAGCCAAAATACCCCCTATCAACCGATCGACTGCAACTATTACGACCGCCTGGAAGCCTGGGCCACCCTCCGGGAACCCGTGCTGCTGGAGTTCCTGGGCGACGATGGCCAGCCCCGGACCGAAACGGCCGTTATCCGCGACCTCTATGTTCGGAATAAGGCAGAATTTTTGCTGACGGAGGCAGGCAGGGAGCTCCGGCTCGACCGGCTCATGGCCGTCAACCACCTCCCCGTTCCCAAAACTTGCTGAAAATGACAGGATTTCATATTGAATACGCAATG
Source organism: uncultured Chitinophaga sp. (assembly GCF_937874145.1). Classification (GTDB taxonomy): domain Bacteria; phylum Bacteroidota; class Bacteroidia; order Chitinophagales; family Chitinophagaceae; genus Chitinophaga. The sequence continues at coordinate 1,163 of NZ_CALNBI010000012.1, read as the reverse complement.
ATCATCAAACTGGCCGTAGCCATGCTCGCCGGCTTCCTGCTGGGGCTGGAAAGGGAAATCCAGCGGAAAGCCGCCGGGGTCCGCACCATCACCCTCATCTGCATGAGCTCGGCGCTGTTTTCCATCCTCAGCATCCACTTCGGGGGCATGGTGTCGGGCGACCGTATCGCCTCCAATATCCTCACCGGCGTCGGCTTCATCGGCGCGGGCGTGATATTCAGGGGCGGATTTACCATAGACGGGATCACGACGGCCGCGGTGATCTGGATCTCCGCCGCCATCGGGATGGCCATTGGCGTGGGGAAGTACGACCTGGCGGCGTTTGCTGTCTTTTTTACGCTGTTTACGCTCTGGGGCTTCTCTTACTTCGAGCGCATCATCATGAAGAAAAGGGAAAGGAAATATTGCGCGATCCAGTATTGGGAAAGGAAACTCAGTCCCGAAGCGCTCGACGCGCTGTTCCGCTCCCACCACCTCAAATCTCTCAGCATCGCCACCACCAAATCCACCGACGACGCCGGCCGGATCATATATGAAGGCAAATACGAGCTGACGGGCACTTCCGCCCATCTCAAAGCGGTGAACGACGCGCTCCTCGACCATGCGGACGTGATCCGGTTCGAAGTGGAGCTGGCCAAATAAATCACTTCTTTTTTAAAGTCATCAATACTACCCCCGCGATCACGACCGCCGAACCCAGGATGGCATGCGGGGCGAGGGTTTCTTTAAGGAATACCCAGCCCAGGATCACCGCCACCACGGGGTTTACATAAGCATAGGTCGCCGAAACCTGCGGCGGGGCGTTGTTGACCAGCCAGCTAAAAGCCGTATAGCCCACCAGTGAGCCGAATACCACGAGGTAACCGATGGCCAGCCAGGTGCGGGTGGTCATCTCCCCTATTTTATACCATTGGTCCTGTTCCAGCAACACGCTCAGCAGCGCGGTCACCAATATGCCCGATAGCATCTGGATGGCCGAAGAAGTGAGCTGCGGCGGCGTCTCCAGCCGGGGGCTCAGGAGCGAGCCCAGCGCCCAGGAGATGGAACCGGCCGTGAGCACGGCTACCGGCCATAAGGGATAAGTGCGCACCGCATTATCGGGGTGCATGAGGTAAAACGGGTCGAAAATGAAGAAGAGCCCCACGAACCCCAGCACCAGGCCC
>NZ_CALNBI010000011.1 GCF_937874145.1 uncultured Chitinophaga sp. | reverse complement strand
GGCGGGCGCGGACGTCTTTCCCTCTTTCGAGGACGATGGGGCGGAGGCCGAGCTCGATGAGGCGGAGGGCGGCGAAGAGGCCTGCGGGGCCGGCGCCGATGACGATCACGGGTTGGGCCTCGGGCGGTAGGGGTTCATAATGGAATGTTTCCAGCTTTTTGGGCTGGAAGGGCTCGTTGACGTATACTTCGATGGTGAGCATGAAGTACGGCTGGCGGGAGCGGGCGTCTATGGAGCGTTTGACGATGTTGAACCCGGTGATGTCGGCGGGTTTGGCGCCGAGGGCTTCGGCGGCATGGCGCGTGATGGCGCGGTGCTGTGCGGCTTCCTGCGGGAGGAGCTTGAGGGAGATTTGTTTGACCATGTTAGGTATTTATCCTAAAAACCGGGGCAAAGATAGGCATAAAAAAGGAGGCGCCCCGCTGCAGCGGGGCGCCTGTAATATGGTAAGGCTTTATGGGCCTGCGTATTATTATATTAGAACGGGAGATCGTCGCCGCTGTTGCCGCTGTTGCCACCACCGAAGGAACCTTCCTGGGAAGTGTTGTAGTTGGGCATGGGATCAGCGCCGGGTGCGCCCTGCATCATGGACTCGATACGCCATGCATCGAGGTTGGTGATGTAGTTCACTTTACCGTCTTTCTCCCAGCGGGTGCCTTTTATATTAAAATAAACCTTAACCATTTCGCCTTCATTGTGACGGTCGACGATGGCGGTACGATCCTGAACTGACTGAAACTTGATATAATTGGTAATTACCCGGCCGTTGATATCGTCAGATTTCTCGATAACGAATTCACGGGTTTTGAAAGATTCGCTGCGCTGTACCGTATTGTACTTCACTACCAGTTTGCCGGTAACTTCAAAGCTCATATATAACTAGTTTAAAAATTTCAATTCCGCCAAAGATAAGTTTTTCACAACAGGATTAGTCAACAACTTTTCAACAAGTTATTCGCATTTATTAGAAACAAGATCATAAATTTGCAGCCGATTCGAGAAAACAGAAAAAGCGTTACCAAAAAAGTGAAACACCGAAGAGCCGACAATACGCCCGCCAGGGCTTGCTTATTCAAGCAGGCAAAGGGCAATGTTATTTTACCTGATAAGCAGACCTTTTGTGCGTTAATCAGTAAACAGTTTGACAAATTACCTGTTAATCATGCTTGTACGGTTTAGCACTTTTCGTAGTGGTCGAATTGCAGGCTAAACGGGTGTTTTAGCCGATTTTAGTGCGAATAAAACAGGTCCGGCACACTGTATTTGTAGGAATAAAAACAAGGGCAGATTTATTTTTTTTTTCAACATTTTCTACAGATATTCGTCGTCCTGTCAAAAAGATCTTCAACTGCCCGCATTGAAGACTTTAGTATTCGAGAACACCCAAATTAATAACACGACAAATTATTTTTTTCTAAATGAATAAAACTTGCGAACAAGTTTGGGATAGGTGTCTGAATATTATCAGGGATATAGTGGAGTGGCAGCCTTTCAAAACATGGTTTGAGCCGATAAAACCCGTAAAGCTTGAGAACAACGTTTTAACCATTCAAGTACCCAGCCAGTTTTTCTATGAATACCTGGAAGAACATTATGTGGGCCTGTTAGGTAAAACCATCAAGCGCGAGCTCGGAAAGGAAGCACGCCTGGAGTACCGGATCGTTGTGGAGAACAGCACCCCCCACCAGCATCCTAAAACGGTGAACATGCCCACGCAGTTTACCAAGCCCCAGAAGGACAGTGAAGTTGATTTCCCGCTTACCATACAAAACCCGGTCAAGAATCCCTTTGTAATCCCGGGTATCAAACGCGTTCAGATCGATTCGCAGCTGAACCACAATTACACCTTCGAATCTTTCATCGAAGGGGATTGCAACCGCGTGGCACGCCGGGCCGGCAAAACCGTGTCCGACAAACCTGGCGGCACCTCCTTCAACCCCCTTGTTATATATGGCGGCGTAGGCCTGGGCAAAACCCACCTCGCGCAAGCCATCGGCAACGAGGTGAAAAGGCAGAACCCGAACAAAGCCGTCCTCTACGTGAGCGCGGAAAAGTTCATCAACCAGTTCATCGACCACTCCAAGAATAATATCATCAACGATTTCATCCACTTCTATCAGCTGATCGACGTGCTGATCGTTGACGACATCCAGTTCTTCGCCCGTGCCGAAAAATCGCAGGACGCGTTTTTCGCCATCTTCAACCACCTCCACCAAAGCGGCAAACAGCTCATCCTCACCTCCGACAAACCGCCCAAAGACCTGGACGGCGTCCAGGAGCGCCTGCTGAGCCGGTTCCGCTGGGGCCTCAGCGCAGACATCCAGCTGCCCGACTTCGAGACCCGCATGGAAATCCTGGAAATGAAGATGCGCAACGACGGCCTCGAAATGCCCAAAGAAGTCGTGAAGTACGTCGCCTACAACATTCAAAGCAACGTACGCGAGCTCGAAGGCGCCCTCATTTCCCTGCTCGCACAATCTTCCCTCAACCGGAAAGAAATCGACCTGGAACTGGCCAAGCGCGTCCTCAAGTCTTTCGTCAAAACTTCTTCCAAAGAAATCACCATCGAAAGCATCCAGAAAATGGTCTGCGAATATTTCGATGTCGCCTACGACAAGCTCCTGCAAAAAACCCGCAAGCGCGAAATCGTCCAGGCCCGCCAGATCACCATGTACCTGGCCAAAAGCTTTACCAAGAATTCCCTGAAAACCATCGGCGAACATTTTGGCGGACGCGACCACACCACCGTGATCCACTCCTGCCAAACGGTCAAAGACCTCATGGACACCGACAACAGTTTCCGGGACAGCGTAATAGAATTGCAACAAAAAGTGCAACTCGCCGCTATGTAACCCCTCCTGCAATGCAACACCTTATTTGAAAATGCCGGGCCGCAACGCCCGGCATTTTTTTACACAAAGTTTTTTATCTCCGCATTTCTTACTAATTTTTACTTAACAATTTCATAAATAGGGTAGCAAGATAATTCCACACGAACCTGACTAATTTTGAAGCCGATATGCGGCAGCAACCACAGCCAGATACTATATGGGAAATGGTCCGCCAGGGCCACAACACCGCTTTCCGCGCACTGTTCGACACGTATTGGGAAGAATTATACCATTACGCCGTAAGAGTGCTGAAAGACGGCTCCGCCGCGCAGGACGCCATCCAGGGCCTGTTCGTACATCTGTGGGAAAGCCATTCCGAACTCCCCGCCGTCACCTCCGTGCCCGCATACCTCCGCACCGCCCTTCGCAACCGCCTCCTCAACGTCATCCGCGACGAGCAGCTTTACCAGCAGCACGTCGGCAACTTCGGCGCCGCCACCGCATCGGCCGACGACTCCCTGCTCGACGCCATCCACCTCCGCGAAACGGAGACCGCCCTGCTCCAATCCATCGACCGCCTGCCGGCACGTATGAAAACCGCATTCTACATGCACCGCATCCAGCACCTCACCGTGGCCGAGATCGCCGAACAGCTCGGCAGCAGCGAGCAAACCATCCGCAACCAGATCAACACCGCCCTGCGCCGCATCCGCCTGCAATGGCACGCCGTTTCCATCCTGCTCTGCTTTATCCTCCGTTAAAAAAATATTTTCCGCCGCAATGGTTATCCGGATTCCGAAGCGTGTCTATTGAGAAAGCACCTTTTACTTGGATCCGAAAGACATACGCGCATTACTGGAGAAATTCCGTGCCGGCGAGGCCACACCGGAAGAGGAACGCCTGCTGCACCGCTGGCTCGACGGGCTGGCCGCATCGGGGGAAGACCCGGTGATGGGTGATACCGATAAAACCCGGTTGCACGACAACATGTGGCAGCACATTGCCGCGCATGCACCCCGCCGGCAGCGCCGCATCTGGCCATATGCAGCCATGGCCGCCTCCATTATCGGCGTGGCAGCGCTGGCCGCCACGTGGTTCATCCGCCCGGAAGCGCCCCGCAACATCACCCTGGCCACCAAGCCCGGCGAAGTGCGCACCTTCACCCTGCCCGACCAGTCGCGCGTGACCGCCGGGCCCAATACCAAAATGATCTGCGACCATCGGCAGGTAACCTTATTGCAAGGCAAAGCCTACTTCGAAGTAAAAGCTTCACCGGAAGAGCCATTCACGGTGATCATGGAAGCGGATACCGCCACCGTGCTGGGCACGGCGTTTACCACGGAGCTCCCGGGCGACGGCGCATACCGCCGCATCACGCTCCTTTCCGGAAAGGTAAAAGCCAGCGGCCACGGCCTGCTGACGCCCGGCGAGCGCATCACTTACCCGCAAAAACAAATCGAGAACATACAGCTACAGGATGCGCTGGCATGGACGCAAGGCGAAATACTGCTCCAGAACGCCCCGCTGTCGGAAGTAATCCGGACGCTGGAAGATCAATACGGGATCACCGTTTCCACAAAGCTGAACAGAAACGCCGGCAACTACACGCTCCGGCTCCCTGCAGGCATGCCTTTGCCGCAGGTATTGGACATCCTTCAGAAAATCAGTTATAAACCAAAAATTAGTTTCACGATGAACAAAACTCAACTCACTATCCACTAAACGCCAACAAAAAAGCCGGTCCAAGCTGCAAACAAGTACCGGCCAAAAAGTAACAACAACCGCAATGTGAATCGCTCAGGCCGTAAGCCTGTTCAGTCATTACCTTTAATCTTACAAAGATGCAAAAAATCAGACAGCATTTTTTTGTACGGACCGTCATGGCCTGCATGCTCGTGCTCGCCACCACGGTAACCACGCTTGCGCTGCCCCTTTCGGCGCAGGATCTCCAGAAAGTCGTTAAGAAAGTCGACATCTCCGCCGGACCGCTTTCTTCCGCCCTCAAGCAATTGGAAAACTCCGCCGCGGTGCGCCTGGCTTACGACGAAGCAGCCCTCCGCCGCGTGAACGTGAAAGCCGTTTCTTACAATTCCCGCACCGTGGAATCCATTTTATCGGAACTGCTGGCCGCTTCCGGATTGCGTTTCGAAGAGCGCCACAACACGATCCTGATCTATGAAGCCCCAAAGCCGTCCGCCGTCACATCCAACGGCGGCGTGCAGGCAAATAAGATTACGCTGACGGGCGTGGTGACCGAAAAGAACGGCCCTATCCCTGGCGCATCCGTGGTGGTGAAAGGCACTTCCCAGGGAACGGTTACGACCGTAGACGGGCGTTTCCGCCTTACCGTAGACGAATCCCCCAACCTGACGCTCATCGTGAGCATGCTCGGTTACGGCACACAGGAAATAGTGGTAGGCGCGCGCCGGGATTTCTCCATCTCCCTGGAATCGTCCGCGCTGAACCTCAACCAGCTGGTGGTGATCGGTTACGGTTCACAAAGCAAGGCCAAGGTAACGGGCGCGGTAGCGGATGTGCAGCTCGACAAGCTCACCAGCCGCTCGCTCGCCAATTTCAACGAAGCGCTGCAGGGCAAAGCGCCCGGCGTGATCGTACAGAACGAAGGCGGCGACCCCACCGCCAACCCGCGCGTGAATATCCGCGGCATGGGCGGCATCAACGGCGAAAGCGTATTGTATGTGGTAGACGGCGCCATTTATGCCGGCGGCCCCATCAATCCCAACGACGTGGAAAGCATTTCCGTATTGAAAGATGCGGCGTCCTCCATCTACGGCGCCCGCGCCGCCGGCGGCGTGATCCTCGTGACCACGAAGAAAGGCAAGCTGGGCAAAGCTTCCGTGGAGCTGGACGTGAAGCAGGGCTGGCAGTCGGCCATCAAAAAACTGGAACCGCTCAATGCAAAAGAATTCGCGGATGTAACGAACATGGCGTACGACGCAGCCGGCAAGGCGCGCCAGCCCGCGTTCGACCCCGCGCAGTACCCCGACGGGCAGATCACCCGCACCAACTGGATGGATGAGATCTTCCGCACCGGGCGCATCCAGGATTACAACGCCAACATCAAAGGCGGCAACGATAACGGGCGGTATTATTTCAGCTTCGGTTACCGCAAGGGCGAGGGCATCCTGCTCAATACTTACAGCGAGCGCTACTCCATCCGCATGAACACCGATTACCAGCTGAAACCCTGGCTGAAGATCGGTGAGAACATGGCCCTCACCATGACCGACGGCAACGGCGCCAACACCACCAGCGCCTACACGGGCGCCATCATCTCCGCGATCTTTTATCCCCCGCATATCCGTCCGTATAACCCCGACGGCTCTTTCAGCGGATTGCCCCTGCAATACGCCGGCGCTTACGGCGACGTGATCAACCCCGTGGCCTACCTGCAGCGCATCGATTCCCGGGCGCCGGAAACGAAGATATTCTTCAATCCGTACGTAGAGGTCAATCTCGCGAAAGGACTGAATTTCCGCTCGAACTTCTCGCTCACCAAATCCTTCCGCGATGCGAAAACATATTCCGCCAAAGTGCTGGAGATCGGGAAGATCTTCGACTACAACGAGCTGCGGCAGGACATCAACAACCTGACCGAGATCCTCGCGGAGCAAACGCTTACCTACGACCGGAAGTTCGGGGGCGGCCACAACCTCACGGCGATGGGCGGCTTCTCGCACCAGAAGCACCGCGGCACCTGGGTGGGGGCTTCGGCGCAGGGGTTCTATAACGAACTGCCGTCGTACCGGTATTTCGACAACTCCACCAAGTTCTTCCGCCCCTGGAGCGGCCTGAATAAATGGGCGATGACCTCCTGGTTCAGCCGTGTGAACTACGATTACAAAAGCAAATACCTGCTGGGCCTGATCGGCCGTTACGACGGGTCGAGCATGTTGCCGAAGCACAACCGCTGGGAGCCTTACTACGGCATCACCGCGGGATGGGTGGTGACGGAAGAAGAATTCCTGAAAGGATCGTCGTGGCTCAACTTCCTGAAGCTGCGCCTCAGCCATGGTATCCAGGGCAACCTGGGATCATTGGTGGCCACGGGCGTGGATGCACCGATGTCGAGCGGGCAGATCTGGCTAGGGGAATCCCCCGCCCAGTTGCCTACCTACCAGGAAACCGCGCTGCCGAATAAAGACCTGAAATGGGCCAGCACGAAGATCAACAACATCGGGCTCGATTTTGGGCTGTTCAACAACCGCCTCAGCATCAATGCCGATTACTTCGAAAAGACCACCAACAACATGCTGGTACATGTAGACGTTCCGGGCATGCTCGGCGTTCCGGACGGGATGTGGAAGAATGCAGGGGTTGCGCTGGACAAGGGTTTTGAACTGGGATTGAATTTCCAGGCCGACAGGTCCGGCGAATTCCAGTACGACCTCGGGCTGACGCTTACCAAAGTAAATAACAAACTGCTTTCGCTGCGCGACGGGCAGCGGGTGATGCCGCTGAATGGCATCAACGTCCGCAGCACGCTGGCCCCGCTCCGCCAGGAAGTAGGCCTGCCGCTGTATTCGTATTACGTAGTACGCACCGATGGCATTTTCAAAACGCAGGAAGAAATCAATGCGTATAAAGACAAAGACGGCAATCTCATCCAGGACAAAGCCAAACCCGGCGACCTGAAGTTCATCGACCACAATGGCGACGGCAAGATCACCAACGACGACCGCGTGGTAGCCGGCAATGCTTTCCCGAAATTCACTTACGGTTTCAGCGCCAACGCGCGATATAAGAATTTCGACCTGAACGTATTCTTCCAGGGCGTTTATGGCAACAAACTGTTCAACGCGCTGAAGTTTACCGCGCTGAATGCAGGCAACGGGCAGAACTACAACATGCTGAAAGATATCCTCAACGCCTGGACGCCTGAGAACCCCAACGCGAAGTATCCCCGCTATACCTGGGCAGACCAGCTGAATACCAAAAACTTCGACCGGCCCAGCAATATGTTCTACGTGAGCTCCAACTACCTGGCTATCCGCGAGGTATCGCTCAGCTACAGCCTGCCTGCGCGCATACTGAAGCCGGCCCGTATATCTGCCCTTACGCTCAGCGTGAGCGGTCAGAACCTCGGCTACCTCACCAACAGCATGCTGAAACTGCCGGAGCGTACGGGAGAACAAAGCAGCGGTTACGCCATTC
>NZ_CALNBI010000010.1 GCF_937874145.1 uncultured Chitinophaga sp. | reverse complement strand
GGTGGGCGGGGAACGCCTGGAGTACGCGGACGTGGACCTGGCGGAGGAGGCCCTGGGCTTGGGCGTCGAGCTGGAGAGCCAGCACTGGTCCGATATGCGCATCCACGGGCTGACCAAGCGCTACCGCTGCCTGGAGGCGGTGTGTGGTGTGCATATGCGGCTGGTGTGGCCGGGCGGGCAGTTGGAAGGGGAAGTGCGGGATGCTGGATGGGAGGAAGCGGAGGGCGTGTGGCATGCGGCGGTGATGCCTTATGGGCAGTTGCGGGAGGTGTTGGGATATATGAAGAAGGGGGCGGTGATGCGGCCGTTCGGGCTGATGCTGGAAATGGGAAGTGAGCGGCAGCCGGGTACATAAAATCAATCATATGCGGAAAGGGGCTTGTAATGTGGACGTATCGCTGGATACGTTCCGGGATTTCCTTTGCCTGAAGGGTTATCGTTTCCGGTTATTGCCGGGCGGGCATGAGCAATGGGAGGGTGCCCGGGGAGGCAGGCCGGTGGTGCTGGCGCGCCGCGTGGACCCTGTTCCGCCCTTTGCCATCCGGCATGCGCTGCGGGTGATGGGCGTAGCGCAGGAAGAACTGGAGGCTTACCTGGCGGGGGAAACGTAAGAAGAAGTCGATTGACGGTAGTGGTGGATGAACAAGCAATGATCATTTCCGGCCTGGCGCTTTTCGTTAAAGGAAACCATGCCTAAGGGTACGTTCACGCCAATGCCGGCTGCCCATAGTGGCCGGCGAACGTTCGTTGGAGCAGCTGCACGCGGGGCCGGATGCGCGCATTGCCTTTTTACATTGGTCGGGCAATGTTGCGTGATGCCTGGTGATGCGGCGGCCGATTGCAGCAATAAAAAAAGGACCGGCATTCCTGCCGGTCCTGATATAAAAATGTTGCGGTTCAAATTAACGGAGGCTTTTCAGCAGTTCCTGCACGGCACGCTCGAGCTGGGGGTCTTTATCTTCCAGCCGGTCGGTAAAGGTGGTCTTTACATAAATGTCCGGCGCTACGCCTTCTTTCTCAAGGTTCTTGCCGTCGAGGGTATAGCAGCCCCAGGAGGGGAGACGGTAGAAGGAGCCGTCCACCAGTCCCTTGCCGGAAGTGAAGATGATCCAGCGGTACGATTCGGTACCGATAATGGTGCCGAGCTTCAGCGCTTTGAAGCCTGCGGCGGTCATCTCGGCGTCGCTGAGCGATTGCTCGTTGATCAGCAGCACGATGGGTTTCCCGGCCGGCGCGAAGTTCGGCTGCGGCGAGGGTTTGCCTTCGCGGTACTGCCATTGCAGGTACGGGCGCTGCGACAGGAACTTCAGCACTTCGTCGTGCACATTGCCGCCCGTGTTGTAACGTAGGTCGAGGATGAGCGCGTCTTTGCCGCCGATTTTGGCGGTCATGTCGATGAGGAATTTATCCAGTTCTCCGGTTCCCATATTCTTCATGTACGTGTAGGCAACACGGTTGTTGCTGAGCTTGTCCACTTTCAGCTCGTTGCCGTAGATCCATTCGTCGTACAGCTGGTTGTTGAGCTCACCGGGGCTTTGCGGGTGCAGGCGTACGTCGAAAGTTTTGCCGGCTCGCTCGAAAGTGAGCAGCACTTCACGCTCCATGGTGGGGCGGGTAAAGTACTGGTCGCGGCATTGTTTCGGGTTCACTTTCTTGCCGTTCACCTGCGTCAGCACATCACCCGGACGAATATCGATACCAGCCCTGTCGGCGTTGCTGTTCTCCACGATCCTGCGAACGGTGTAAGGTTGCTGTTCGTCGTAGAGGATACCGGTTTCCATGGTCTGGTACGCGAGATTGATCCGCTCTTCGCTGCCGAAGCTGTTGAAGCCCAGGTGGGAGGAGTTCAGTTCGCCAAGCAGGTCGTTGATCAGGATGCGGAGATCGGAGCGGTTGTTCACATACGGCAGATAGCGGCTGTACTCATCGCGCAGGCGGCTCCAGTCGGTGCCGTGGAAGTCTGCGTTATAGAAGTTCTCTTCCACGTTGGCCCAGGTCTCGTAGTAGATCTGCTGGAACTCATCGCGGAGGTTGCGGTAGAAAGTCTGGCTGATGCTGATGGGATCTATCTTGTTGGCGTCGGCATTCAGTTTCACGATGTTGCCGCCGGCAAGGGCAAAGAGTTTGCCGTCCACTTCCACTACGTTGCCATCGAAGCGCTCGCTGCCGTTGATCTTCTCGGTTTTGGTTTCCTCGAAAGGCTCGGTCACCATTTTGTAGAGGGTACCCCTGCCTTCGTGGTTGGAGCCGAAGAATACGGTGGTTTTATCGCCTTTGCTGGTGATCCAGTAAGGTCCGTATTGCGAGCCGAAGTCGGGAGACACCTGCTGGATGCGCTGCATCAGGCGGTTGGTATTGAGCGCGAGGGTCTTCGGCACGTCTGCGCTGTCGGATTTTTTATCGGATTTGCCGGAAGCGGTTTTGTCGTCTTTTTTCTTATCCTCTTCCTTCTTCTTGAACAGCTCGTCGAACTTCTCGGAGCGGAAAGGCTCATCGAATTTGTCGAGCGGCAGGCGATAGATTTTCGGATTGATCATGCCGAAAGGATAGGAAGGCTTGGTGCGGGCAGAGGAAAAGTAAATGTACTTGCCGTCGGGCGACCAGAACGGGTCCACTTCGGAAACGCCGGTGTTGGTGAGATTGGTGGTGGTATTCTTTTTCAGGTTGTGCACCATGATGTCGTGCTCGAAATTGCGGCGCACGGTAAATACTACGTATTCGCCGTTGGGGGAGAACCTGGGTTGCACGCTCTGGAAGGCCCAGATTTCGTCTTTGGCGATGGTGCGCGATTGCAGGGATTTGCAGTCGATGATCTTCACCAGGTCGCGCCCGCTGAGGTATACGGCCTGTGTGCGGTCGTGGTTCATGGCGATGTCGCGGTTGTTGCTCTTGTCGCTGGTGTGCTGTTTGGCGCTGCCGCTGCCATCCGCAGCGATGGTGTAAAGGTTGAGATAGCCGTTCAGTGTCTGGTTGAAGAGGAGCGTTTTATTGTCGGAAAGCCAGAGCACTTCCAGGGCTCTTTCGCCGCTGAGTGGCAGCTGGCGGACAAACTTCCCTTCGATGTCGGACACGAAGATTTCGCCGCGGGAGATGAAAGCGAGCTTCTTGCCGTCGGGCGATACGTCGAAATTGGAGATCTTGTCGCGGACGTCGAACGCCTGTTCTTTGGCAAGCACCGGGTTGCGGAAGATCTGCAGCGCCACCTTTTCGGTTTTGCCGGAAGCTACGTCGTACGACCAGATCTGGTAATCTTTCTCGAACACGATCCTGTTCCCTGAAGCACTGACGGCCGGGCGTTTGATCGAGGTGTTGAATTTGGTCAGTCCTTTTTTCTGTCCGTTGGCGAAGGTGTAGAGGTTGTATTCCCCGTTGGCTTCGTCGGAAACAAAATAGATATTGCCTTTACGGTCGATGGTAGTCCAGAGGTCTTTGCCGCGGTAGTCGGTGTACTGTTTGTACTTTTTGGTAGCGGGGTTGTACGACTGGATATCGGGGTTGAAGTCGCCTTTATACCGTTTGCGGTTGGCGGCGAAGGAGCTTTCCCAGGTATCGTTGAAGAACAGTTCCCCGGTGGAGGGATGTTCGGAGAGGTTGTGGATCAGGTTGAAGTAGTGGGGGAAGACGCGGACGGGAGTACCGCCGTTGATGCCCACTTTATAGCTCGTGGCGTTGCCGGAGCGGTTGGAGGTGAAGTAGATGGATTTGGAATCCCAGCTCCAGGAATCCATCAGGTCATTGGCTTCGTGCATGGTGAGCTGGCGGATTTCGCCGCCGTTGATGGGCATGATGAAAACATCGGCCCGGCCGAACTGGGTGCCGGTAAAGGCGATCCATTTGCCGTCGGGGGATACGCTGGGAAGGGATTCGTTGCCTTGCATGGCGGTGAGGCGGGTGGCCTGCGGGTTTTGAATATCTGCTTTCCAGAGATCGCCCTCGAAACTGAAGATAACCGTTTGGCCGTCAGGGGTGAGCGTGGGGGAGGAAGTAAAATACGTGTCGGACTGTTGGGCAGCAGCAGGCAGGGATAAAGCCGCGGCCAGGACGCCCAGGTAAAGTGGTCTCATAATAGCGAGGTGATTTATGGCAGTAATATAGTGAGGAATCCCTGTAACCGGAAACCATTTATCACGCCGGTACGCCGTTTCGGAACATTTTTCCGGATTTGACGGCAGCTGACATCGTGATGATATATTCACACTCCTCTTTTTCGCAAAGCCTGCTATCTTTTCATCCCCGCTATACAGTATTTCAGCCTATCTATCAGACAGCGGCAACCTGTTTTACGGATTCTCATATTCACTTTGTTAAAATAATATCACACCGGCGCCTTCTTTCTTACAGGAATTCTCCTGTCTTTCGCAGGCTTTCAAAAAAAAGCCGGTCCCCAGACCGGCTTTTCCATATCGCTAAGTAATCTTTATATCACAATATTGATCATTTTACCTTTCACGAAAATGATCTTTTTAGGCTGTTTCCCTTCCAGCCATTTCTGCACTACTTCATTCGCCAGCGCGATCTGTTCCACTTCCGCGGCCTCCGCGTCCAGGGCGATATTGATCGTGGTACGGAGCTTGCCATTCACGGAAACAGGATATTCCTTCACGGATTCCACCACATATTTCTCTTCAAACACCGGGAACGCCGCATCCAGTATGGATCCGCTGTTGCCGATCGCCTGCCAGAGCTCTTCGCACATATGCGGAGCGTAAGGCGTAAGCAAAACAAGCAACTGTTCCAGCACGGCTTTCTTGCTGCATTTCTGATCCGTCAGTTCGTTGACGCATACCATGAAGGCGCTCACCGCAGTATTGAACGAAAGGCGCTCGGTATCGTCGTCGATCTTGCGGATGGTGCGGTGGAGCGTTTTCAGCTCTTCCGCCCCGGGAGCCTCGTTATTCACGATCAGGCCCTTGTTCTCGTCGAAGAACAAACGCCAGGTCTTCTTCAGGAACCGGTGAACCCCTTCGATCCCCTTCGTTTCCCAGGGCTTGCTCTGCTCCACCGGCCCCAGGAACATCTCATACATCCGGAACGTATCGGCGCCGAACTTATCGACCAGCATATCCGGGTTCACGGTGTTGAATTTGCTCTTGCTCATTTTCTCGGAAAGCGTGCCGCAGAAATATTTACCGTCTTCCAGGATGAATTGCGCATTGGCATAATCCGGGCGCCATTTTTTGAACGCTTCAGTATCCAGTTCCACCCCGTCAACAATATTCACGTCCACATGCAGTTCGTCGGTTTCATACTTGTCTTTCAATCCCGCGGAAACAAACTGGTTCGTTCCCCGAACGCGATAAACGAGCCGGGAACTGCCTGTGATCATCCCCTGGTTCACCAGTTTCCGGTAAGGCTCCTCGAACCCGATGAGCCCCAGGTCAAACAATACCTTCGTCCACAAACGGCTATACAGCAAATGGCCCACGGCATGTTCCGTACCGCCGATGTACAGATCCACCTGTCCCCAGTAATCCGACACCTTCCTGTCGCAGAACGTTTCCGCATTCCGCGGGTCCATATACCGGAGGAAATACCAGCTGGATCCGGCGTAACCGGGCATGGTGTTGGTCTCCCGGCGCAGCGACGTACCCGCTTCCGAAGGCAGGTTCACCCACTCGGTCACATTGGCCAGCGGGCCCTCGCCTTCTTCACCCGGACGGTAATTCTCCACATGCGGCAATTCCAGCGGCAAATCGGCAACATCCATCGCCTCCGGAACGCCGTTGCGGAACACGATCGGGAAAGGCTCGCCCCAATAACGCTGCCGGCTGAAGCCCGCGTCGCGCATCTTGAAGTTGACCTGCCTGCGGCCGAGGCCCAGCTGCTCGATCTTTTCCGCCACGATACCCATCGCTTCGCGCATGGGCTTGCCATTGAGGAAGTCGCTGTTTTGGAGGACGGCGTCCTTCGTGGCATTGGCTTCTTCGCCGTTAAACGCGTCGCCGATGATATTGGTGATGGGAATGTTGAAATGTTTCGCAAACCCAAAGTCCCGCGCGTCGCCGCAGGGCACCGCCATGATGGCGCCGGTGCCGTAGCCGGCCAGTACGTACTCGGAAATCCAGATGGGGATCTTGCGGCCGTCGAACGGGTTCACGGCATAAGCGCCGGTAAAGCAGCCCGTGATCTGTTTCACTTCGGCCATCCGCTCACGCTCGGAGCGGCTTTGCACGTATTCGCGGTAATCGCTCACGGCCTGGCTTTGTTCATCGGTGGTGATGCTTTCCACGAGCTCATGCTCGGGCGCCAGCACCATGAAGTCCACCCCGAAAATGGTATCCGGACGGGTAGTGTACACCACGATATTCTCCAGGCTCCCGGCTACGTTGAATTTGATCTCCGCACCCTGGCTCTTGCCGATCCAGTTGCGCTGCATGTCTTTCATGGCTTCGCTGAACTGGACGGTTTCCAGTCCTTCGAGGAGGCGGTCCGCATATTCGGTGATGCGCAGGAACCATTGGCGCATTTTCTTTTTGATGACGGGGTGGCCGCCGCGTTCGCTCACGCCGTTGATCACCTCGTCGTTGGCGAGCACGGTCCCCAGGGCGGGGCACCAGTTCACCTCGGCGTATGCGAGGTAGGCGAGGCGGTATTCCATGAGGGTTTGCTGTTGTTCCTCATAGGTCCAGCCGTTCCAGGTGTCGGCGCTGAAGCGCAGCCCGCGGTCGCCCGGGCATTCCTGGTGGAGGTTGCCTTCCGATTCGAAAATGCGCACGAGCGTTTCGATGCTTTCGGCTTTTGCGGCATGGCGATTGTACCAGCTGCCGAAAAGTTGCAGGAAGATATGTTGCGTCCACTTGTAATAAGCGGGTTCGCTGGTATTGATCTCGCGGGACCAGTCGTAGCTGAACCCGATATTGTCGAGCTGCTTGCGGAAGGTCCGGATATTGGCTTCGGTGGTCACGGCGGGATGCTGCCCGGTTTCGATGGCGTATTGTTCCGCCGGGAGGCCGAATGCGTCGTACCCCATGGGGTGCAATACGTTATAACCTTTCAGCCGTTTGTAACGGGAATAGATATCCGATGCGATGAACCCGAGGGGGTGCCCCACGTGCAGCCCCGCCCCGGAAGGGTAGGGGAACATGTCCAGCACGTAGCATTTGGGCTTGCTGCTGTCGTTGCTGACCTTATAAGCGCCGGATTTTACCCAGTGGTCCTGCCATTTCCGCTCGAGTTGCCTGAAATTGTACTCCATAATCATCAAAAGCCCGGGATGGCCGGGCGGTTTATTGTAAATTACTTATTCACAAAAGATTTTCCAACCGGCACTTATGCATATAATAAAAAATGTTAAAATGCCGTTTGGGATGGCAAAAGTAAACATAACTCCCAATTTTTATTATTTTCGCTCCTAAACTATAGACGAATGGCTCAACCAGGGAAACTGTCAGCAAAGAAATCGAAGCCTTCTTATATATATTCGATCATCGGGGTGACCCTCGTGCTCATCCTGCTGGGTGTGCTGGGTCTTTTCATGATCAATGCCAAGAATCTCAGTGAATATTACAAGGAAAATATTGAACTGCAGGTGATCCTGCGCGATAATGTGAAGGAAGACCAGGCGCTTTCCCTGCGCGATTCCCTGGCCGTGATGCCTTATGTAAAGAAAATTCAGTATGTGTCGAAGGAAATGGCGGCGGAGAAGTTCAAGCGGGAAAACCCCGAGGAGAATTTCGCCGTGCTGGGCTTTAACCCATTGTACGCCAGTATCGACATCAGCCTGTACGCCCGGTACGTGCAGCCCGACAGCCTGAAGGCGATCGAGCAGCAGATACAGGCGCGTTCCACGGTGCGGGAGCTGTATTACCAGAAATCGCTCGTGTCCGAAGTACTCGAAATCGCCAAGAAAATCGGGATCGTATTGCTGGTGATCAGCGCGCTGATGGCCATCGTGGTGCTGTTCCTGATCGACAATACCATCCGCCTGGCCATGTACAGTAACCGCTTCCTCATCAAAACGATGCAGATGGTGGGCGCTACGCGATGGTTCATTGCCAAGCCGTTCGACAGGCGCAGCATCATCAACGGCGGCATCAGCGCCATTTTGGCCATCGCCTGCCTGATCGCCCTGATTTATTTTGCGGAATCCGCGCTGCCGGGCCTCCGCGGGATGCGCGATTATTGGCTGACAGGGCTCCTGTTCATAGGGCTCATCGTGCTCGGCATCGGTATTTCCCTCCTGAGCACCCACCGCTCCGTGATGAAATACCTCAAACTGAAACTCGACGATTTATATTGATTCAAACTTAATCTACCGATATGTCTAAAGAAGTCAGCAAACCGACTACCTCCAAATCCCTGTTCGGGAAAGGCAATTACCAGCTTATGCTGGCAGGTGTAGTCCTGATCGTGCTGGGGTTCCTCCTGATGATGGGCGGCAGCTCCGACGATCCCGCACGCTTTTCTCCCGAAGAAGTATACAGCTTCCGCCGTATCACCCTGGCGCCCATCGTGATCCTCCTCGGCCTCGCCGTGGAAGCATGGGCTATCATGAGAAAGCCGAAAGCCTGATTATCAACACCGTAACCCGAATTTTTAATCATAGCGATGAAACCCTCATCGCTTTCTTTATTTGAATATGAGCACCTTAGAAGCCGTTATAATAGCCATTATCGAAGGATTGACCGAATTCATCCCCATTTCCTCCACCGGCCACATGGTCATCGCCAGCAGCATCATGGGCATCAACGAAGACGAGTTTACCAAGCTCTTCGAAGTAGCCATCCAGCTGGGAGCGATCCTGGCCGTGGTCGTGCTGTACTGGAAGAAGTTTTTCGATTTCGGCAAATGGCAGTTCTACCTCAAGCTTCTTTTCGGTGTGATGCCGGCGCTCATTATGGGCTACCTTTTCTCCGACCAGATCGATCTCTGGCTCGAAAGCCCCCTCATCGTAGGCATCTCCCTGCTGCTGGGCGGCTTCGTGCTGCTGTTCGTGGATAAATGGTTCCGCAACCCCACGATCACGTCCGACGAGCAAATGGACTATTTCCGCGCCATCCGCATCGGCCTCTTCCAGTGCATCGCCCTCATCCCCGGCGTCAGCCGCAGCGCCGCCACCATCATCGGGGGCATGCAGCAAAAACTGACCCGCCACGCCGCCGCCGAGTTCTCCTTCTTCCTCGCCGTGCCCACCATGGCCGCCGCAACAGGGTATAAACTCCTCAAACACCACGAAATCCTCACCAGCTCGCCCGACAATATCCGGCTGCTGCTCATCGGTAATGTAGTTGCTTTCATCGTGGCCATGCTCGCCATCAAATTCTTTATCGGCACATTGCAGAAGTTCGGTTTTAAAATGTGGGGCTACTATCGCATCATTGTGGGCATCATCATTATTGCGACCATTTACTTGCATCGATAATTCACGTCAACAACAAAACCCCTGTCATGAAATCATCCCTTTACCTGCTCATGGCACTGCTGCTGCTTATCAACCCCGTGTTCGCCCAACAGCAATACGTGCCCGCAACCATTATTTTCCCTTCGGGCGACAGCCTCGCGGGCGAGATCGACTACCGCAAATGGGACATCGAGCCCCAGTCCGTCAACTTCCGCCACAACGGTACGGTTACCGGTTATCCGGCGGGAAAACTGTCCGGTTTCCGCATCCACGGGAATAACGACACTTATACCGCCCTCTACACGAAGCTCGACATCACCCACGAAACCATTGAAAACATGACGTCAGATAAACCCCGGGTCGTGGTCGAGGGTCACTTCTTCTACCGCATCATGCTGCATGGCCCCATCCAATTGCTGCTGCACACCGATAAACATATGCGCCAGCATTTCGCGATCCGCGACCAGGATACCGTGATGCACCTCATCCGCGAATCGCGGTATATCGATAACCCGGAATCTCCGATTTACGGGAAGCTCCAGGTTCTCAACCACTTCCGCCATCAACTGACCCTCTACATGGGCGATTGCAAAGCCAAAACGAATTACGACGCGTTGGATTACCGCACGGAACAACTCTCCAAAGCCATTGTGCGTTACACGGCCTGCAAACATCCCGGAACGGCCATAGCAGCACCCAAAAAAGACAAGCACCTGCGTACGATGCTGGGCATCATGGCCGGCGGATCGTTCAATAGTTTTAAGCTGACAGGCGAACATATGGTGGCGAGGAACAGTATTAAAGCCAGCGTTTCCCCGACATTCGGCCTGTTCATGGACCTGCCGCTTTCGCGCCGGCGCCAGCAATTCGCCCTCCTTACGGAGCTGGTGTACGACAACATTAAATTCCAGAGCGACGGCAAGCTGGATAAAGTGGACGTGAACTTCAATTACATGAGCCTGCAGCTGCTGCTCCG
Organism: uncultured Chitinophaga sp.; assembly: GCF_937874145.1. Classification (GTDB taxonomy): domain Bacteria; phylum Bacteroidota; class Bacteroidia; order Chitinophagales; family Chitinophagaceae; genus Chitinophaga. The sequence goes on along the minus strand of NZ_CALNBI010000010.1, from coordinate 10,799 downwards.
CTATACCTACCCGCTCGGCCAGGTGCGCCCTTATATCAACGGCGGTATGGGACTGTTGCTGAAAGTGGGGAAAGGAACGGATGTCTATGAACGCCAGGGCAATTACGCCCAAATGGATGCGCTGGGCGGCGGCAGGCAGCTCACGATGCCGATCGTAGCCGGTGTGGGCGTACGGTATCAGCGATGGAATGCGGAATTGCGGGTGAAACCATCTTACGCGATAGAAGATTTCATTTTATTGAACGCCAGGACCAACACCATGCAGGTGCTCGTCCGGTATATACTCCGGCAGTAATAACCTGATCATATTGAAAAAGGCTGACCGCAATGGTCAGCCTTTTTTTTATCCTTTCACGGCGAGGAGCAGTTCCAGGTCTGTGTATTTGAGTTTGAATTTTTCGCTGAGGTGGTAATTGGTGAGGGCACCCTTGTACAGATAAATCCCGTTCCTGACGCCGCGCTTGATCCAGACGAGGTTTTCGAACCCGCCGTCGTCCGCCGCTTCGATGAGCAGGGGCATGAGCACGTTGCTGATCGCCTGCGACGCCGTGCCGGCAAACCCTGAGGGGATGTTGGGCACGCAGTAATGGATCACGTCGTATTTTTTGAAGACGGGGTTTTCGTGCGTGGTAACATCCGAAGTCTCGAAGCAACCGCCGCGGTCGATGCTCACATCCACGATCACGGCGCCGGTTTTCATATTGCTGACCATCGATTCGGTCACCACGATGGGCGTTCTGCCGCTTTGGGACGAAAGGGCGCCCACGGCCACGTCGGCCGTCCGCAGTTGTTCGGCGAGTACCCGCGGCTGGATCACGGAAGTGAACAGGCGGACGCCGATGTTATTCTGGAGCCTTTTCAGCTTGTAGATGTTATTATCGAATACTTTCACGGAGGAACCGAGCGCCAGCGCCGTTCTCGCGGCAAATTCGCCCACGATCCCCGCGCCGATGATCACCACCTTCGTTGGCGGGATCCCGGTGATGCCGCCTAAGAGAATTCCTTTGCCGCGGCTGCTCGTACTCAGGTATTGCCCGGCGATCAGCATTACGGCAGACCCCGCGATCTCGCTCATGGCGCGCACGATGGGATAAGTGCCGGAATCGTCTTTCAGGTTTTCGAAAGAAAGCAAGGTGATGCGCTTGTCCATCATTTTCTGCAACTGCTCCGCCCGCAGCATGGACAAATGTATCGGTGAAATAACGATCTGGTGCGGGTGCAGCAGCTCGATCTCTTCGTCGTTCAGCGGGGCGGATTTCACGATGATGTCAGCCTTGAACACTTCCTTCTTGTCATACACGATTTCCGCGCCGGCTTCCGAATAGTCGGTGTCGTAAAAATGCGAACCGTCGCCCGCTTTGTGTTCCACAACGATGTGGTGCCCATTGTTGGACAGGATGCTTACCGCGTCGGGCGTGAGCGCGATACGGTTTTCCTGGAAAGACGTCTCTTTCGGTATCCCGATGAAAAGTCGGGAATTCTTCTGCGGGATGTCCAGCGTTTCTTCGAGCGGTGAATACGTAAAACCGGCACTCACAACAGGTTTTGGCCTATGCTCCATAATTGATGACAGTTGTATGTTAGGGTCGCTTTCAAAGTTACGTTTATTATTGCAGGGACGGACGGAATTCCCCCGGATGGGCAGAACCTGCCACCAGTTTGCGTTGCTGGCCCGGCGTAACGGAAAGGTAAATATGTACGGTGTCTGCGGGGAGGATGTCGGTCACCACGTCGGGCCATTCCACGAAGGAGACGGCGGAGGGGTGGTACAGGCAGTCTTCCACGCCGGCTTCCACGGCTTCTTCGAGATTTTTGAGGCGGTAGAGGTCCAGGTGGTAGATGATCCGGTCCTGATCGTGGCCATCTTTGAATCTGTATTCGTTGATGATGGAAAAAGTGGGGCTGGCGGTGGCGCCGTTGACGCCTTTGGCGGCGCACAGGGCTTTGATGAAGGTAGTTTTACCTGCCCCCATATCGCCATTTAGCGCGAAAACGCGCGCTTTGGGGAAGTTGGCCCAGAACTGGCGGGCCGCTTCCGGCAAATCTTCCAGAGAAAATGTCAAATTCATACGTGTCTTCCCTTATCGGAGCATAAATTTAGCAATTCCCGGCCACTTAAGGCTGTTTTATGGTGTTTTTCAAGGGTTTTGACGGTAGGCACCGCGCCGGAAAAGCAAGGATGTTGCAATAATTTGCGCCGTCCGGCGAAATGCAGCGCAGAAGCCCGGAAGCGCCCGGCCAGCGCGGGAAATAGCACCGCTGTTGCATTAAATGCCGATGGGTTTGCGGCGTTTCGGCGGTAATTTTACGGTATGGAAACGATCAGTTGCAAAGTTAAAGGCATGAATTGCTCCAGCTGCGCGCTTACCATCTCCAAATACCTCGAGCACAAAGGCATGGAAGATGTCGCGATCAGCGTGGCCACGGAAGAATTGCGCTTCAACCTCCCGCAGGGGGCTGATGCGGGGGAAGTGATCAACGGCATCAATAACCTGGGTTATGAGGTGGTGCTCCCTGGCGAAGAGGCCCGCCGGCAGCCCTTCTACGCCACCCTTACCTTCCAATTCATTTTCTGCGCCATCTTCACGGCCCCGCTGCTGCTGCACATGGTGGTGAACTGGCACTGGCTCCATAACCCCTGGGTGCAATTTTCCCTCACCCTCCCGGTGTACCTCGTGGGCATGGCCCATTTCGGGCAGAGCGCCTTCCGCTCCCTGCGCAACGGCGTCGCCAATATGGACGTGCTCGTGACCCTCGGCGCCACCGCCGCCTTCGCCTACAGCCTCATCGGTGCCATCCAGGGCCTCGGCGAAGATTACCTCTTTTTCGAAACCACCGCCGCCATCCTGACGCTCGTATTCCTGGGGAACCTCCTGGAAGAACGTTCCGTCAAATCCACCACCACCGCCATCGCCGAGCTGGCGCGCCTGCAACATACCACCGCCCGCCGCCTGCATGTGCACGAAAACGGCGAGGAACATATCGACGAAGTCGACAACAGCGCCCTCCGGCCCGGCGACCGCGTGCTCGTTAACACAGGCGATAAAATCCCCATGGACGGCACCATTTATTGGGGCTCCGGCCATGTCAACGAATCCATGATCACCGGCGAAAGCGCGCCGGTAGGCAAGCAGGAAAAAGATAAAGTCATCGGCGGCACCATCCTGGAAGACGGTTCCGTTAAAGTATATATCACCGCCACCGGGAAAGACACGGTGCTTTCCTACATCATCGACCTCGTGAAGCAGGCACAGGGCAACAAGCCGCCCATGCAAAAGCTGGCGGACCGCATCAGCGCCATCTTCGTACCCCTGGTGCTGGGCATCGCGGCGCTCACGTTCCTGGGATGGTATTTCATCGGCGGCACCGAACTGCAGGTAGCCATGATGCGGGCCATTGCCGTGCTGGTAATTGCATGCCCCTGCGCCATGGGGCTCGCCACGCCCGCCGCGGTGATGGTGGGCCTGGGAAGGGCCGCCCGCAACGGTATCCTCATCAAAGGCGCCAACACGCTCGAACAGTTCCGCAACATCCGCCAGATCGTGTTCGACAAAACCGGCACCCTCACCACCGGCAAGCTCAGCATCGGCCAGTGGAAAGCCATCGGTATCGATGACGATACTTTCCGGTCCCTCGTTGTCAGCCTCGAAAAATATTCCTCGCACCCCATCGCCCGTTCTATCACCGCCGCATGGAAAGGCACCCCGGAAACTACGATCCGCCAGGTCCGCGAGGTGAAAGGCCTCGGCATGCAGGCCAGCGATAAGGAAGGCAACGAATGGAAGCTGGGGTCTTACATCATGGCCAAAGACCTCACCACCGACGATTCCCATAACATTTACCTGCTCAAAAACGGCGCCCTGGCCGGATGGCTCGATTTCACCGACGAGTTGCGGCCGGAAGCGAAATCTGTTATCGAAAGCCTCCGGTCGGCCGGTATCCGCACCATCCTCCTCAGCGGCGACACCACGCGCAAATGCCGTGAAATGGCGGCTGAACTGGGGATCGACGCATGGTTCGCCGAGCAGTCGCCCAAACAGAAGCTCGAGAAAATCGATGCGCTCATGCTCGAAGCGCCCACCGCGATGGTGGGTGACGGCATCAACGATGCGCCGGCGCTGGCGAAGGCGACCATCGGGATATCGCTCTCCGATTCCACGCAGGTGGCCATGCAAAGTGCGAATGTGATCCTGCTCAACAACCACCTCGGCGCGCTCCCGCTCGCCATGGGGCTTGGCAAACATACCTATCTCACCATCAAACAGAACCTTTTCTGGGCCTTCATTTACAACGTGGTGGCCATTCCCGTGGCCGCGCTCGGATTCCTGAACCCGATCGTGGGCGCGCTGGTCATGGGCCTCTCGGATGTGGTGCTGGCGATCAATTCCGTCCGCCTCCGTTTCAAGCGTGTAAGCCATTAAAAATTGTCGTTAATTCGTATATCGAAATCCGTTCGTGAATGATATACTGGTTAGACCTCATCGGCACTTTTGTGTTCGCCATTTCCGGTGCGCTGGCGGCCTGGGACAAGAAGATGTACCACGATATATTCGGGGTCAGCTTCACCGCCTTCGTGACTTCCATCGGCGGCGGCACCATGCGCGACCTCATCCTGGGAACGCGGCCGGTTTGGGTGAACGATTCGTGGTACGTGATCGCCATCGTGCTCGGCGTGGGCGTCACGATCCTTTTCCGCGCGCGGTTCCTGCGGTTCCGTCGTTCGATTTTCCTGTTCGACACGCTGGGCATCGGTTTCTACACCGTGATCGGCTTGCAGAAAGCGCTGGCTTTCGGGGTGCATCCCTGGGCGGCGGTGATTCTCGGGATGATCTCCGCTATTTTCGGCGGGGTAATACGGGATATGATGGTGAACGAAATCCCGCTCATCTTCAGCCGCCAGATCTATGCCACGGCCTGCCTGGCCGGCGCGGCGCTGTACATCGGGCTGCGCCACCTGGGCGTTGACCAGGACTGGAACATGGTGGCCAGTATCATTCTTGTGATCACAATCAGGCTCACGGCTTTGCGGAAAGGCTGGTCGTTGCCATACCTGGAGAAGAAATAATACATGTCTACGGCACAATCGATATTACATAAATACTGGGGCTATCACACTTTCCGGCCTATGCAGCAGGAAATCGTGGAGTCGGTGGCATCGGGGAACGACACATTGGCGCTGCTGCCCACCGGCGGCGGGAAGTCCATCTGCTTCCAGGTGCCCGCCATGATGAAAGAAGGCCTCTGCCTGGTGGTGACGCCGCTCATCGCTTTGATGAAAGACCAGGTCGAAAACCTGAACCGCCGCGGCATCCCGGCCTTCGCGATTTATGCGGGGATGATGGCGAAAGATGTGGAGAAAGTGCTGGCGCTGGCGCGGGAAGGAGAAATCAAATTCCTGTACGTCTCGCCGGAACGATTGCAGAGCCGGCGGTTCCTCTGGTATTGTGAAGTGCTGCCCGTGACGCTGATCGCCGTGGACGAAGCGCATTGCATCTCGCAATGGGGTTACGATTTCAGGCCCGCCTATCTGCAAATCGCCAATATCCGCGACCAGTTCCCCAACGCGCCCATCCTCGCGCTCACCGCTTCGGCAACGCCCGCCGTGCAAAAGGATATCTGCATCCAGCTGCAACTCCGCGCACCGCATATCTACATCAAAAGCTTCGCCCGCGCGAATCTGTCGTATAGCGTACTGGAAGAAGAAAGCAAACCCCTGCGCATCAAAAACATCCTCGACAGGGTGCCCGGCACGGCCGTGGTGTATTGCCGAAACCGCCGGCAGACGCAGGAACTGGCAGGGCTGCTCGCGGCACAGGGGATTTCCGCGAGTTATTATCACGCCGGCCTTTCCAACGAAGAACGCAACAACCGCCAGGCCGCCTGGATCAGCAACGAAACCCGCGTCATGGTATGTACCAACGCCTTCGGCATGGGGATCGACAAGCCCGATGTGCGCCTCGTTATCCATGCCGACGTGCCCGACAGCATCGAAGCCTATTACCAGGAAGCCGGCCGCGCGGGCCGAGACGAACAGAAAGCATTCGCCGTATTGCTGTATACAGCCAACGACCTCGAACAGATGAAAGTGCGGCTGGAACAACAATTCCCCGATCTCGACACCATCCGCGAAATATTCCAGTGCGTGGTGAATTACCTCCAGGCGCCCGCCGGAGGCGTGGAAGGCGTGTACTTCGATTTCGATTTCAATGAATTCGTGCAGCGCTTCAAACTCAATGTGACCGTGGCGCACAGCGCCATCCGCATCATCGAGCACGAGGGCGTTTGGCAGCTCAGCGAAAGTGTGTACATGCCTTCCAAAGTCGAATTCATCACCAACCGCGAAACGCTTTTCGAATACGAAACCATCAATCCCCGCCTCGACCAGCTCATCAAATCCATGCTGCGCACCTACCAGGGTATCCTGGATTCGGCGGTACCCGTTTTTGAAAAGCAAATGGCCCGCATCCTGCGCTGCACCGAAGACGAGATCATAGACAATCTCCAGCAACTCCACCGGCAGGCCGTTATCCGGTATTACCCGCGGAAAGACAGTCCGCAGTTATCTTTCCTCCAGGAACGCCCCCGCGCGCAACAGCTCCGTATCGACATGGAGCGCCTCGCACAGCGGAAGAAAGTAATGGAAGCGAAGATCAACGCCATCACGCGGTACACGCAAAACGCCGACGACTGCCGCACGCGCCAGCTGGTGAGTTATTTCGGGGAGAAAGACGCCGAAAAATGCGGCGTTTGCGATGTGTGCGTGAAAGAAAGCAAAGGGAAACTGAAGCCCGGGGAGTTCGGCGAAGTGGCCAAAGCGATACTCGCGGCGCTGGGAGAGAAAACAAGCGTGCCTTCCCTCATGCAAAAACTCGACGCGGAGGAAAGCAGGATCCTGGAGACCCTGCAGTTCCTCATCGCCGAAGGGCTTGTGCTGCGCGACGGAGACGGGCTCCTCATCGCGGCAAAGCCCTGATAAAATTATAGCGTCACCACGCGGCGTTCCTTACTGCTGAGGGCGCCCGCTTCGATTATCTTCACAACATTCAGACCCTCTTCCGGCGTAACCGGGTTGGCCTTTCCTTCGCGGATGGCCGCGTACACGCCTTTGTAGAAATCAAGATAATTGCCGTTGCCGCCGGGCAGGAATTCCTTAACGGTCTTACCGCCGGCTTCTGTGTGCAGCAATCCCCATTCTGCCGGAGCTTCCTCGCCCCAGTCCGGTGTGTCGGGCAGTACGCCTTTCATGAGCAGGGCTTCCTGGATGTCGGATTTGCTTTTGATGAATGATCCCTTGCGCCCGTGCAGGACGTAGGCCGGGAGCGCTTCCTTCACGAGGTAGCTGGATTTGAGGCGCACCCGGAGGCTGGGATAATACAGCAGCAGTTCGAAGTAATCGTCCACCACGGAGTCTTTCCGGATGATGCGCACATCGCCGAACACGGATTCGGGCATGCCGAAGATGGTCAGCGCCTGGTCGATGAGATGGGAGCCGAGGTCGTAGAGCACGCCGGTGCCGGGAGCGGCTAATTCCTTGTGTTTTTTGTAGCTCAGTTCTTCCTTGAAGCGGTCGTAATGGAATTCCACTTCGAGGACATCGCCGATGAGCCCTTCTTCCACCACTTTGCGTACGATCTTGTAATCGCTGTCGTAGCGGCGGTTTTGGTATACGATGATGAGTTTGTTCTGTTTTTTGGCCAGTTCGATCAGTTCTTCGCCTTCGGCGGAATTCACAGTGAACGGCTTCTCGACCACTACGTGCTTGCCCGCGAGGAGCGCGGCTTTGGTGTATTCGTAGTGGGAGTAATTGGGGGTGTTGACGATGATCAGTTCGAGCGCGGGGTCGTTGATCATGGACATCACATCCGGGTAGATCTTCACGTAAGGGTAGCGCTGCTGCGCGAGGTGCTTGCTGCGTTCTGTAACGGCCGTCAGTTCGAAGCCGGGGTGCACATGCAGGAAGGGCGCGTGGAAAGCGTATCCGCTGTGTCCGTAGGAGCAAAGTCCGGTCTTGATGGGTGTTGACATATCTTCAGTTGTTGTTTTTCGAATCGTCGAATCGCTTTTTAAGGAAGTTCTCCGTATTGACGATGATGACCGCTGCCGGGATGATGCTGAACAGCAACGGCAGTACGATCACCCATACTTCGGGCACATAGGTCAGTTCCACGTCGCTGGTGAGCCAGACGGGGATACTCAAAGCCAGCACCACCATTCCCGCGTTGCGCATCTGCCGCGAGGAGAAGATCTGCGCAGCATCCCAGGCCGCCTGCGTCCGCATGGAACGCCGGCTGCGGTAACCGTAGATGGGATTGATCTTTTTCGGCGGGAACTTCCCGAAGATGTATCCCATGATCGTAAAAATCGTCCCAATCAATAGAATGATCAGCACCATATATTTTGTTTTTGAATGGATGCTTTACAACCGTCAGTACTCCCTAAAACCAGCTTGTTCCTTTCTTCTTACTGCTTCTTCCTCCCAAACCCAGCGCCCCCAGCAGGCTGCGCGTAATGATGTTGGCGGCGGTACGGCCGGCCTGTTTGGCGGCCGAGCTGGTCAGCACGGATTCCAGCAGGCCTTTTTCCTCTTTCTGGCGGCCTCTTGCCGGTTTGGCTTCTTCTTCCTCTTTCGCTTTTTCCGCGGCTTTTTCAGCTGCTTCTTCCAGTTTGGCCGTCAGGATCTCGTAAGCGCTTTCGCTGTCGATCTCCTGGTTGTATTTGCGGACCAGCTTGGATTTGCCCACCAGCGCATCCAGTTCCGTATCGCTCAGGATATCCATCCGGGAGCGGGGAGAAGTGAGCATGGTGGCGGCGAGGGGAGTGGGGGTGCCTTTTTCGTTGAGGCAGGTCACCAGCGCTTCCCCGATACCGATCTGCGTAAGCAGTTCGTCGGTTTTATAAAAATCGGACAACGGATAGTTCTCCGCCGTCTGCTTGATCGTTTTACGGTCGTTGGCGGTGAATGCACGGAGGGCGTGTTGCACCTTAAGGCCGAGCTGTCCGAGCACGGAAGGCGGCACGTCCATAGGGTTTTGGGTGCAGAAGAAAATGCCCACGCCCTTGGAACGGATGAGCTTCACGATGGTTTCGATCTGCTGCAGCAAAGCGTCGCTGGCTTCCTGGAAGATGAGGTGCGCCTCGTCGATGAACATCACCAGCTTCGGTTTGTCCATATCGCCTTCTTCGGGAAGCGTGGCATAAAGCTCGGCGAGCAGGCTGAGCATGAAGGTGGAGAAGAGTTTCGGGCGGTCCTGGATGTCGGCCACGCGAACGATGGAGATCACGCCGCGGCCGTCGTCGCCGATGTGCATGAGGTCGTCGACTTCAAAAGAACGTTCGCCGAAGAAGAGCGCGGCGCCCTGTTGCTCCAGCTCTATCACTTTCCGCAGGATGGTGCCGGTGGAAGTGGTGGAGATCTTGCCGTAATCTTTTTCCAGTTCTTTCTTGCCTTCGTCGCTCACGTATTGCAAAACTTTCTTGAAGTCTTTCAGGTCGAGCAGCGGCAGTTTATTGTCGTCGCAATATTTGAAGATCATAGCCACGAGCCCCGCTTGCGTATCGTTGAGCTCCAGTATTTTCGACAGTAATACCGGCCCGAATTCACTAACTGTGGCCCGCAGGCGCGCGCCTTTCTCGTGGCTCAGCGTGAGCAGTTCCACGGGATACCCGGCGGGCGTCCACGAGCCGCCGATTTTGGCATACCGCTCTTCTATCTTCGCGTTGGAAACCCCTGCCGCCGCGATGCCGCTGAGGTCGCCCTTGATGTCCATCATCAGCACGGGTACGCTGGCGTCGCTGAGGCCTTCGGCGATCACCTGGAGGGTTTTTGTTTTACCGGTGCCCGTCGCCCCGGCGATGAGGCCGTGGCGGTTGAGGGTTTTCAGCGGCAGGAACACATCGGCCCCGGTCACCACTTCGCCGTTTAACATGGCGCATCCCAGTTTGAAATGTTCGCCTTTGAACGTGTATCCGTTGTTGATGTATTGTTTGAAAGTTTCCTGTTGAGACATGCGATCGGTTTTCGTGAAGATAGATATAGCGGTTTGCGGATTTAATTATTGTTCTTTCAGCAGGATCTTAGCCTCGTCGATGCTTTTGAGCATGAGGTCTTTCACGGTGCTGATCTTTTGTTTCTCGGATTCGAGATAGGCTTTTTTCTGCGTATTGTCTTTACCGGTCATTTCCATGTCGTACCCGTGCATCCAGGCGTTCATGGCGTTGTTGGCGCTGTCGAGCAGGGAGCCGGCGGTATGATAGGCAGTGGTGTCGGCCTTTTTCTTACCGAGGGAATCGGTGATTTCCGCTACGCGGGTGCGGAGGCGGCGGATGACCATCATCTTGGCCATGCCTTCGTCGTGAATAGCCATCACTTCGGTGCTGAGGGAATCGATGGCCAGGGAATCCTGTACGGCGGCGGCGTCTTGCGTGGCGCCGGTTCCGCCGCTGTTGCAGGCGGCGATAAAGAGCGCTGCGGCAACGGGTAATGTGCGTAAGATGTTTTTATGCATATGTTTCGGTTTATACGGTTATAAATTGGACAGCGGAAAGGTTTCATGCACGCGGATGCCCTTCTCGGTACTTTGCAGCGTACAGCATTCCACGACCGGATCGTGCTCGAAATAAAGCACGTAATTGCGTTCGTTGGCTTCCATGAGGAAGCGTTTCTTCTCCTCCAGCGTCGTCAGCGGGAACATGTCATACGCCATCACATACGGCAGCGGAATGTGCCCGGTGGAAGGCAGCAGGTCGGCCATGTACACGATCGTATGGCCGTTGTACCGGATCTCGGGCAGCATCATGGC
>NZ_CALNBI010000009.1 GCF_937874145.1 uncultured Chitinophaga sp. | reverse complement strand
ACGCGGATAATTTCCTTTGATATCTACCTTGATGCGTACAATAAAAAGCCCCCGGATCGGTCGATTCGGGGGCTTTCTTATGCGGAAGATTTTACTTTTTGAAGAGCAATCCGTCGATCCAGTTCACGACAAGGCCCGGCCAGGTGTTGAGCACGGGATCTTTGGGCGCCATACCGAAGCCGTGGCCGCCATGGTCGTAGATGTGCATGGTGGCGGGAACGTTGTGCTGCAGCAGGGCTTTGTAGAAAACGATGCTGTTTTCCACCGGCACGCCTTTATCGTCGCCGGAGTGGATGAGCATGGTGGGCGGAGTTTGGGCGGTGACGCGGTTTTGGGTGGAAAGTGAGTCCTGCAGCGACTTGGGGCTGTCGGCGCCCAGCAGGTTGATGGCGCTGCCTTTATGCCGGAAGCTTTCGCTCAGCGAGATCACGGGATATACCAGCACGGAAAATGCGGGGCGGGAACTGAAGCGCTCGTGTTCGGCCTTCGCCTGCGGATTAGCCGCAATGTGCATCGTGGTGAGCATCGATGCGAGGTGCCCGCCTGCCGAAAAGCCCAGTACGCCTACCTTTTCGGGATCGAAGCCCCAGGATTTGGCTTTGCTTTTCACGATCTGCATGGCTTTCGACACATCGTTGTATTGCGCGGGATAGGTGGAACCAGCCTGCGGACCGCCGTTCAGTCGGTAATGCAGCACGATGGCGTCGAACCCGTTGGCGTTGAAAAAGCCGGCCACGTCTTTGCCTTCGTGCCCCAGCGCGAGGTTGGTGTAACCTCCGCCCGGACAAACGAGTACGGCGGCGCCGTTCTTCTTGTCGCCGGGAGCGGCGTAATATTCGATATGCGGAACATCGTTGATCTCTTTTCCGCCCAGGATCTTCCATTCCGGGTGATCGGGGTAGAGATTGATGCGTTCCTGCGCGGTGGCGTTGATGGTGGCGATCGTGAGCATGGCGGCGATGAGTGTCTTTTTCATCCGTGGAATTTTTCGCGTTTAGTGAGCGCCCGCGCGGCGTTTGATCATACCGCCGCGGGTGTCGTTGATATTATGCTGCACAATAAACGCTTTTTCGTCGATCTTTTCAATTTCGTCGATCACCTTATGCACTTCCAGGCGGGTTACGACGGTATAAATGATGTCGATTTCATTATCCACTTCTCCCCTTTTCCCGTAACCACTTTTCCCTTTAAACACCGTAACGCCCTTTTTCAACTTGAGTGTCAATGTTTTGCGGATTAATTCGGCTTTGGGGGAGATGACGGTGAGGGCGATATATTCTTCAAACCCCTGGATCACGAAATCCACCGTTTTGCTGGCGGACAAATACGTAAGCATGGCGTACAGCGCGGTTTCGACGTTGATAAGCACGGCGGCCACGCCGAAAATGAGCACGTTGAAATACATGATCACTTCGCCGATAGACAGCACGGTTTTGCGTGAAATCCATAGCGCCAGCACTTCCGTTCCATCCAGCACGGCTCCTCCGCGGATAGACATGCCGATGCCCGCGCCGAGGAAAAATCCTCCGAAAATGGCGATCAGCAACTTATCCTGGGTAATGACGGGCACTTTGATGAGCGCCAGCGCAAAAGCGAGCCCCATGATGGCCGCGATCGTCTTCAACGTAAACAGCCGCGACAGCTGTTTGTACGCCAGTAGGATAAAAGGCGCGTTGATAAGGATGATCAGCACGGAAATCGACCAGCCCGACAAGCGGTTGACGAGCAGCGAAATCCCCGTCACGCCGCCGTCGAGGAAGCCATTGGGCAGCAAAAAGGCTTTGAGGCCGAGGGCGGCCAGCAACACGCCGATGCCGATCAGGACGGCGTCCTGTGCATTCTGGATGATATTGATGCGGGCGAGCCTGGCTCTGCGGGGGTGCGTCACATGATTGGGTTGAGCGTTCCCTTAAATTTACGGAATTACAGGCGTTCCTGGCTGCGGAGCCAGCGCTCCGGTAGTTCATTGTTGCTGGCCATCAGGTAATCCGAATAGGCGCAGGGAACGAAATTCTTGTCGGGGAGCTGCATCCACCAGCGGCCGGTTTTTTTGCTTTTCAGGAAAACGGTGCTGATATCCGCGCCAGCGATATGGAATTCCAGGAACGATTCGCGCTCGTTGAGCTGGGCTTCCTTGTGGCGGACGGAGCGCCCGTCGAGGAAATACCAGAGCATTTGCGAAATCTGTTTGGCGGTAAGATTGTCGCGGTCTTTCGAGGGATCGTATCCGTAGATGCCGTACGTGGAGAGGTTGTTGCTCATGCCGGCGTACCGTGATAGGGCGCATGCTTCCTCG
>NZ_CALNBI010000008.1 GCF_937874145.1 uncultured Chitinophaga sp. | reverse complement strand
GGCTCAACAGCGATGGATTGAATACGCTGGAATTGAGGAGGGTGCGGATCATGGAAAATTAGGGAGTAAACATATCTAATATTAATATATTCATTAAGAAGGGGTTAATTTTCCGTGGGAGCCTTGATTATTAGGTAAGCCCGGATTAAAGGGTTACCTTTGCCGTTCAACTTTCAACACTAAAATTGAGGCGATGACTGCGATACTGATCTTCTTTTTTTCACATTGGTTTTTATCACTTTTCTTCCATACATTTTTCCTTCACCGCTATGCATCTCACCAGATGTACGACACGAGCAAGGGCTGGGAGCGCGTATTTTATTTCAGCACCTGGTTTTTCCAGGGTTCTTCTTACCTGATTCCCCGAGCGTATGGCGTGATGCACCGGATGCACCACGAGTACAGCGATACGGAACATGATCCGCACAGCCCGCACTTTTTCAAGGACGTTTGGCACATGATGATCCACACCCGTGAGATTTATGCTGCTTTCCTGTCCGGCAAAAAACTGCCCGATGCGCAGTTCACGAAAGATCCGCTGCCGGTTTGGGACAGCCTGGACAAGTTTGGTGACCACCGTGCCACCCGCCTGACCTGGATCGCGCTGTATATTGCATTTTACGTGATTTTCGCCGGTACTACCTGGTGGCTGTACCTGCTGCTGCCGATCCACTTCCTGATGGGCCCCATCCAGGGTGCGATCGTGAACTGGTGCGGTCACAAATACGGATACAGCAACTTCGACAACGGCGACCATTCCCGCAACTCGGAGCCCTGGGGTATCTTTTTGCTGGGTGAACTGTTCCAGAACAACCACCACAAGCATAAGGACAGCGCCAACTTCGCCAAGAAATGGTTCGAGTTCGATCCTACCTACCCGGTAATGCGTGCAATGGATTTCCTGGGCATGATCAAGCTGCGCCAGACGGCTACCGCCAAGATTGCGGTACCGAAGAAATCGCGCAAGGCGGCTTAATGGCAGGTTACATATGATATTCGAAGGCGGCGGAAGCAATTCTGCCGCCTTTTTTCATGCCCGGCCCTGCCGTTCAAAATTTTTTTTTCCTTCCTGTAAGGAATTTTCTAAAATTGCCGGTCCTTACTTTAGAAACGGTTTTCCACGCCGTTCCGTTCAACCAAGACATTTGTAAACGCAGGTTTATTCACGAAGGAAAACAAGGGGGGACCCATAGCAGGGCTTATGCCGGACAGCAACAAGCACATACGGGATTTGCAGGAAGAAATTGCACGTAACGACAGCGAACAGGCTTTTGCCGCACTGTTCAGATTGCTGTACGATCGGCTAATTCGATTTTGCATGCAGTACGTTTCTTCGCGGGAGGCCGCGGAGGAAGTGGTATCCGACGTGTTCGTCCGGATATGGGAGCGGCGTGCGGGGTTGACGGAAGTGGGGAACCTGGAGGTGTATTTGTTTGTGTCGGTCAGGAACCAGGCTTACAATTACCAGGAGAAGTATTCCTCCATGCGGATATCGCCCCTGGAGAACGGGGAATGGGAGTTGAAGGATACAGGCGATCCGGGGCGGGATATGGAGTGGAAGGAGATGGCGGCGCGGCTGGACCGTGAAGTGAATCTCCTGCCGGACCAGTGCCGCAAAGTGTTCCGGTTGATCAAGGAAGAAGGGTTCCGGTACAAGGAAGTCGCCCAGATCCTCAATATATCCCCGAGAACGGTGGAAACGCAGCTTTTCCGCGCCATCCGCCGCCTGCAGGAAGCTGTGGGGCACTGGTTGCCCGACAAGCTCAAAAAAGGCGGGAAACTGCCCCCGACGGTGGGTTTACTGTTGATGTTGCTCGATGGATGGATGTGGTAAGATGATATTGTCGATAGCATTGAAAATGTATATATGTATTTGACCTGCCGGATGATGCCGGTATCGCCTGAAACGATTTGGCGGAAAATGTAGCAGGTCCCTACCTGGTAATGATGATGAACGACGAAACAATCACACGGCTGCTGGCGGCCCGGCTGGCTGGCGAAGCTACTGACGCGGAACTGCGCGAACTGGACTTGCTCCTGGCGCAGGACGCATCGTTGCAATCGCAGGCGCAGCTGCTTCAGCGCTACTTCAAAGACGCACCGGTCCATTCCTCCGCGGGCACCGAGCAGGCCCTGGAGCGGACGCTCGCCCGCATCCGCGGCGGTGAGTCCGCCCCGCTCAGCGTAGCCGGCCGTGGCAGGAGAGGAGCCTGGAAGTGGTGGTCCGCCGCTGCCGCCGCCATACTCCTGCTGCTGGGAGGCGCCTGGGCCCTGTGGAAACCAGCTGCCTTGCATACGGGTTTCGCGGCGTTCAGCCCGGAAAAAGATACGGTCCGCTGGCTGCACCGCCAGAACGGCAAAGCCATCCGCGCGGTGCTTGAACTGGCGGATGGCAGCAAGATCTGGCTCAACGCGGATTCCCGCCTGTCGTACCCCGAACAGTTCGGTCCTCATTCCCGCGAAGTGTTCCTGACCGGGGAGGCCTTCTTCCAGGTAAGCAGCGCACCGGAGAAACCTTTCATCGTTCACCTGAGCAAAGGGACCATCCGCGTACTCGGCACTTCGTTCAACGTCCGCGCGTACGAAAACGAGCCCGTCAAAACCTCCGTCAGCACCGGGAAAGTCGCTTTCATCCCGAAATACACCGACGCCCGCGTCCCCGATACCTTTTACATCACCCCTGACGAAAAGGTTACCTGGTACGATGAAGACGCCCGGCCTGAAAAAGCAATCACCTCCGGCGAGGAAGACCGCGCCTGGACCGACGGCGGCCTTGTTTTTCGTGATGCCACGCTGGAAGACATCTGCCGCGAACTGGAACGCGCCTTCGGGAAGAAAGTGCACTTCGATTCGGAAGAGCCCCGCCACTACCGGATGACCGGCGCCTTCCGCAACAACAGCCTCTCCGAGATCCTGTTCTACCTGTCAAAATCTAAAAATTTCCGATATACCATCACCGACAGCACCCTGCTGATCAGTGAATAAAGTATCCGTTCCATTTATCACAACACTTAAAACGTTATGAAAGTAAGACCGCTCTGCAAGCCGGGTCCCTTCCGTTCGTTGCTCCGCGCCGCCGTCTTCTGCACCGCCCTGCTGTGCATGCTCGACCTCCACGCGCAGGACGCATGGGCTGCCAACACCGCCCGCCAAACGATGGACCAGGCACGGGACAATCCCCGCAAACAAACGGAGAAACGCCTCAGCATCCAGGTGCGTGATGAGAAACTCTCGTCCGTCCTCGATCGCATCGAGCAGCAAACACCTTATGTATTCGTCTACTCCAACGACGAAATCAGCATTTCCCGCAAAATCACCCTCCAGGTCAAAGACCGCCAGCTCAGCGAAATCCTGGACATGCTCCTTTCCCCGCTGGATATCCGGTATGAGCTGATCAACAACAAGATCATACTCAAACAGGGAAACGTACCAGCCGTCGTGTTCGCGCAGCAGGCAAACGTCACCATTAAAGGCCGGGTGGTGGGCGAAA
>NZ_CALNBI010000007.1 GCF_937874145.1 uncultured Chitinophaga sp. | reverse complement strand
GGCAGATGAGCGTGTCTGTTGTGCCAAGGCTCACGGCGCGGAGGCACATCTGCAGTTTGTCGATGAATTTTTTGCCCGCTTCCAGTCCGCCTTTCAGTTCAAAGCTCAGCATGGCGCCGGGGTGTTTCATTTGCCGGGAAGCGATCATGAAATCCGGGTGGTCGGCCAGGCCGAGATAATTGACGCTGGCGATGGCCGGGTGGCCGTCGAGGAAGCCGGCCACTTCCATGGCGTTATGGCAATGCCTTTCCATGCGCACTTCCAGGGTTTTGATGCCTTGCGTGAGCATGAACGCGTCGAATGGGTTGGAGTTGGCGCCGAGGAGGCGGTGCACTTTTTCCACCGGTCCGCTCATGCGCTCGACGTCGCGCCCGATAAGGACCCCGCCGATCGCTGTACCGTGGCCGTTGAGGAATTTGGTGGTGGAATGGAAGACGTAATCGGCCCCGAAAGCGAAGGGCTGCTGGAGATACGGCGTGGCGAAGGTATTGTCGACCGCGGAGATGAGATGATACTGCTGCGCCATGGCGATGA
This sequence comes from uncultured Chitinophaga sp., assembly GCF_937874145.1. Lineage (GTDB taxonomy): Bacteria > Bacteroidota > Bacteroidia > Chitinophagales > Chitinophagaceae > Chitinophaga. The sequence continues at coordinate 16,459 of NZ_CALNBI010000007.1, read as the reverse complement.
GGGCTTCCAGGTCCACGCACCGCAGGGTAGGATTGGCGGGCGTTTCGAGGTACATCATGCGGATGGAGGGATCGTTGCGGAGGATGTCTTCCGTTTTGTCCAGATCGCGCATGTCGGTGATGATGGCCTCGATGCCCAGCGGCGGGAGGATCTTCATGAAGAGCTCTTCGGTGCCGCCGTAGAGGGAATAGTGCGACAGGACTTTATCCCCCGCTTTCAGGTGTGCGAGGAACAGCGTGGAAAGCGCGCCCATCCCGGAGGAATGGAGCTTGGCTTTGAGCTGGAGGGGCGAGCCGTTGGCCCCTGTGAGCCCGAAAGCTTCCAGGGCGGCTATTTTGGATTCCGCTTCCCGGAAGTTGGGGGAGTCCCAGCGGGAATAAATGAACCCGTCTTCCTGCCCGCTGAACCGGCGCATGCCTTGTTCGGCGGAGTCATATACGTAGGTGGAAGATGCGTAAATGGGAGTGAGGTGCGCGTATCTCGGGTCCTGCTCATGGCCTGCATGCACGCAAACCGAACTGAAACCTGTGAGCGGTGAAGGATTCATATGCGGTAGTTTGAATTATTTTTTGGTTATGATTATCTTGGTAAGGTAATTCAGTAAGCTGTAAAATTAAGATTTTAATGAAGGAACTTCTGTTGCAATTGGCGCGGCACAACGCCTGGGCAAACCAGCGGCTGATGAAGGCGCTGGCAGTCCTGCCCGACGAGCGGCTGGACCGTGACATGGGGAGCAGCCACCCCTCCCTGCGGGCAACGGTACTGCATATCTGGAATGCGGAAAGCATCTGGTACCAGCGCCTGCACCTGGCGAGCCCGGTGGTGCCGGCGGCGGAAGCGTTCCGGGGCAGTACGGAGGAACTGGCGCGGTTGTTTGTAAAGCAGAGTGAGGACCTGGCGGCCTTCGTGGCCACGGCTTCTCCCGTGCGGCTGGCGCATACGGTGGAGTACAACAGCCGCGCGCTGGGCGTTTGCAAGACGCCGGTGGAGCAGATCCTGCTGCAGTCGTTCACGCATTCGGCTTACCACCGCGGGCAGCTGGTGACGATGCTGCGGCAGCAGGGCGCCACCAGGATACCTTCCACGGATTTCATCGAATATACCAGCAAGAAAAAATAATTCCCCGTATTTTACAATCACAATCGGAACTATGAGCCATGGATCGTTTTACGCCAATGCACCGCGGCACCTGGTGGCAGTGGACTGCATCATTTTCGGGTTCGAAGAGGGGAAATTGAAGCTGTTGATCATCCAGCGGAAAGTGGACCCGCTGGCAGGCGCATGGTCGCTCGTTGGCGGGTTTGTACAGGAGGATGAAAGCACCGACCATGCAGCGATCCGGGTATTGCGGCAAACCACGGGCATCCGCGATATTTACATGGAGCAGATGCGCACTTATGGCGACGCCAGCCGGGATACCGGGGCGCGCGTGATTTCCCTGGCTTACTACGCGCTCATCCGGATCAGCGAGCACGACCGCCTGCTGGCGCAGGAGCACGGCGCGCACTGGCTCAGCCTCCACCAGATCCCCGGGCTGATATTCGACCACAACACCATGCTCAACGAAGCCCTGGAGCGCCTGCGCGACAAATCCAGGTTCCACCCCATCGGCTTCGAGCTACTTCCCGAGAAGTTTTCCCTGCCCCAATTGAGAAATTTATACGAAGAAATATATCAACGACCGTTAGATAAACGTAACTTTAGGAAGAAAATCCTGGCGATGGACATCCTGGAGAAACTGGATGAGAAAGACAAAAGCACCTCCAAAAAAGGCGCCCATCTCTACCGGTTCGATAGAAAAAAGTACGATGCGTTGACCCAGCACGGATTTGTTTTTGAGATTTAGTAAGACGAACAGCTTTACTTCATCCTTATTCCAAAACCCAAGCAAATGTGTTTGTTTATCCGAAAATGCATGTGCGCCGAGGCGCCCTGTTACCGTGGATATGATGAAATGAATCATGCCCCATAATCCGGCGGACCCTGTTATTGATTAACCCAATTCTCCACCTGACTATGAAAACTGCGCCCTATGTATCAGCAATTTTGTTGTGCCAGATTCGGCATCAGACATGAGGTATCGCGCGAAGACGGTATGAACCTCCGCGTGGTAAAACGGCACCCGGACGATCAGCCGGACAGCCGGAATATCTACCGGTTCTATGTTACGCCCGGTTACCGGATCGGGCAGGAAGTGAAGCGGCTGAATATCCGGTATTGCCCCTTCTGCGGAACAGATTTACATGATTTTTACCGGTCCGACCAGTTTGTGAACGAGGAACCGGACATCTTCTAACAGGAAAAGGCATCCGTATGGATGCCTTTTCCTGTATAAGTTATTGATAACTATGCTTTTTTGCTATCGTATGCCCATTTGATGTAGCTGGCGCCCCAGGTGAACCCGCCGCCGAAGGCTGCGAGGATGAGGTTGTCGCCTTTGTTCAGTTGGGATTCCCACTCCCAGAGGCAGAGGGGGATGGTGCCGGCGGTGGTGTTGCCGTAGCGGTGGATGTTGATCATCGTCTTTTCCTTGGGCACGCCCATATGGTCGGCCGTGGCGGAGATGATGCGGAGATTGGCCTGGTGGGGCACAAGCCATGCTACGTCGTCGGCAGTGAGCTGGTTGCGGTCCATGATGGTGCGGGCGGCATCCGCCATGTTGGCAACGGCGTATTTGAATACGGTTTTACCTTCCTGGAAAACGTAGTGCTGGCGGTTGGCTACGGTTTCGGCGGAGGCGGGGTAATTGGAGCCGCCGGCCTTCATATTGAGGAATTCGCGGCCATGGCCGTCGGATTTGAGGACGGAGTCGATGAGGCCGAAACCTTCGGTGTTGGGCTCGAGGAGAACGCCGCCGGCGCCGTCGCCGAAGATGATGCAGGTGGTGCGGTCGGTATAATCGATGATGGAGCTCATTTTATCGGCTCCGATGACCATTACTTTCTTGTATTTGCCGCTTTCGATGAATTTGGAGCCGGTGTCCAGGGCGTAGAGGAAGCCCGAGCAGGCGGCGCCGATATCGAAACCGAAGGCGTTTTTGGCGCCGATCTTATCCGTAACAACGTTCGCAGTGGCGGGGAACACCATGTCGGGCGTTACCGTGGCCACGATGAGCAGGTCGATCTCTTCAGGGGAGATGCCTCTTTTTTTGCAGATCTCGAGCGCTACCGGTACGCACAGCTCGGAAGTACCTTTTCCTTCTCCCTTCAGTATCCTCCGTTCCTTGATGCCGGTCCGGGTCATGATCCATTCGTCTGTCGTTTCAACGAGTTTTTCCAACTCCTGGTTAGTCAGTACATAGTCGGGAACATACCCACCCACCGCCGTAATGGCGGCTGTTATTTTACTCATATTGTTAGGATAAGTTATAAAATGGGCGTAAAAATACGACTTAAACGAATAATTCTATTTATGATTTAATTTCGCCGGAGATAAAATCCTATATGATAGCATACCTGAATGGCAAACTTGCCTTCAAATCCCCCGCCATGGTGCATTTGGACGTAAACGGCGTAGGTTACGAGGTCCAGATCAGCCTCCACACCTGGACCCAGATCGGCGGTCTTGAATCCTGCAAGCTCCTGACTTACGTACATATCAAGGAGGATGCCCACACGATGTACGGCTTTTTTTCCGACGCGGAAAGGAGCATGTTCCTCCAGCTGATCAGCGTTTCCGGGGTCGGGGCCGGTACGGCCAGGATGATGCTGAGCTCGCTCACGCCGGAAGACGTGCAGCGTGCCATCGTCATGGAAAACGAAAAAATGCTCGAAGGCGTGAAAGGGATCGGGAATAAAACGGCCAAGCGTATTATCCTGGAACTGAAGGATAAAGTGAAAAAACACCGGGAGGAAACCGTATATTTATCTCCCCAAACCCACAATAGTATTGAGGAAGATGCGTTAAATGCTCTGGTAACCTTGGGTATTGCCAGAAATATGGCCGAGCAGGCGGTACGGAAGGTGCTGAAAGCGGAGCCACAATTGCATGAGTTGGAGGTACTTATCAAGAAATCCCTCAAAAATTTATAATTTAGTAGTCCTTGACCTCTATAAAACCTAAGATCGCTTGGCAAGAAAGAATTACCTTGGAATACTTGCAGTAATCGGTGTTGTATCTTTAGTCATTGTTGAATCAGCCGCCAGAAACACGAAAAGTTCGGGATATACTTTCAATAAAAATATAGCGCACGCGGGGATTTGGGAATCAGCTCTGACACGTCCTGACACGGTGGGGAAGCCTGATACGCTGAAATATCCCCTCCGCGACAGGAGAGGAACAGCCGTTACAGACCCCGTCCGTAACGCGATAGACCTGAAAGACCCTGCCAACATCGAGAAGACTGTAGAATACGACCCCGCTTCCAAGGAATACATCGTTACTGAAAAAATCGGGAGCCGGAATTACCGGCAGCCTACCGTCATGTCCTTCAACGAGTTCTATCGTATGCAGGCGGCGCAGAGCGAACGCGATTACTGGCAGAAGAGAGCCGGCACCATCGGCAACCTCAACCAGCGCGGCACCGCTCCGCAACTCTATTACGGCGATAAACTGTTCGACCGGGTATTCGGCGGCACCAAGGTCGACATCAAGCCGCAGGGAAGCCTGGGGCTTACTTTCGGTTACCAGGGCCAGAACGTGAAAAACCCCGTGCTCGTGGAAAGGGCCCGCAAAAACGGGGGCTTCGACTTCGACATCGATATCAACATGAACGTGACCGGCAAGATCGGGGAGAAGCTTAAACTCATCACCAACTACAACACCCAGAGCAACTTCGACTTCGAAAACCAGGTCAAACTCGAATATACCGGCTACCAGGACGAGATCATCAAGAAAATCGAAGCCGGCAACGTCAGCTTCCCCCTCAGCAGCTCCCTCATCCCGGGAGTGCAGAGCCTCTTCGGGGTGAAAACCCAGCTCCAGTTCGGGCGCCTCACCGTTACCAGCGTGCTCTCCAACCAGAAATCCATGAAACAGAACATGGTGCTCCGCGGCGGCAACAGCGTGAACGACTTCATCAGCCGGGCAGACGAGTATGAAGACAACCGGCACTTCCTCATGGCCCAGTTTTTCCGGGATACCTTCAACTACGCGATGAGCAACCTGCCGGTGATCCGCTCGCAGGTGTATATCAACCGCGCGGAAGTGTGGGTCACCAACAAATCCGGCGCCACCACCGAAACGCGCGATATCGTGGCCCTGATGGACCTGGCCGAGCAGCGGCCCCATAACCCCGCCATCCAGGCGCTGACGGCCAACCGCCTGCCCGACCGTAATACGAACGACCTGTACCGCAACCTGATCAGCGATCCGGCGGCCCGTTTCACCGGAACCGTCGTGAGCCGCCTCCTGGCGCTGGACCTGGAGCCCGTGCAGGATTTCGAGAAAACTTTCGCCCGGAAGCTTGATTCCACCGAATATACCCTCAACCGCCAGATCGGCTTCATCTCCCTGCAACAGCAGCTGCAGCCCGACGAAGTGCTGGCCGTGGCCTACCAGTACACCTACAACGGCCGCGTATACCAGGTGGGTGAGTTCTCGCAGGACGTGCCCCCGGACCCGAAAAACTCGGCCAATCAGCAGATCCTCTTCCTCAAGATGCTGAAAGCCACCTCCGCCAGGCCCGCCCTCCCCATCTGGGACCTCATGATGAAAAACATCTACGCCACCGGAGCCTACCAGGTAAACCGCGCCGATTTCAAACTCGACGTGCTCTATAAAGACCCCGGCACCGAAACCCGCGCCCCCAGCGAAAAACGCTACCTGCCGGATGCCGCAGGCCAATACCAGGGCGCTCCCATCATCACCGTCCTCAACCTCGACCGCCTTAATAACCAGAACGATCCCCAGCCCGACGGCGTATTCGACTACGTGGAAGGGTTCACGATATTCCCCCAGACCGGGAAAATCATGTTCCCCGTGCTGGAACCCTTCGGCGAAGGCATCCGCAAAGCCTTCGGCGGAGACGCCGCCCTGGAAAAACAATACATGTACACCATGCTGTACGACTCCATCAAGGTGATCGCGCAGCAGTTCCCCAACCTCAACAGGTACATCATGCGGGGATCGTACAAATCCGCCAATGCTTCCGAAATCTCCCTCAACGCCTATAACATCCCCCGCGGCTCCGTAACCGTAACCGCCGGCGGACAGATGCTCCGTGAAGACATCGATTACCTCATCGATTACAACATGGGCCGCATCAAGATCATCAACGGCGGGGTCCTCAGCGCCGGGGTGCCCATCAACGTGCAGTTCGAGAACAACGGGCTGTTCGGGCAGCAGGTCCGGAATTACATGGGGACGCGGCTCGATTACTTCGTGAACGACAAGCTGAACCTCGGCGGTACCGTGGTGCGGATGAGCGAGCGGCCTTATTACCAGAAAGTGAATTACGGCGACGATCCCATCAAGAATACCGTGGTGGGGCTCGACGGTAACTATATTTCCGAGTGGCGCGGCCTTACCCGCCTGCTCGACCGTTTGCCCAACTTCCAGACGTCGCGGCCGGCGGCCATCAACTTTACGGGAGAAGTGGCGCGGTTGTTCCCCGGCCACTCCAAGCTCGTGAACGCGCCGGGTTCCAAACAGGGGCAGGTGATGATCGACGACTTCGAGGGTACCCGCAGCGGCTACGACCTCAAGTTCCCGTCTACCGCCTGGAGCCTCGCCTCCACGCCCCGCGACGCCACCAATGCCGCAGGCTCCATCCTCTTCCCCGAAGCGGAACTGAACGATACGCTGGCTTATGGCAAGAACAGGGCGCTGCTGGCCTGGTATATCATCGAGCCAACCCTGCAGATCCCCCGGTCCAGCAACCTGCCGCCCGGTGTCACGGGTGCATCCCTGACCGACCCCCGGACGTGCCACATTTACCAGAAAGCCGTGTTCCCCAACCGTTCTACCGACTTCGGGCAGAGCCAGCTGAGCACCCTCGACCTGGCATACTATCCCGAAGAGAAAGGGCCATATAATATGGAGAGCTCGCCCCTTCAGCTCGAGGCCAGCGGCCGCCTCCGCAACCCGAAACAGCGCTGGGGCGGTATCATGCGCGCCATCGACAACTCAGACTTCGAGACCGCCAACATCGAATTCATCGAGTTCTGGGTGCCGGATCCCTTCTTCAATAATCCCAACTCCAGCGGCGGTTCGCTGTACTTCAACCTCGGCAACGTGTCGGAAGACGTGCTGAAGGATTCCCGCAAGTTTTTCGAAAACGGCCTGCCGGATCCCAATGCCGACCGCAATAAACTCGACTCCACCAAATGGGGCCGCATTCCCAAATTCCAGCAGCAGATCACCCAGGCGTTCGATAACGACCCCAACATCCGCCGCTACCAGGACGTAGGTTTCGACGGCCTCGAGAACGGTGACGAGAAGAATTTCCACGCGCCGTACCTCCTCGACCTGGCCACCAACTTCGGCACCGGTTCCGGCGCTTACCAGAACGTGGCCAACGACCCTTCGAACGACGATTACAAATGGTATCGCGACGCCTCCTACGACGCGGCCCGCACCGATATCCTCGGCAGGTATAAAAAAATCAATGGTCCGGATGGTAACTCGCCCGTGTCCAACGACAACTCGCAGTTCTCCAACGCGGCCACCAACTATCCCGAGTCGGAAGACCTCAACCGCGACAATACCATGAACGAAACGGAAGAGTATTTCCAATACCGTGTAGACCTGACCCCCAACATGCAGGTGGGCTCCAACTACGTGGTAGACCGTTTCGAGACGCGCGTGCAGTTGCCGAACGGGCAGATGGCCGACCAGATCTGGTACCAGTTCAAGGTGCCGGTAAACCAGTACGACCGGAAGGTGGGCAATATCCCCGACTTCAAATCGATCCGTTTCATGCGTATGTTCCTGACCGGTTTCGAGGATTCGGTGGTATTGCGTTTCGCGAAGCTCGACCTGGTGCGCAACCAGTGGCGCCGTTATTTATATGAACTGAAGCCCGGCGACCCGATCCCCGTGGATCAGCAAACGACCTTCAACGTGTCGGCCGTGAACATCGAGGAGAACGCCAAGCGCCGTCCCGTTCCGTACGTGCTGCCCCCGGGCATCCTGCGGCAAAACACGCTGAGCACCAACAATACCAATATCCTGCTGAACGAGCAGGCCATCCCAGCACAGATCTGCAACCTGCAGGATGGTGAAACGCGGGCGATGTATAAAAATATCCAGCTCGACCTGCGGCAATACAACCGCCTGCAGATGTTTATCCACTCCGAAGCGGTGAGCGATCCCAGTTCTTTGAAAGACGGGCAGCTCCAGGCGATAGTGCGGGTGGGCAGCGACTTTACCGAGAACTATTACGAATACCGCATTCCCATGAAGGTGACGGCCTGGGGCGCGGCACGCGATACGGAGATCTGGCCGGAGGAAAACAACCTCGACCTCGATCTCGACCGGTTCGCCAAACTGAAAATGGCACGTAATAATAATGGCGCGTCGCCATTGGTGCCGTACGAAGAGCAGGATGGCAACGCCGTGGTAGCCGTAGTCGGTAACCCGAGTTTGGGTGATGTGCGGAACGTGATGATCGGGGTAACCAACCCGAAAGACGACGGTTTGCCGAAATGTACCGAAGTATGGTTTAACGAGATGCGCCTGACCGGCCTCGACGAAAAAGGCGGGTATGCCGCGCTGGCCAGGATGGACATCGACCTGGCGGACCTGGGTTCCATCACCGTGAGCGGTAATATGCACACGGCGGGCTTCGGCGGAATCGACCAGCGGGTGAACGACCGTTTCCGGGATAACTTCCTGCAATACGACATTGCCGGCAATTTCGACCCCGGAAAGCTGCTGCCGAAAAACCTCGGGCTGACGATTCCCATTTACGCCGGTTATTCCCAAACTACCAGTAACCCGGAATACGATCCGTATGACCTGGATATCAAGCTGAAAGATAAATTGTCGATGGCCCGGAACAAGGAGCACCGCGACTCCATCCGCCGCAACGCGCAGGACTTCACCTCCATCAAGAGCCTGAACCTGACTAACGTGCGCAAGCTCGCCATCGGCCGTACGAAAAACAGGCTGTGGGATATCGAAAACTTCGACATCAGCTATTCTTACAGCCAGATCAGCCGCCACAACCCCGTGATCCAGGAAGATGTATTGACGCGCCACCGTGGTGGCCTGGGCTACACTTTCAACGGCCAGCAGAAATTCATCGAGCCGTTCAAGTTCATTAAAAACAAGACGCCCTGGCTGGCATTGATCCGCGAATTCAATATTAACTATGTGCCTACGCTGATGAGCTTCCGGGCCGACGTGTCCCGCCAGTTCGGTGCTACCCGTATGCGCAATATCGGTGGCGGTCCGTTCCAGCTGCAGGAAACGTACGACAAGTTCTTCCGCTTCGACCGGTATTATTCGTTGAAATGGGATTTCTCCCGCAATCTATCCCTCGACTTTAACGCGGTGAACAACGCCCGCATCGACGAGCCGGATGGGCGGATCAATACCAGCGTCAAGAAGGATTCCGTTCGCGGCAACTTCTTCAAAGGCGGCCGTACCACAAATTATTTCCACAACGCCAATATTACCTATACGCTGCCCACCGCCAAGTTCCCGGCGCTCAGCTGGACGAGCGTGGCCGTTAGCTATGCTACCGAGTATCGCTGGATAGGTGCTTCGCGCCTGGCGATGTACCTGGGTAACGCCATCGAGAATTCGAACCAGAAAACGGTGGCGGCGGAGTTCAAGTTCAACGAACTGTATAACAAGAGCAAATGGCTGCGGAAGATGAACATCAGCAGCTCCGGCGGCTCCGAATATGTTCCGCCGCTGATGGGAAATACGCCGCAGGCGGGAGGGAAGGATGATAAGAAGGCCGACGACGGCCAGCCGTCAGGCGCGGCCAAAGCGCTCATGCGGATCGCGATGATGTTGAAACGCATCAATGTGAACTACAGCGAGAATTCGGGCACGCGTATGCCTGGTTACCTCGACAGTACCAAGCTGCTCGGGATGAACTGGCAGTCGATGGCGCCGGGTATCGGTTTTGTGCTGGGCAAGCAGCCCGACAAGGCCTGGATGGACAACTTCGCGAAGAAAGGCCTCCTCAGCCCCGATACCCTTTTCAACATCCAGTTCCAGCAGCAATTTACCCAGCGCCTCGACATCCAGGCGCAACTGGAGCCGGTGCGTGACCTGCGCATCGACCTGAACCTGACCCGTTCCTTCTCCAAAACGCACACCGAACTGTTCAAGGATACCATCGGCAACGGGATGTTCAATCACCTGAACCCCTACGACGCCGGCGGCTTCGAGATCACTTTCATCGCCATCAAAACGATGTTTGGCAAGATCAATGCCGAAGACGGCGTATCCTCCACCTTCCGCGATTTCGAGAATTACCGGGCGGCCATTTCCGAGCGCCTCGGCAAGCTGAACCCTTATAATAATAACGGTTCCGTTCCCACTTACGATCCGAAAGACCCGCAATACCGCTACGGTTACGGCCGTTATGCGCAGGATGTGCTGGTGCCCGCCTTCCTGGCGGCATACACCGGTACCACCCCGGAAAACGCTCCGCTGCTGAAGCATTCCAATTCCAACGTCCGTTCCAATCCGTTCAAGAACATCCTGCCCAGGCCCAACTGGCGGATCACTTACAACGGCCTGAGCCGCGTGAAGCCGTTCGCCGATTTCCTCACGAACTTCACCCTTACGCACGCTTACACCGGCCTGCTGAGCATGAACTCCTACAACACGGCGCTCATGTATTACGATCCGCTGATCCTGGGATACCCCGCGTTCCGCGATACGGTGTCGGGCAATTACGTGCCGTACTTCCTGGTGCCGAACCTGACCATCACCGAGCAGTTCGTGCCCCTGCTGGAAGCCGATATGACCTTCACCAACTCCCTGAACCTCCGCGTAGGTTTCCGGAGAAGCCGCACCCTCAGCCTCAGCCTCATCGATTACCAGCTGAGCGAAATGCGGTCGAGCGAGATCACCATTGGCGGCGGTTACCGTGTAAGAGGGCTGCCGCTGCCCATCCGTATCGGGAAAGACGGCGGAAAGCGCCTGGAAAACGACCTCAACTTCCGGATGGACCTCAGTTTCCGCGACGATAAAACCGTCAACAACAGGCTGGATGCGGATATCGTTATCCCCACCAGCGGGCAGAAGGTGGTGAGCATCGCGCCGTCGATCGATTATGTGGTCAATAACCGGTTGAACATCAAGTTCTTCTACGACCGGAGGCAAACCATACCGGTTATTTCGACCGCCTACCCGATCACCAATACGCGGGGCGGCGTAACGCTCAGGTTCATGCTGGCGCAGTAAGGGACATACAACTAAGAAACAATACCCGGGCGGGGGAACCATGATGAAGGTTCCCCCGTTTTTGTTGGAACATTGATGTAAATCATATGTGCGTATGCGAATGGAAACGTATTTTTGTAACGTTCATGAAACAGATTTTCGTCATAGTCATTCTCGGTGGGCTCTTGCTGCAGACGTTCAGCAAAGGTCTCGTGCTGGCGGAATTTTCGCTGAACAAGGAGTATATCTCACGGGTGCTTTGCATCAACAAGTCCAGGCCGAAAATGCATTGCGATGGTCACTGCGTGCTCATGAAGAAAATGGAGCAGCAGGAGAAAAAAGACCATAGCGGCAATTCGGTGACCGAGAAGTTCGAAATCCTCATTGCACAAACCGCCTCGCAGCTGCTGCTGCGTCCCGAAAAGGCGGTGCGCATCCGCCCGGCATATTTGTCGGATGTGCCTTCCAGACCCCTCCATGCCGTGTTCCACCCTCCCAAGGCGTAACCCCATTCTTCCTCACTGATTTTTTCCTTTCAATTTGACAAGGTGCAGGGACGGAGCCCCTGTATCCGATTACTTCCATCCGTCTGCTACAGCCGTTCACGCACGCCTGCGCCTTTGCGCGCATGCCTGCGGCAACATGTTTGCGCGACTGTACGTATACATCTAACACACGAGCATGCAACGCATTCTATACATATCGCTTTGCCTCATTTTTTGCGGCCTGTCCGCCCGTTCGCAGGAGCGGGTCAAAGGCAGGGTGATCGACGCCCTTACCCGCCAGGCCCTCCCCAATGTCACGATCCAGGCCGGTGGCGCCGGTTCGCTGACAGACGCTTCGGGGCGGTTCGCCGTGCATTGCCCTCCCGGCACGGATTCCCTCAAAGCCAGCTGCATCGGCTATGCGGCCTGCTGCGTAAAGGTTTCGGGAGAAGATGAATATACCTTTGTAATGGAGCCCCTCGCCGGCAAGCTGGGCGAGATCATCGTGTCTGCCGGCCGGCAGCGGCAATACCGTACCGACGCGCCCATTGCCATCAGTACCCTCAACGCCCAAACCCTCCGGGAAACGAAAGCCACCTCGCTCGAACAGGTCCTGAACAAAGTGAGCGGCGTGTATATGGTGGACCTGGGGAATGAGCAACACACCATGGCCATCCGTCAGCCGATCGGGTATAAAAGCCTTTTCCTGTACCTGGAAGACGGGCTCCCCATCCGCACGGTCGGCGATTTCAACCATAATGCCCTTATCGAAATTAACATGGCCGCCCTGCAAAGGATCGAAGTGATCAGGGGGCCGGCGTCTTCTTTATACGGCAGCGAAGCCGTGGGCGGCGCCGTCAATTTCCTCACCGCGCAACCCGCGCAGGTCACCACCGGGAAAATACAAGCCGAAATGAACGACGGCGGTTACAAGCGCACCGACTTCAACCTGTCTGGCACCAAAGGGAAGCTGGGCGTATGGTTCGGCGGTTATTACGGCGATCAGCGCAACGGCAGGATCGATCACAGCGATTTCCATAAACTGGCGCTTACGCTGAAAACGCAATACAAATTCAATGAACGCGCCACCTGGACCAACACCGCCACATTCGTGGATTACAAAACTGACCAGACCGGCGGTGTGGACAGCAGCAATTTCTACTCCCGCAATTACAAAAGCATGCACACGTTTTCATACCGGCTGGTGAAGGCCTTCCGGTTCAGGAGCACGCTGGAGCAGCAATGGAGCGACCGCGACCAGACGAGTTTTTCCGTTTTCTACCGGCATAACGAAATCGGGCAGAACCCTTTCTATGCCATCAAAACCACCAGCAATCCCCTGAAAGCAAGAGGCGAAATCAACAGCGATGCGTTCCAGAGCGGGGGGCTGCTCGTGCAGCACCGGAAACGTTTCGGGTGGAAGGGCGCCTCCATCACAGCGGGCCTCAGCGCGGATTACAGTCCCGCTACCTACCACGCGCAGTATATTGACGTAGACCGTGATGCGAAGGGTAACTTCATCGGCTATACGCGCACTGATTCCGTGCTCACCGATTACAAAGTGGACCTGGTGAATTCCGCGCTGTACGTACAAGGCGAAATGAACCCTTTCAAAAACATGAAACTGATCGCCGCGCTGCGGTACGACCGGATGGATTACCGTTTCGACAACTACCTGCCGCCTTCCGCCTTCACCGGCGCGCCGGATGAGCGCAACCACTACCAGGCCTGGACGCCTAAACTTGGGCTTACTTACGACTTCGGCCATGGCCGCGGGCTTTACGCCAATTACAGCGTTGGCTTTGCGCCGCCGAACATTTCCGAGCTGTACCGCGGCGTGAAAGTGCCGGTCCTCCAGCCGGCTACTTACCGCAATTATGAAATTGGCGGCTGGATGGCTTTTGCCGGGCGGAAAGGGCATGCGGAGGCAAGCATTTACCGGATGGACGGCGAGAACGAAATCATCAGTGTGCGCCTGGCAGACAACTCCACCGAGAACCGCAATGCGGGCGAAACGAAGCACAGCGGGGTGGAGTGGAGCGTGCGGTATGATCTTTTGCCTTCCCTTCAAATCCGCACCGGCGGCACCTATGCGCAGCATGATTTCGTGGAGTTTGAAGACAAGGGCACTTCCTACAACGGCAACCGCATGAACACCGCTCCTGAATGGATCACGAATTCGGAAGTGAACTGGAAGCCGTCGTTCGTCAGCGGCCTTCGCCTGGGGATGGAGTGGCAGCATGTGGGCAGCTATTTCATGGATCCTGCCAATACCGCGCGTTATGGCGGGTATGATTTGTTCAATGCCCGCGCGGGGTACCAGCTGGGATCGTTCGAGTGCTGGGTCAACTGCCGCAACCTGTTCGACGTAACATACGCCACCACCGCGGAGAAAAGCGCTTTCGGCGCGAGCTACCGCCCGGGGCCGGTTCGTACTTTCAACTTCGGCGTAGCCTACACCTTCACCGCCAAACAGTAACCATGCAAAAGACGACACGCTTTACCTGTATATTTTTCATTGTCATTTTCTTAGCGGCCTGCGGCCGGAAGCAGGGCTTCCGGGCGGGCGGGGAACTGATCCTTTCCGATACCAATAAGATCGCGTCGTGCACGCATATTGCGCACGATGCGGCCGGCCGGCTGATCGTGAGCTGGGTAGAACAGGATCCGGGAGACGATGACGGCGCCCTCTGGTACGCGGTATCCACCGACGGCGGCGCCACCTTCGCGAAACCGGTGCCTGTTACCTCCGCAACGGGCATCTCGCCCCAACCGGAAAACATGCCGAAGATTATTTTTAAAGCCAACGGCGAAGCGATCGCCATGTTCGGAACGCGCAACCCGGACCCGCGCAACAAATACGCCGGGAAGGTCTGGTACACGCGCTCGGCCGACGGCGGGCGAACCTGGCAGCAGGCAGTTCCGTTGGTAACCGACACGGCTGGGTACGATCAGCGGTATTTCGACCTTTCGCCGCTGCCTTCGGGCGATGTGGCGGCCGTGTGGCTGGATAACCGGAAAGATCATGCGCTCGAAGGTTCCACGCTGTATATTTCAACTTCCGGCGCCGGAGGGTTCGAACGGCAGCGCCCACTTGTGCAAACGGTCTGCCAGTGCTGCCGGACGTCGCTCTACACCGATCCGCAGGGAGGCCTCCATGTTGCGTTCCGCGATATCATCCACGATACCATCCGCGATATGGTGCATATCTATTCCAAAGACGGCGGAGAAACCTTCACGCAGCCCATCCGGATCAGCGCGGATAACTGGGCCGTGAATGGTTGCCCGCATACCGGGCCCACTATGACCAGCAACCGGGGCGGACTGCATTTCGCGTGGTTCACCATGGGAGGGGGACAGGGCGTATTCTACGGTAAATCCATCAACAACGGCATCAGTTTTTCAGGCCGGGAAAGCATCAGCGCCAAACCAACGGCCAAACATCCGCAGATTGCGGCGGCCGCTGGCGGGGAGCTGCTCCTCGCCTGGGACGAGCCCGCAGATACCATCACCAACCGGATCGGCTTTGTCCGCAAATCCCCCGAAGGGGAAACCCTCGCTGCCGGCTACCTGACCGGCGAAGGCGAGCAATCCGTGTTCCCGGTGATCCGTCCCGTGGCGGAAAAAACGGTAGCCGTAGCTTACCGGAAAAGGGCAGGTGGAAAAGAAATGATCTGCGTGAGAAGAGTGGATTGGGATTAATTCAACTTCGTCTATTTACGGGAATTGAATAGATAAAAAAAAGAGGGCGCTTTGCGGCGTCCTCTTTTTAATGCATTTGGAATGAGAGTCAGTTGTAGCCCCACGACCATGTTTTCTCAGCTTTCCAGCTTTGACGCATGGCCCAGCGACCGTAATTGTTTCTGCGGGAACTATCGAAATAAGCACCCAGAAACTCCTTACATCTCGGATAGTACAGTCTGATGATGTACATAGTAACAAATGTTAGCATAGGGATATGGTTATAGGATTTACAATAGGCTCATCTGTGGCATCACGCCCTTTTGACGTAATGGTACTTTCGGATCGTGCTCGTCTGTAAGTGGTATTTATAAGGCAACCCGTGCTCCGGAGCTGCACTTTCCCTTACGGCATACCCAGTCTGATAGGGATTTCAAATATAATATTATATCATAAAGTGTCAAATAACACTAATGTGTAGTTTTTCATTTGAAGGTATAATAAGCATTCGCCTGGGCCGTTGCCGTCACCACCAGGTCGTTGATGCAGACATGTGCCGGGAGGGAAGCGCAATACCACACCACATCCGCCACGTCTTCAGCCTTCAGCGGCTCAAAACCAGTGTAGACATCTTTAGCCCTTGCCTCGTCCCCTTTGAAGCGGACGAGCGAAAATTCCGTCTCCGCAGCCCCGGGGTGCACCGCCGTCACCTTGATGCCATACGGCAGCAAATCGATCCGCATGCCCTGCGAGATGGCATCCACGGCCGATTTGGTCGCGCAATACACGTTCCCCTTCGCATAAACCGTCTTGGCCGCGGTGGAGCCGATATTGATAATATGCCCGCTCTTCCGCGCCTTCATCCAGGGTATCACCGTGCGGCTGACGTACAACAGGCCTTTTACGTTGGTGTCGATCATCGTATCCCAATCGTCCGTATCGCCTTCGTCGATGGTGGACAAGTCGAGCGCCAGGCCGGCGTTGTTTACCAGTACGTCGATATG
>NZ_CALNBI010000006.1 GCF_937874145.1 uncultured Chitinophaga sp. | reverse complement strand
GCATTTTTCGGGGAGGAAGAAGCTGTCGCCCTTGAAGCCGCCTCTTTCACGGCGGGGAATATCTCCACCGGCCTGCCGGTAAGCGCTCTTGCCAGCAGGGTAAGCCGGGGCCGCAGGGGCTCCAGCGCCACGATGTGCGATGCGTTTGCCGCCTGCAGTTTCCTGTGCCGGAAGTAGCGGGCCACCCTGCCGAATATGTATTCGTCGAGTGCCATGTTATATCATGAGGTCGGCGACGTCGCACAGCGCGGCGATGGTTTCGTCGTCGTCGGTTAAAGGTTCAATAATAGCTGTGCGCACGCTGAGCCTTTTCGGCAGCCCGCTGCGGATCAGCCGCGCGGCGTCTACCAGCAGGCGCGTGGAGGCCGTTTCGGCCAATCCCAGTTCCCGCAGGTTGCGGATCTTGCCGCCGATCTTCACCAGCCGGGTGGCCACGTCGGCATCCACACCGGTCTCGCGGATGAGGATGTTCTTTTCCGTGTCCGCGTCCGGGTACCGGAACGAGATGCCCGCGAAGCGCTGGCGGGTGGAGGGCTTCAGTTCCTTATAGCCCCGCTGGTAACCCGGGTTGAAGGAGGCCACGAGCATGAAGTCGCTCCCGGCGCACACGGTTTCGCCCAGCTTGTCGATGTAGAGCTGGCGGCGGTGGTCGGTGAGCGGGTGGATGGCCACGATCACGTCGGGCCGCGCTTCGGCCATTTCATCGAGGTAGAGGATGGCGCCGGTTTTTACGGCGGACACCAGCGGCCCGTCGATCCACACGGTTTCCGCGCCTTTCACGATGTAGCGGCCGATGAGGTCGGTAGAGGAAGTTTCTTCGTGGCAGGATACGGTGATTAGCGGCCTCCCCAGCACGGCCGCCATGTATTCCACAAAGCGGGATTTGCCCGTGCCGGTGGGGCCTTTTAATAAAACGGGTATCTGGTTATGGAATGCATGGGTGAACACCGCCTCCTCTTTACCGGTTTCCTGGTAGAAGGGCCGCGTTTTGCCCAATGTTTCTGCTATGCTGTTCATCATGTTTGCCCGGTTTGATGGGTGAACGGATACGATTATTTGCCGGTCGTTGTCTTAAAGGAGAAAAGTTTCGGGTTGACCTGCAACTCCAGGAAAAACCAGTTGTTGGCATGCCGGCTGCCGCCTTTCAGCGCTTCCATGCTTTCGGTGGCCAGCATCTGCGAGTAGCCGCCGTTCAGCCACACGGATTCCATCACCCGGTAACCGAACGTACAGTCGATTTCGGTGCCGAGATAGTTGTCCAGTTTTTGTCCGTTGCGGTACAGCCCCGCCGCCGTGGCGAAATAGTGCGGGGTGATGCGGGCTTTGAACCTGGGCTTTTCGTAGGCGAGATGGGCGTACAGGTCCGTCAGCCCCACGGAGTTGGCGTGGTTGCCGACGAAGAAGTAGTCCATAAACCCGTTGAATTTATGGTTGGTGCCGAACCAGGGCGTGAAGCTTTTGAAGCCCGCATCCCTGTCGTTCCCTGCTTTCCCGGAAAGGAATTCCATCCCCAGGCCGGGCGCCCAGCCGCTTTCCAGGCGGTAGCTGACGTTGCCGGCGGCATTCCAGGCGAAGAGGCTATTGCCGTTCAGCTTGCCGGTTTGCGCGTACAGGGAAACGCCGGTGTTCCAGCCTTCGCGTGCGTAGGTGGCGCGGGTGCCGAAGGTCTGGTTCCAGGCGAGCTTTTCTTTTTGTGATACGAGGTAAGGCAAAGCCTGGTTCAGGGCGAGCAGGCTGAGGCTGAAGTGCTCTCCCTGCCGGTGGTACCATGCGAATTGCAGGTGTTTGTATTGCTGGGGAATGGTGTAAGGCTCCCGCGCGTTGGATTCCCGCAGGGCGCTGACGGCGGCGCCGGCATGCAGGGCCTGCGCTTTGGAAGGCGTGTATTTGAACAGGAGCACGTCGTGGCTGCGGGCCTGCATCGTCCAGTCCACATTCCCGAGGATGCGCGCGTCGTCGTAATTCAGTTCCTGCCGGCCGGCTTTAACGGACCAGTTCTTCGCGAACAGCAGCTCCGCCCAGGCTTCGTGCATCTGGAAGTTGGCGTCGGTCCTGGCCCCGGTGGCCACGTCTCCCCAGGTCCGCACGTTCTGCGGCGCGATGCGCAGTTTTAATTTCGATGAAGTATGGTCGATGACAATGCGGGTGCGCTGCGTCATGAAGCTGGCGGCTTTCAGCGTGTCGTGGAACGGCGCGCCGTACCCGTGGCGGTATTCGTACCGGAAACGGAGGTCGGCGCTGACGTCGGTTTGTTGCCCGCGGGATGGGATGCCTGCCAGCAGCAGGGCGCAGCAGCATAGGATGGTTAATTTATTCATGTCCGGCGGATTGGGTGATGGCGGATAGGGTTTCTTTATTGTTCACGCCGAGGCCTTCCATCTGGTGGATCAGGTCGCCGGCGGGATTGAAGACGCTGATGATATTGGAATGGCTGAAATCCATCGGCGAGATCTCCTTGTACTTCACGGCCAGCACATTGGCGAGCTCGCGGACGGATTCGTCATTTCCCTGCAAAAACGTCCACTCCTGCCCGTCCATGTCCTTCCCCACGGCGAAAGCCTTCAGCTGCTCCAGCATGTCGGCCACGAGCCGCGGGCAGGAGGCCCTGCAGGTCGTGTAGATCATCACCACTACCAGCGTTTTGCCTTTCAGGTCTTTCAGGCGGATGGTGTTGCCTTCCTCCGTGCGCCACTCCGAGGCAAGGTGGAATATCGATTCACCGGATTCCTGTGGCGCGGGGGATGCCCGCCGGGTGCATGCCGGGAGCATCGCAGCGAGGGCGAGCAGGACGGATATCGTTTTCATATGGTGCCAGTTGAGTGCAGCGGGCATCCGGACCGGGCCCCCCCGTAGATATCCGGAGCCGCTGCTTTGTTAGAACAATTGAGACTAAAAACAAACTGCTTTTACCGTTCTGGATGTGCATGCATTATTTAGCCGCGCCCACCATCTCCACCGTCACGTCCTGCGCCGTGTTGCCCCAGCTGTTGTACACGTAGGTCAGCACGTCGGCCACTTCCTTGTGGCTGAGCGTTTGGGCGGGCATGGCACTGTTGTAGGTGACGCCGTTGACGGTTACCTCACCTGTTTTGCCGTGCAGCACGATCTGTATGGCGCGGTTCACGTCTTCGTTCAGGTAATCCGACTTGGCCAGCGGCGGGAAGGCGTTGGGTATGCCGGCGCCGTTTTCCTGGTGGCAGGCCTGGCAGGTTTTGGTATAAATGGCTTTGCCATTGGCGATCCTGGCTTCCGCGGTTTCTGGTGCAGCGGGCTCAGGAGCCGCTTCCGCGGAAGCGGGCATCGTGTCTCTCTGTGCGATGCCTGTCAGGTCGCCTTTGTTTTCCTCCGGTTCAACGCCGCCGCAGGATGCAAGGAATGCGCCCAGCGCGGCCAGCAACAAATATTTCTTTTTCATCTTTCGTTAATTTTCAGTGTTGACGCACCGGAACCCCTGGTTCCGGATGCAGTAATTCGCTTTCAGGCTGCCCCTGAAGGCAAACCGCATAAACGCGGCGTAATTCATGAGATCGCTGGCGCCGATGCTGCCGCTTCCGCAGAACATATTGGCATCGCCCGAAACATCTCTCCGCGATTCCCCCGACACCATTACTTCGTTAAAATCTTCCGTCCATTCCCACACCAGGCCATGCAGGTCGTGCAGGCCCCAATAGTTGGCGCTGTCCTGCATAACCGGGTTGCCGGCGGTATTCGGTTTTTCGTACCAGCTGAGGATGTGCTGGTTGTAGGCCGCATTCTTCCTGGCGTCCGGCATACTGGCATCCGCCATCGCGGCATATTCCCACTGGTCAACGGTAGGGAGCTTTTTCCCGGTGGCTTTGCAATATGCTTTCGCCGCAAACCAGGATACGTTGGTCACCGCAGCATCCGGGTGCATGCCTGGCCCGGGGGTGGTATCGTTGGCCCACCCGGCGAGGTAATTCCCGTTGGCGTATATCGGCTTCACCGCCGAGCGCCGCCATTGCGGGTTGCGCTGCACGAAGGCCAGGTATTGCCTGTTGGTGACCGGGTGGATGTCCATTTTAAAATCGTTGACGTTGACGGTGGTATCCTTCCCGCCATAAAACGGGGTGTAGTTCCCTCCCTTCACTTCCATCATCACTACGTTATCTTTCATGGGAATCATGAAAGGCTCCCCGCCGGCATCGCCGGCAACCGACCACACACTCGGAGCCGAATCCAGAACTGTCAGGTTATTGCAGGATTCAGACATAATCACCAGCAGGCATGCGGCAGAGAGCCATCCAGGATTCATAGGCTAAGGTTAATGTGTCCGTTTTGCGGCTACCATGGCCGGTTTGATTTCCTGTTTCTTGTTGCCCCAGCTGGCGTACACGTAGGTCAGCACGTTGGCGATCTCCTCGTCAGACAGTACCTGCGCGGGCATTACGCCGTTGTATTTTTGCCCGTTCACCGTGATCTCGCCCTGCTTGCCGTGCAGCACCACATCTATCGCCCTGCCGGCATCTTCGTTGAGATAGTCGGATTTGGCCAGCGGCGGGAAGGCGTTGGCGATGCCGGCGCCATTGTCCTGGTGGCAGGCGAGGCAGGTTTTGGCATAAACCGATTTGCCCAATGCGATACGTTCTTCGATGTTGGCGGCTTTTGGTGCAGGAGGCGCCGCTGCGCCGGGCATCTTTTGGATCGTGCCGCCTTCGGGCTGGTAGATCCCTTCGGTTTGCTTGCCGGAATAGATCTGCTTGTTCTCGTCGCCGGTTACCGTGAGCATGCCCAGCGATCCTTTGTTGAAGGTGCGCGTCAACGCATGGTCCACGATCACGAACGTGCCGGGCACTTCGACCTTAAAGTCCACGATGACCGCGCCGCCGGCGGGCACGAGGGTGGTTTGAACGTTTTTGTTGATGAGGTCGCCGCCTTCCACATGCACATTGTCGAAGATCTCACCGATCACATGGAAAGAGGATACCAGGTTGGGGCCGCCGTTGCCCACGAAGAGGCGCACGGTTTCACCGACGTTGGCCCTGATGGCATTGTCGCCCGTGAGGGAGCCCACCTTGCCGTTGAACACCACGTAATCCGGGTGCTCGTCTACCGCCTTTTGCATATCGAAAGGCTGCAGGCCGGGCTGGCCGTTCTTCCCTTTGGTGTAGAAATCGCCCTGCATGATGTAGTACTCCTTGTCTACCGGCGGCAGGCCGCCTTCCGGCTCCACGAGGATGAGGCCGTACATGCCGTTGGCGATGTGCATGGCCACGGGCGCGGTGGCGCAGTGGTACACGTACAAACCGGGGTTGATCACCTTGAAGGAGAACACCACTTCGTGCCCCGGCGCCACGAAGGAAGAGGCGGCGCCGCCATCCGGGCCGGTCAGCTTCAGGGTGGTATAGCCGGCAGTCAGGTCGATATGGTTGTTGAGCCGGCCCACGGCTTCCAGCTCCACGCCGGTGGACTTCACGTCTTCGGGCGCGTAGACCGCCTGGCCATTCTGGTTATAGGTGCCCGTGGGCGTGGCCAGGCCCGACTGCTTGGCCTGGAACACCGCGACCGAGGTCAGCAGGCGCTTGTCCAGCCAGTCGGCTTTCAGGCCCGCCTCGTAGTTGGTGCCCTTGCTCGGGTCGAGATAGCGGTCGTTCGCATCGGCCTGGCTCTGCGGGAAATACAGGTCGGAGTAGCTCACGTAGCCCAGCACGCTGGGCGTGAACTCGAACGTCAGCCCGGCATAGGGGCTGGTCTTGCTGCGTGAAAGGTCGGAGGCCACGCCATAGCTCGTTCCGTCGCGGCTGTATTGCGCGTGGTTGACTCCCACCACCGCCTTGAGCCGATCCGTCAGCGTGAACCGCATGGTGCCAAATGCGCGCTGCAGTTTCTGGTTCAGCGTGCTTTCGAGGGCCAATGGGCCCCACTGCGGCTCGGGAACAAGGTTGCCGGGGTACGGAAAGCCCGGCAGCGCGATGGCGCTGCAGGCACTGGCGCCGCAGTCCGACCCGGCGTATCCAT
>NZ_CALNBI010000005.1 GCF_937874145.1 uncultured Chitinophaga sp. | reverse complement strand
GGTGAAGATTACTTTGCGGTCGCGCAGCTCCGCGGGCACCACATCGGCGTTGATCTTCAGTTTCTCGAAGTCGGGAACGCCGTGGGGGATGAGGGAAATCTTGTCGGAGGGGACTTCATATATATCTTCCAGGAAAGAAATCGCCAGCCGGCTCATCACGATAACCCGTGACGCCTGCCGCGAAATCTCGCGAACGATGCTCTTCTGGAGGAAAGACGGCTCTTTGAGAATCGTGTGGAAAGTTGTGATAAATGGAACTTTCAGCCTGTTGAGGAACGGCAGCAGGAAAATCCCGCTTTCGCCGCCAAAAATGCCGAATTCGTGCTGCACCACCACCATGTCGACGTGGTTTTCATTGACCCAGTCCGCCGCGTCGAGGTAATCCTGCATGTTGTGCTGCCGCACGGTGTATGCGACTTCCGGGGGATACTCATACACTTGTCCTTCGTCGTTCATGGCAATGACGCAAACTTCGGGCGCCGCATCCTGGCACTGCATGGCCTTGATCAGATGTTCGGTAAATGTCGCTATTCCGCACTCACGGGGGTAATACGAGGCTATATATGCAATCTTCATAAGATAATTGATTTTTTAAATGCTAAGTGTAGAATTCCTGTCTGGGTCAACATAGATTTTACAAATTCAGCGCCAGATTGTTGTGCCACAATGTGTAGCGCGACCGGCATTTGTGATAAGTGGCAGAAATGGCAGTTGGGAAATGTGTAGATTCGTAAAGCGTAATTGACGTAAATTCGTGTCCTCAAAAATGAAGAATCAGTGATCCAACATATCAATTCAGGCATAGCTTTCCATACGGTACCGATTGCAGAGACAGGTTATTTCAGTCCCATTATCGCCAATTTCCTCTCCGGGCAGCTGCCGCTGCGGGAATTTTACGCCTATAACCCCGTGGCGCCCGACTTCGATATGGTCATGAAGATGAAGGAAGGCCAGCCCCTGCGGCGCGATATCCTGGCGGAAACCCTCTATCAGCAATACGCCCACCTGGAAATCCGGGAAGAAGTACGCGCCAATATCGGGCTCCTCCAGGCCACCAATACTTTCACCGTCTGTACTGCCCATCAACCCAATATATTTACCGGTTATTTATACTTTGTCTATAAAATCCTGCAAACCATCAAGCTGACGCAGGACCTCGCCCGCCAATACCCCGGCAAACACTTCGTTCCCGTATATTATATGGGCAGTGAAGACGCCGACCTCGACGAACTGGGCTCTATCTTCCTCGATGGTAAAAAACTCACCTGGCAAACCGATCAGACCGGCGCCGTAGGCCGCATGCGCACGGAAGGACTGGAAGAAATGATCAACCAGATCGGCGACAGCATCGGCTACCTCCCGCATGCCCCGCAGATACTTGAAATCCTCCGCAAAGCTTACCTCGAACAGCCGGACATCCAGCAGGCGACCCTCAGCCTGGTCAATGACCTTTTCGGATGTTACGGACTGGTAGTCCTGATCCCTGACACTCCGAACTTCAAACGGCAGCTCATTCCCGTCATGAAAGACGAACTGCTGGAACAAAGCTCCGAGAAAGTCGTATCCAAAACGATCGACAAACTGTCAGCCCATTTCAAGGTGCAGGCCACCCCGCGGGAAATAAATCTTTTTTACCTGTTCGATAACAAGCGTGAACGGATCGTGAAAGATGGGGAATTGTGGAAAGTTCTACACACCGCTTTGTCCTTTACGCGCGACGAATTGCTGAACGAACTGGAAGCACATCCGGAACGCTTCAGTCCCAACGTTATATTACGCGGCATCCTCCAGGAAACCATTCTTCCGAACATCGCATTCATCGGCGGCGGCGGCGAGGTGGCGTACTGGTTAGAGCTGAAAGATCTCTTCCAATACCATAAAGTTCCTTACCCGGTGATCCTGCTGCGCAACTCCTTCCTGTGGGTGCGCCGCGAGGAGCATACGCGCCTCGGCAAGCTGGGCCTCAGTCCTGACGCGCTTTTCGAAGACACCGGCCTGCTCCTCAGCAAATTCGTACACGCGCATACCAATGCCAGCCTCGTGCTGCGCGACGAATACGCGGCCGTGGAAAAGCTGTTCAACGAACTGGAAGAAAAAGCGAAAGCGATAGATATTACGCTCATCGCGAGCGTGAACGCCGAACGCTCCCGGGCGATCAAATCCATCGGCAAAATGGAACATAAATTCCTGCGGGCGGAGAAGAAAAAGTTCGCCTGGCAAACGGAGCAGATCCAGACGGTGAAGGACCGCCTCTTCCCCGGCAATTCGCTGCAGGAACGGAAGGAAAATTTCCTGCCGTACTACGCGGAATACGGGCCGGCGTTTTTCGACCACATCCTGCAGTTCTGCATTCCCGTCACGGATCAGTTCATTATCGTGACGGAACTCTCCTAAAATATTAATCCGTAATCTGGGCCGCGTGGATCGCGGCCTTTTTCATGTCTTTCAGGACCGTATACAAGGCCTGGAGCTGGTCGCGCACATGCTTGATCTCCAGCATTTCCGCGCGTTCTTCCGTTTGCCCCTGGCCCTGGTTGATCTGCTCCTGGCGCACGGTAATGAGCTGCGTGAGGCGGTCTTCCAGGGAATGGAAGGCCGAAGGCACCGCCGGATCGCTGCCCCAGGTCCCGGAATTTACGTATTGCGCCACCTGGTCCATCAACGTATTGAGAAACAATAAGATGTCTTTGTATTCCGGCCGCTGGTACTGGAGCCGGTGCTGCAACGCATAACCCGATAACTGCGCGATGTGGCTCGACAGCGAATGGGTCAGCACCACGAAGTGATACAGCTGTGAGCCGTGTTTCTGCTTGCTTTTTGGCTCCGACAGCATCCGCTGGAAGGCGGACGTAAGGTTGGCGGTAGTTACGTGCACGTCTTTCCGCGCCAGTTTATACGCGATCAGGCTGAAAGGCCGGCCGGTGTATAGGTTCGTCACCTCCTGCAGGTATTGCCGGTTGGCTTCCATGGTTTTGATCATATAATCCGGCAGGAAGCGGTACTCCCAGCTGGGCCAGAAGATATAGTTGAACAGGAAGGCGATCCCGCCGCCGATGAGGGTATCCAGCACGCGCTGGGTCACGTTTTCGAAGTCGGCCGGGTGGAGGAAATGCAGGAGGAAGACGATGAAAGGCGTCATGAACACCACGCTCGTCACGTAATGGTACGTCTGGAAGCTGTAGGCGCCCAGGATGCAGATCAGCATGATGGAAAATATGACCGCATCGTTTTTGGTGAGCCAGAGGATGCCCGCCGCGCAGAACGCGCCGATCAGCGTACCGATGATGCGCTGGAAACTCCGGGTCTTGGTAAGGCTGAAACCGGGTTTCATGATCACCATGATGGTGAGCAGGATCCAGTAAGTTTTGCTAAGGTGCAGCAGGTGCCCCAGCATAAAGCCCGACATCATCGCCAATGCGGTCCGCAGGGCGTGACGGAAGATGTGGGAATTGAAAGTCAGGTTGTTACGGAAAGTTTCCACGTCGTACCGCTGGCGGGTGGTGAATTTGGCCAGTTCCAGCTGGTGGTCGAACGACGCTTCCTTGGCCCTTTCCAGCCGCGTCAGGCGGTGGAGGTTGTAGAGTCGCTGGGCGATGTGCTCCAGGTTGTCGAAAATACCGTCGAAATGGATGAGGTCGGCCCGCTCGCGGAGCGTGGGCAGGGAGGCCTGATAGGTTTTGAACGCCCGGCGGGCTTTTTCCAGTTCCAGTTTTAAGTTGACCTGCGGGAAGGAGCGGAGCCCTGCGGACACGGCGATGCCGATATTGTCCAGCTCGTCGGCATACTGTACGATGGTGTGCTGCAGCTGCCCGATCACCTGGGTGCCGGCGAACTTCTTTTGAAGGGATGTATAATCGATCTGGGAGGCCATGAACTGCTCGTGCATGTCGACCAGGTCGAGGAAAATCAGCACCATGCTCTTGGAAATGGAAGTGGTGCCCTGCTGGGCGGAGCGCATCTTGAGCAGCAGCTCGCGCACGGCTTCCATTTTCTCGTTCACGATCACCTGTTGGGCGAGGACGTCTTTATAGGTCGTGGTAATGTCTTTTTCGGGGCGGTAGAAGTCGGCCCGGAGGCGGAGGTACTTCGCGGTTTGCTGGATGCAGTCGCCCAGGGTCTGTTGTACGGTGAGGTACGGCCGTATCTGCCAGAGGAGCAGGGCCAGCAAAGCGTACCAGATGGAGCCGCTGAGGGTGTAGAGGGAAACGTGGATGGCCTGTTGCCAGGTGAGGCTTTCGGCCATGACGGACACCATGACGAGCAGGCCTCCCACGCCGATGTTGCCGCCGCGGTTGCCGTAGATGAGCAGCATGCTGTAAAAGAAGCTGCACAGGCCTACCCAGATGGTGAGGGGAACGGTGTAGGGCAGGAGGAGCCCTGTGCCCAGGGCC
>NZ_CALNBI010000004.1 GCF_937874145.1 uncultured Chitinophaga sp. | reverse complement strand
CCTGGAACGCCATGGACGCCGCCTCCAAACGTGACGTGCTGGGCGACCTCACCGCTGCCGTGAAGAAGACGCCCCTGAAAATGGGTTTTTATTACTCGCTGTACGAATGGTATAACCCGCTGTACCAGAACAAGCAGTACCACGAATACGTAACCACCCACATGATCCCCCAGCTGAAGGACCTCGTGAACCGCTACAGTCCCGATATCGTATGGCCCGACGGCGAGTGGGACCAGACCGACAGCCTCTGGCATTCGAAAGAGTTCCTGACCTGGCTGTATAACGAATCGCCGGTGAAGGAATCCGTGGTGGTGAACGATCGCTGGGGCAAAGGCATCCGGCAGAAGCACGGCGGGTATTTCACGACGGAATATGAAGTAGGGAAGACCTTCAGCAAGCCCTGGGAAGAGTGCCGGGGCATGGGGTATTCTTTCGGATACAACCGTAACGAAGACATCGAGGATTACAACAGCGCGCAATCCCTCATATATCTCCTGCTCGATATCGTGAGCAGCGGCGGCAACCTGTTGCTGGATATCGGTCCGGATGCGCATGGCAAGATCCCGCCCATTATGCAGGAGCGCCTGTTGCAGATCGGCAAATGGCTGGATGTGAACGGCGAAGCGATTTACGACACCCGCGCCTGGAAAACCCCTGTGCAATGGACCGCCGGCAACCGCGAGCAGCCCAAACACAAGGGTTACGTGAGCGCCGAAGTGCTGCTGAAGCAAACGGTGGACCCCGCCCCGGGGTACGCCCGCAAGGAGCTGTTCTTCACCCGCAAAGGCAGCACCGTGTACGCGATCGCGCCGGTAATGCCCGAAGGATCGCTCGAGATCCAGGGCGTAACGCCCGCGAAAGGCGCCACCGTGCAGCTGCTGGGGCGCCCAGGCAACCTGCAGTGGATCAAAACGGCGAAAGGGATCAAGGTAACCGTGCCGAAACTCACCGCGAAAGAAACGCCCTGCGAGCACGCCTGGACGTTCAAAGTGACGCAGGTGAACGGATGATCGTTATTCATTGGAAATGAACGTATTAAGCCGGGCAAAATGACGCCCGGCTTTTTTTTGCCCATTTTTTTAACTGTAGATTTAACAATTAAAGATTTGTTGCTATCTTGACAAACTAATCCTTTTCACGTTATACTGATACTAATATGAACCACCAACTTGTTCTATCCGACTACATCGTTTTTGCGATTTACTTCGTAATCGTGGCCGGGTATGGTTATTACATTTACAACCGGAAACGGAAAGCCAGTGCCGACACCAAAGACTTTTTCCTCGCCGAAGGTTCGCTCACCTGGTGGGCGATCGGCGCATCCCTCATTGCCTCCAACATTTCCGCCGAGCAGTTCATTGGTATGAGCGGTTCGGGTTTCAAAATGGGCCTGGCCATTTCCACCTACGAATGGATGGCGGCCGCCACTTTGCTCGTGGTAGCGATTTTCTTCCTGCCCATTTATCTCAAAAACAAGATTTACACGATGCCGCAGTTCCTGAGCCAGCGGTATAACGGCACGGTGGCCACCATCATGGCGGTCTTCTGGCTGTTGCTGTATGTGTTCGTAAACCTGACTTCGATCCTGTACCTGGGCGCCCTGG
>NZ_CALNBI010000003.1 GCF_937874145.1 uncultured Chitinophaga sp. | reverse complement strand
CGGTGTGAAGGAGGCTGCGTTCCTTGAAAGAATAAGGGTTGGGGGAATGAGGGATAGCCCCGCCGCGTACTTTGATCAGCAGCCCGTTTTGCGCCAGCGACTCCAGGTCGCGGCGGACGGTATCTTCCGAAACCTGCAAATCGGTGCTTAGCTCTGTCTGGAGCACTTTCTTATCTGCATTCAGTTTCCTGAGGATGTAATCCAGCCTTTCTTCTTTCAGCATTACTTGCGGTTTCTTGCAAATTTATGCCATAAATAGCAATAAATAGATTTTTCAATTGAAAAATGTTGCATAAATTTGCATCAAATAGCAGAATATGGCAAAGAAACGCATAGCAATTGACATGGACGGGGTGATGGCTGATCTGAACCAGCATTATTGCGACTGGTACTTCGAGCGCACGGGCGAGCGGGTGACCAAGGAGCAGCTGCACGGGTTGCCGGAAACGACGGGATTCCCGCAGGAGGGGATCGTGCATCATTTCCTGCATACGCCTGGATTTTTCCGTACTGCGCCGGTGATGGAAGGCAGCCAGCAAGTGATTTTAGACCTGATGGACCGCTATGAAGTATTCATCGTATCCGCGGCCGTAGAGTTCCCGCAATCGCTGGCGGAAAAAATTGACTGGCTGAAAGAACATTTTCCTTTTATCAGCTGGAAAAATATCGTATTCTGCGGTCTGAAAACTATCGTAAAAGCCGACTTTATGATCGATGATTACGACAAGAACCTCCGGTACTTTGAAGGCGAGCGCCTTTTGTTTACCGCTCCCCACAACGTACATTACGAAGATTACAACCGTTACGACACCTGGGATGATGTGGCGAAGTTTTTCGCCGCGCAGCAGGAACCGGCGGTTCCCAACATCGCTTAAATAGAATGGACATATACCCAAGACAATTGGGTAAGGAAAGATGGGCCGGCAACTCCTTGCCGGCTATTTTTTTGTCGTTTTAACTTTCTTATAACAGTTCAATTTTTTATTTTCGGGCCTTGTCAAAATTTTAATTCCCGTTTTACGGGATGACATTTTTCCTACGTGAACTTGTATCTGATCCATTCAATTTCATTTAGTATGACAACCAGCGTAACAACCAAAACACCAACAGCCAATTACTTCACGGCCGCAACGGTCAACACCGGCGGCACAGCGCCCATCGGCATTTCCAACACCTGTAAGCCTTCGGCCCGCACGAGACGGGTTCCCTCCAGCTTTCAACATTTTTATTTTTCAGGCGATCGTTTGCCCTCGTTTTGCAACTTGTACACCCGGCAAACCTGATGCATGACGCCAGGATGTAACTGACCGTCTCCGCATGCCGGGACGGTACGAACTGTTTATGCCAATTCATTATCCATTTTAAAATAGCAATTCCATTTTTATGTCAGCGCATTTCAATTATCTGCGGGCTTTTTCTATTGTAGTATGTTGCATTGCTTGTCTTGTTCCCGGTGCTTACGCACAAAAGCAATCCGGCCGGTCGGCCTTCACGGCCAGGCTGGTGAACATCGAATCCACGTTGAAGGAACCATTCCGCTTTAACGCTTCGCTGTATAACGGCAGCGGGCGAACGCAACTGTATGAATTCCAGGCATTGGCCCCGGCGGGCTGGAATGCGGTTTTCAGGACCGAAGGCAGCCAGGTGGCCGGCCTGCGGCTCGACTCCGGGCGTACGCAGGAAATCTCGGTTGAGCTGTCCGCCCCGCCATTGGCTAAGCCGGGCAAGTTCAAAGTGCCGGTGATTGCTCTCAGTGCCGGTGATACTTTGCGGCTGGAGCTGGAGGCCGTAGTAAAAGGCAGCCACAGCGTCGAGCTGTCCACGCCTACCGGCCGCCTCAGCGACGAAATCACGGAAGGATCGAAGAAACAGATCCTGCTGACGGTGAAAAATACCGGCACCCTGCCGCTGGAGGGCCTGGAACTGACTTCCCAGGCTCCTGCGAACTGGAGCGCTTCCTTCGAGCCTTCCCGGATCGACAGGCTGGAACCAGGGAAAACCCAGCAGGTGACGGCCATGCTGAACGTTCCTGACAAGACCATCGCCGGCGATTATGTCACCAATTTCACCGCCAGGAATGAGCAGGCCAATTCCGCCGCCGCATTTCGCATGACGGTCAAAACCTCGCTGCTTTCGGGCTGGCTGGGCATCCTGGTGATTCTCTGTTCGGCGGGCATCGTGTATTACCTCATTCGCAAATATGGAAGAAGATAGTATGGACCATCCTATAATTCAACTGGAAGGATTAACCAAATATTACGGCCGCGTGAAAGCGGTGGACAATCTCTCGTTGCAGATCGGGAAAGGGGAGATATTCGGCCTGATCGGGCCGAATGGCGCGGGGAAAACTACTACTATCCTCATGTTGCTGGGCCTGACGGAGCCTTCGGCCGGCAAGGCCATGGTTTGCGGCATCAATGCCACCCGTCACCCGATACCGGTTAAGCGCAAAGTAGGCTACCTGCCCGACAGCGTGGGGTTTTACGACAATCTCACCGCATTGGAAAACCTGCAGTTCATCGGCCGGCTGAACGGCATCCCGGAGCATGCGATCACTGACCGGGCGCGGAAGACGCTGGCGCTCGTGGGGCTGGAAAAGGAAATGCATAAAAAGGCAGGCGCCTTCTCCCGCGGGATGAAGCAGCGGCTGGGTCTGGCGGACCTGTTGGTCAGGGAGCCGGAAGTCATGATCCTCGATGAACCCACCCTGGGCATCGACCCCGCCGGTATCCGCGAATTCCTCGAATTGATCCGGCAACTCAGCCGGCAACAGGGGCTGACCGTCCTGTTATCGTCCCATCACCTGCACCAGATGCAACAGATCTGCGACCGGGTGGGCATTTTCGTGGAAGGCCGGCTCCTGGTGGAAGGGAATATCGACACCATATCCAGCAGGTTATTCGGGAAAGAACCGTATGTGATCACGGTGACGGTCCGGGAGGATTTGTCGGCGCGCCCGGCCCTGGAGCAGCGGTTGCGGAGTATCGAAGGGGTGCAGGGCGTGAAGGTGGCGGGGCATACGGTAGAGTTGTCGTGCCGGATGGAGATTACGCCGGAGGTAGTGCGGCTTGTGGTGCAGGAGGGGCTGGGCGTCACTGCGGTGCAGCGCAAAGCCTACGGCCTGGATGAAATCTACCAGCGTTATTTTGAAAGCAATCCAAAAATGAGTGAAACCCATGGAAAAGTCCAGCATGTTTATCAATAAGATCCTGCCTGCCCGCCAACCGGGCCCTGTGAGCCCGTTCCGGGTGATCGTGCGAAAGGAGGTGGGCGACCATATCCGCAGCTGGCGCTTTATCGTGATGCTGCTGCTGATCCTGTTCACATTCGCCGGCGCGATGTATGTTTCGTTGTCCAATATCCGGCAGGCGGTAGCGAATTCCGGCGATCCGGACCATCTGTTCGTGTACCTGAAACTGCTCACTACGTCCGATAATTCGCTGCCGACCTTCCATATTTTCATCAGCTTCCTGGGGCCTTTGCTGGGTATCGCGCTGGGCTTCGACGCGGTGAACGCGGAGCGGAGCAACGGAACGCTGATCCGCCTGGTAGCGCAACCGGTGTACCGCGACAACCTGTTGCTGGCGAAGTTTTACGGCGCCTTGCTGGTGGTGGGCGTATTGTTCCTCTCGCTGGTGCTGTTGATGATTGGCGGGGGGCTGCTGTTTACCGGCGTGCCGATAGAACTGGCGGAATGCCTGCGGGTGATGGCATTTGTAGTGCTAAGCGTGGTGTACGTGGCATTTTGGCTGAGCCTGTCGATCTGCCTGTCGGTGCTTTTCCGCTATGCGGCTACGTCAGCGCTCACCGCCATCGGGATATGGTTGTTTTTTACGGTGTTCTACCAGATCATCGTGAACATGATCATGCGCTCGATCGTGCCGGATGCGGCTTATCTGCCGGAGGAAAGCGTGATTTCATTTAACAACCTGTTCCTGTCGCTGATGCGGATCGCGCCGAGCCAGTTATACACCGATGCGGCCACTACACTGCTCATGCCCTCGGTACGCAGCCTGGGGCCGCTCACGATGGAGCAGATGGCGGGGGCTATTCCCGCGCCGTTGCCTTTCAGGGAAAGCCTCATGATCGTCTGGCCGCAACTGACGGGATTGATCGCGGCTACCACGGCTTGTTTCGCTTTGTCGTACTGGCTGTTTATGAGGAAGGAGATCAGAACCTGACCGAAGAGATATACCAGCGCGGCAACAGGAGGTTCGTCCCCTTGTTGCCGCGCTGCGTTTTACTGGTTGCCCGGCAGCTTTTTGATTCGGATGTTCCGGAAATCGATGGGCTGGCCTTCGCTTTGCAGGGCGATGTGCCCTGAGGTGAGGGGTTTGCCATCCACTTTCTGTGCGGGATCGTAGCGGTTGGCTACTTCGCCGCCTATGGAGGGCTTGCTATACTGCAGCACCGTATCTCCATTGATGATATGCTGGATAAGGGAGTCGCCATGCACGATGAGCTCCGCTTTCACCCATTCACCCTTTTCATACGTTTTGGAACTGGAATTGATGCAATGCTGGGTATTGAATTTGCCTTTATATACGATGTTGGTGCCGGGTGAGCACATGTTGCCCGTTGGGCGCGGCTGGCCGTCGCCCAGGCCCGCCAGGAACTGCATTTCTACCGATATCGGCCAATCCTGCTCCACCGGCATGGTGCGCGGGTCCTGTGAATGGAACATCACGCCGCTGTTGAGGATGGTGTAGGAAGGGGCGGTTTTTTCCCATTCGCCGGTGAACCGGTATTCCAGCTGCAGGTGGTAATGGGAGAAGGGCGTATCGTAATACAGGTGCCCGTATTGTTCGTTGAAATCGCCGTATTGGTCGTACCGCACCTGGATGATGCCGTCTTTCACCCGGAACGTATTCCCGAAGTTTTTGCCCACGGGGTGGTGATGGATCTTGACGGTCCAGTTTTTCAGGTTTTTGCCGTTGAACAGCGAAATCCATTCGCCGTCGCCGGGAGCGGGGGAGGAAGCAGTGAGTGCAACGAAGGCCAGGAGGCCGATCCAGAGTTTTTTCATGACGTTAAAAGAGTAGATCGGCGTCCAAAATAAGCAATTACTTCTTTTTCTTCTTCTTTTTTGCGGCCTTCATCGCGGCTTCGTGCTGTTCGATGAGCAGCTGCACGTTTTCGTTGGGTACTTCTTCAGAAAACTGGATGGTGGCGTCGTATTCCGATCTGGTGATGGTCATTTCCTTCACGGGCTTGCCGATATATTCGTGGATAGCGTCGAGCAGGGGTTTTTCTTCCGGGCTGCAGAAGCTGATGGCCTGGCCTTTCTGCGTGCCGCGGCCTGTACGGCCGATGCGGTGCACGTAGCTTTCGGGGTCTTCCGGCAGGTCGTAATTCACGACGTAGTCGACGTTGGGGATATCGATCCCGCGGGCGTTCACGTCTGTTGTCACGAGGAGCATATTTTCGCCTTTGCGGAACTCGGTCATAACCGCTAAACGGTCGCCCTGTTCTTTGCCGCCGTGCATGGCGAGGCTCTTGATGCCGACGCGCTCCATGGCCGCCACTACGCGCTCGGCCCTTACTTTCGTGCGGACGAACACCAGGATTTTCTTATCGGGGAACTCGCGCACGAGGCGCTCGAGGAAAAAGCGTTTATCGTCCATGCCCACATATGCCACGGCGTGACTGATGTTTTTGGACACGGGGTCTTCCGGCGAGATCTGGATACGAATGGGATTGCGGACTACGGAATAGGCGAGGTCTTTAATATGTTCGTCGATCGTGGCGGAGAAGAAAAGCGTCTGGTGGTTGGAAGGGATATGCTTAATTACGTCGCGGATATCACGGATAAAGCCGAGGTCGAGCATATGATCGGCTTCGTCGAGGATGAGGGTTTGGACGTGGGAAAGGTCGAGATGCCCTTGTGCGCGGAGGTCGAACATTCTGCCGGGAGTGGCGATGAGAATGTCTACCCCTTTATTGAGTTTTTTGATTTGTGCTTCAGCATCCACGCCGCCTACGAGGCCGAGGATATCTACCGGCGTGTATTTCCCGAGTTGCTTGAACACGTCTGCGATCTGGAGGGCGAGCTCGCGGGTGGGCACCATCACGAGGCACTTTACTTCGCCGCGGGTGCGTTGCGAACGGTGCCGCTGCTGCATGAGCTGCAATACGGGGATGGCGAAGGCGGCCGTTTTGCCCGTACCGGTTTGTGCGATGGCCAGTACATCATCGCCCTTCAGGATGGAGGGGATGGCTTTATATTGAATATCTGTCGGCCTTTTGAAGCCCAGGTCTTCCAGGCTCCGCTTCAGCTCTTCGGAGATGCGGTATTGTTCGAATTTCATGCGGCCACAAAGGTAGGCAAATTCCCTCAGGGTGCGGGAGATGGTTGTGAGATGATGCAAACCACGGGCGCGGGCGCCAGTTTTTTGAACAGCACGTCCCGGATCACGTACCCGCCTTTTTCGAGCTGATTGGTTATCCGCTCCGCGAAGCCCTGCGCCGTTTCCATCCCCGCAGTGGGCGGCGGCTGGTGGAAGACGTACAAGGCGCCCAGCGGCGCCAGGTAATCGCGGATCAGGGAAAGCTCTTTTTCCGCATCATTCAGGAATATGTTGACGTTGAAAGCGAATATCTTATCATAACGCTGGCCGAGCGCGGTCTGGCAAAACGACTGGTGGATGAAATCGGCCTCCAGCCCTTCGTTCTTCCGCTGCGCCTTGTCGATCATGGCCCGCGATGCGTCGACGGCCGTTATGGTGCCGGTTTTGAGCTGCGGCGCTATCAGGGATACGGCAATGCCATGCCCGCATCCGATTTCGAGGATATGGTCGTCCGGGTCGATATGGAGCATTTCAACTGCCCAGATAAATCTGTCGTTCACTTTCATGCTGGTATGCGAATGTTGGGATATAAATATATTAAAATTTTACACTATGTAGGCCGCAGTGCGATTTGGTTGATACTCAATGAATATACGGAAAAATTTCCTGCCGGGTTGCGCTATGATGATGAAGGAATAATAGGAAAGGGTGAATAAAAATGGCCGCCCCGGGATGGGAGCGGCCTATTAAGTACGGGTGGAAAGAGGTTTACACCCAGCGGTCTGCGAACGCCTGTTCGAAGTCCTGCTTATATTTTTCCGGGATGCGGTTTTCGCGCATGCAATTGGGTTCCAGGCTCGGGAAGATATCCTCGAAGGTGCGCACTTCGTTCATAAATACTCGGCGGTAGATATGGGAGCGGGTGAGCTTTTTGTAATCGTCGATCCCGGCGGCGCCCATCAGTTCCACGAAGGTTTTGAGCGTGTCTTCATGGTAATTGGCCACGCGCTGTTTTTTATCGGCTACCACGAGGCCTACCGACAGGGCGGGGTCCTGGGTGGCAACGCCGGTCGGGCACTTGTTGGAGTTGCACAAAAGCGCCTGGATGCAGCCGAGGGCCATCATCATGGCGCGGGCGCTGTTGCAGCCGTCGGCTCCGAGGGCTACGGCGCGCACGAGGTGCCATCCGGAGAGGATCTTGCCGGAAGCGATCACTTTAATATGGTGCCGGATATTGAAGCCGATGAGCATGTTATGCACGAAAGCGAGGCCGTCGAGCAGGGGAGCGCCCACGTGGTTGCTGAATTCCTGGGGCGCCGCGCCAGTGCCGCCTTCGCCGCCGTCGACTGTGATGAAGTCAGGATAAATATCCAGCTCGATCATGGCCTTGCAGATGCCGATGAATTCGCTTTTGCGGCCGATGCACAGTTTGAAGCCCACGGGCTTTCCGCCGGAGAGCTCGCGCATGCGGTGGAGGAAAAGCACCAGCTCCTTCGGGTTATTGAACGCCGAGTGGTACGGGGGCGAATAAATGGTGGTACCGGGCTTTACGTGGCGGATGGCCGCGATCTCGGGCGTGTTCTTTTTGGCCGGGAGGATACCGCCGTGACCGGGCTTGGCGCCCTGGCTCAGCTTCAGCTCGATCATCTTGATTTGGGGCAACTGTACGGTTTGCCGGAAAACCTCGTCGGAGAAATTCCCTTCATCGT
>NZ_CALNBI010000002.1 GCF_937874145.1 uncultured Chitinophaga sp. | reverse complement strand
TTCGAAGCCACCCGGCAAAAAGCCAAACAGGCCTGGAATAAAGAACTGGGCCGCATCGCCGTGGAAGGCGGCACCTCCGGCCAGGTGCGCACCTTCTATTCCTGCCTCTACCGCACCCTGCTGTTCCCCCGCAAATTCTACGAATACAACGCGCAAAACCAGATCGTGCATTACAGCCCCTACAACGGCAAAGTATTGCCCGGCGTCATGTTCACCGACAACGGTTTCTGGGACACCTTCCGCGCCGTATTCCCCTTCTATACCCTCATGTACCCGGAACTGAACGGCCAGATCATGGAAGGCCTCGCCAATACCTACAAGGAATCCGGCTGGCTGCCCGAATGGGCCAGCCCCGGGCACCGCGACTGCATGATCGGTTCCAACTCCGCTTCGCTCATCGCCGACAGCTACCTCAAAGGCATCCGCGGGTATGATATCGAAACGCTTTACCAGGCCCTGCTGAAGAATTCCGAAAACGAAGGCCCCCTCAGCTCCGTAGGCCGCAAAGGCGTGAAATACTATAACGACCTGGGCTACGTGCCCTACGACGTCAACGTAAACGAAAACGCCGCGCGCACCCTCGAATATGCTTACGACGATTTCACGATCTACAAACTCGCCATCGCACTGAAACGCCCCGCCGAAGAAATCGAACGTTTCCGGAAACGCAGCCAGAACTTCCGCAACATCTTCGACCCGGAAACCAAACTGATGCGCGGAAAAAATAAAGACGGCAAATTCCAGGCGCCTTTCAATCCCTTCAAATGGGGCGATGCCTTCACCGAAGGCAACAGCTGGCACTACACCTGGTCCGTTTTCCACGACGTGGAAGGCCTCGCGCGCCTCATGGGCGGCCGCCAGCAGTTCACGCAGATGCTCGACTCCGTTTTCGTAATGGCGCCGGTATATGACGAAAGCTACTACGGCTCCGTGATCCACGAAATCCGCGAAATGCAGATCGCCAACATGGGCCAGTATGCGCACGGCAACCAGCCCATTCAGCACATGATCTATCTCTACAACTACGCCGGCCAGCCCTGGAAATCCCAATACCACGCCCGCCAGGTGATGGCGCGGCTGTATAACGCCACCGAAAACGGCTACCCCGGCGACGAAGACCAGGGCCAAACTTCGTCGTGGTACGTGTTGAGCGCCCTGGGCATGTACAGCGTGTGCCCCGGCACCGACCAATACGTACTAGGCAGCCCGCTCTTCCGGAAAGTGACCATCACTTTGGAGAACGGGAAGCAATTCGTGATCAACGCAAAAGGAAACAGCAGCCGGAATGTGTACATCCAATCGGCCAGTCTCAACGGCCAGCCGTATTCCAAAAATTACCTGACCCATGCGGATATCATAAACGGAGGGGAATTGCAGTTGCAGATGCAGGAACAACCGAATCAGCAGCGGGGAATTGCGGAGGCCGACAAGCCTTTTTCCATCTCGAAATAGGCATTACAGGTAGCCGGCCTGCTGCATCCAGAACAGGCAGCGGCCAAACCATTCACCGAACCCGAGATCCTTCAGGAAGCCGTGCTCTCCTTTCTGGTAAATGTGCAATGCACCAGGGATTTTATGCGCTCTGAGCTTCTGGTAAAACAACAGGCTATTCTTTTCTCCGACCACGGTATCATCGCCGGCATGTACGAGGAATGCCGGCGGCGTTTGGGCCGTCACCTGCAGTTCGTTGGAAAACCAGCGTACCTGCTCAGGCGCAGGCGAAGGGCCCAGCAGGTTGTTCCGGGAACCGGTGTGGCCGATGCTATCCGTAAAACTGATAACTGGGTTGACGAGTATCATAAAATCCGGCCGGAGGCTGACGCCAGATTTGTTATCGATAGCAGGCCGGCCGAAGTGCGTGCCTGCCGTGGCGGCGAGGTGCCCGCCGGCGGAGAAGCCCATGATGCCCACTTTCCCCGGATCGATCTTCCACTCGCCTGCCCGTGCCCGCACAATTTGGATGGCCTGCTGCGCATCCTGCAGCGGCGCCATCGCGGGATCGGAAAAATGAGTTGGGGAAGGAAGGCGGTATTTCAATACGAATGCCGCCACCCCGGAATCGTTGAATGCTTTCGCCACGTCGCGGCCTTCGCGGTTGAGCAGCAAAACGCCGTAGCCGCCGCCCGGGCAAATCACGACGGCAGTGCCGTTCCCCTTTCCTTTTTCCGGCAAAAACACTTCCAGCGTGGGCTCGGTGACGGCAGACACGAGCAGTCCGACCACCTTATCCGTCCGGATGTTTTCTTTCACCGTTGCGGCGGCGGGTAACAACCCGGGCGCCTTGCCTTGGTAGAGCGGCACTACCTGTTGCGCCTTTGCGAAAAATGGCAGGAAAGCAATTAAAAAGCACAGGCAGTTATTCCGGAAGTGAAGCATTTCGTGGTAAGTTAAAACATTAAGCCATGCGATACGTGTGGACGGCATTCCCGTGCCAAATCTTTTCCTGTACGGCCATCGGGTAATCCGCCAGGATCGCCTGCAGCGCTTTCACCCAGCTGTCCCAACTACCCGCAAGCAGCACCACCGGCCAATCGCCGCCGAACATGAGCCGGTCTTCACCAAAGCAGCTGATGGCATGATGGACGTACGGCGCGATCTCCTCCACGTTCCACCGATGCCACGCAGCCTCCGTAACGAGCCCCGAAAGTTTGGCGCACAGGTTCGGAAATTTCGCCAGCATATCCATGTTACGTTTGAACTCGTCGTTTTTTTGGTCGCGGATGGAGGGTTTGCCGAGATGATCGAGGATGAATTGCGTATCCGGGCATTGCGCGATCATGCGGGCGGTATCCGCAAGCGCATGCGGCTGGGCGCTGATATCCATGCTTAGGCCATGCAAAGGCAATGCCCTGGCAGCTTCCAGGAAGAGCGGGCTGCAGCAGATGCCGGGCGCATCGTCGTACATCCTGCGGATGCCTTTAACGAAGGGCTTGCCCGAAAACGGTTCCAGGGAGGATTTCCCCTGTTCGAGCGCGGCATAAGCCACCATCCCCGCGATGCGCGGGTCCAACGCGGCCTGCTCCATCACCAGCTCCATCTCCGCAACATTTTCTTCCGGCAGGCATTCGCATTGGACAAAAATCATCCTGTCCACTTCAAACCCCGACGTTGCCGCGCGGTATTGTTCTGTGAGAAATGCACCCTGTATCTGCGGGAGCTCCTGCAGCCAGGGGTATTGCAACCTCGCCGTATCCCAGAGATGAAGGTGCGTATCGATTATCTTCATGAAGCCGTCTGTTTAACGGAAGGGCTTTTCTTCTTCAGTACGCCACCGCCGTCGGTAACGCAACCTTCCGAGGCAGAAGATACGGTAAGACAGTATTTATACAAAATACCGGTATCATATTTCAGGGGCGGGGCCGTCCACACCGCGCGGCGCTGCGCAATTTCAGCATCGCTCAATTGAACGGTGATGCTGTTGTGCGCGGCATCGATGGAAATAATATCGCCGTCCTGCAAGAGTGCGATGGTGCCGCCGTCGAATGCTTCCGGGGTGATGTGGCCGATCACGAAACCATGTGTACCACCAGAAAAGCGGCCATCGGTAATCACGGCGACCGTATTGCCCAAACCCGCGCCCATTACGGCAGCCGTTACTTTCAGCATCTCCGGCATGCCGGGGCCGCCTTTCGGGCCTTCGTAGCGGATCACGATCACATCGCCCGGCTTCACTTCGCCCTGTTCCAGCGAGCGGATGGCGCTGAACTCGTCGTTGTAAACGCGGGCGGGGCCTTCGAAAGTTTCCCCTTCCTTGCCGGTAATCTTGGCCACAGCCCCTTCCGGCGCCAGGTTCCCGAATAATATCTGCAAATGCCCGCTTTTCTTGAGCGGCTTGTCAAAAGGCATGAGGATACCGGACTCCAACGGCAACGGCGCAATATTCTCGTGGTTCTCCGCCAGGGTGCGCCCCGTCACCGTGAGGCAATCGCCGTGCAGGTAACCCGCGTTGAGCAGGGTTCTGATCACGGCAGGGATGCCGCCTGCGGCGTGAACGTCTTCCATGAGATATTTCCCGCTGGGCTTGAGGTTCGCCAGCAGCGGAGTGCTGTCGCTGATCCGCTGGAAGTCCGCCAGTTGCAGGTCCAGCCCGATGCAGCGCGCGATGGCGATGAGGTGCAGCACGGCATTGGTGGAACCGCCCAGCGCCATGGTGATCGTTATCGCGTTTTCGAAAGATTTCTTTGTCAGGATGTCGCTGGGTTTGATATCTTCCTTCAACAGGTGATGCAAGGCTTTGCCCACCTGCAGGCATTCCGCTTTCTTCTCCTCGCTCACCGCTGGATTGGAAGCACTGTAAGGCAGGCTGAGGCCCAGGGCCTCAATGGCGGCCGACATCGTGTTGGCCGTATACATCCCGCCGCAGGCGCCCGCACCCGGACAGGCATTTGCGATGATGCCTTCAAAATCTTCCGCCGACAGTTCCCCCGCAATCCGCTGTCCGTATGCTTCCAGGGTGGACAGCACATTGATCTTTTTCCCTTTATAATTGCCGGAATGGATCGTGCCGCCGTACACGAGGATCGACGGGCGGTTGAGCCGGCACATCGCCATCACGGCGCCGGGCATATTTTTGTCGCACCCCATTACAGACACTACGCCATCGTACCACTGGGCGCTCACCACGGTTTCTATCGAATCGGCGATGATATCGCGGGAAGGCAGGGAATAGCGCATGCCGGTAGTGCCCATCGACATGGCGTCGCTCACGCCGATGGTATTGAACATCATCCCCACCAGGCCCACTTCTTCCATCCCCTGCTTCACCAGTTTCGACAGGTCGTTCAGGTGCATGTTACAGGGATTCCCTTCGAACCAGGAGCTGACGATCCCGACCTGCGCTTTGCTGAAATCGGCTTTGGTTAGTCCGGTGGCATGGAGCATGGCGCGGGAAGAGGGCTGACTGACATCTTCCGTCAGCACCCTGCTGTATTTGTTCATCTTGTTGTTCATAACGTTCTTGTATTTTTCAAAGCATGGGTGAATAGGGAATGGTGGTGCCGCCCTGGTCGCTGGACAGGTACGCGGCTTCCACGAGCTGCATGGTGCGCCAGGCGCTGTCGATACTGTTGACGAGCACCGGGGCTGAGCCCTCCGCGTAACACAGCAGGTTCGCCATGGAGCCGGTGAAGGCATCGGGGAACCAGGTACCGTTGAGGGTAACGGCTTTCCACTCCGGTGCTTTGCCTGGTTCCAGCACGGCGTATTCGAACGTATCCGGGACGCCGCTGGGGTAATCGAGGTTCATGCCGAGGGTGGTGCGGATGGCGCCTTTGGTGCCTTCGAGCTTGATGAAGGAATCCTGGTACTTCAATCCGAATTCGTGGCCGTGGTTAGTGTTGACGAAAGCGCGGATGATATCGTCGTATTCCATCAGGATAACCGACCGTGTGGACGCCAGCTGCATCATTTTCGGGTGCTTCAGCGTTTTGGCGTATACTTTGGCGGGGTCGCCGAAGAAATAGCGGATCATGTCCATGTAATGAATACTGTGGTAGAGCATTTCCATCCGCGGGATACCGAACAGGAATCCCCAGAGGTGCCAGGGATGGTAAATATTCATCCGGATCTCCATGTCGTGCAGCTCCCCTATCAGGCCACTTTCCACCACTTTTTTGGCGAGTTGCACGGCGGGGATGAACCGCATCTGGAAATTAACGGCGGCGGTAAAATTTTTCTCCCGGCAGATGCGCACGATCTCTTCCGCTTCCGCGATGTTCTCGCCCATGGGTTTCTGCATCATGACCACCGACGCATCCGGCAGGCGGCGTAAAACGCCCGGCAGCGCGGAAGCGGGTACGGCAATATCATACACGGTTCCGGCCGGCATGCCTGCGATCATCGCGCCGATGTCGGTAAAAACGCGGGGGATGTCGAACTCCAGGGCAAGCGCTTCCGCTTTTTCCAATAAAGGGTCGCAGATGCCGGCTACTGCCCAGCCCGCTTTCCGGTACGCAGGCAAATGTGCGTCGCGCACAATGCCGCCGGCGCCGATAATGGCGATGGAACAGGGTTTTAAAGGCATCTTCGGTGCATAGTCCATCTCTTCAGGTATCATCATTTGCTACATTTATACTGGTTTCAAAACTATTTAA
Organism: uncultured Chitinophaga sp.; assembly: GCF_937874145.1. Lineage (GTDB taxonomy): Bacteria > Bacteroidota > Bacteroidia > Chitinophagales > Chitinophagaceae > Chitinophaga. The sequence continues at coordinate 1,908 of NZ_CALNBI010000002.1, read as the reverse complement.
AAAACAACCGGCCCACCCATCCTTTGAGCGTTATTACCTGTACTATTTTGACCGGTATTTCGACAAATCCGGCAAATAACTATCTTGTGGTACAGACGCCAAGTTATGAAAGCAATCCTCCAGAAAGTACCGGTATTTACGGATGCCTCATTCGCCGTGCAGGAATTCCGCTCCGCCCATTTCACCGCTCCCTGGCACTTCCACCCGGAGTTTGAGCTGGTGCTGGTGATGCGCGGCACGGGGAAGCGGTTCGTGGGTGACCATATCTGCGACTTTGCTCCCGGCGACCTCGTGCTGCTCGGGCCCAATATTCCGCATTGGTACCGCTGCGATGCGGCGCATTACGAGCCGGAAGCCGGACTGGTAGCGGAATCCGTGGTGGTACAGTTTACCGCGGAGTTCCTGGGCGACCGCTTCTTCGGTGTGCCGGAGGCGCTGCAGGTCCGCAAGCTGCTCGACAAATCCGTGCTGGGCATCGCCATCACCGGGGCCACACGCGACGGGGTGGCGGAAATGATGCAGCGCATCCTGAAGATGAGCGGTATGGAAAAGTTGTTGCATCTCCTCCAGCTGCTGCACCGGATCAGCATCGGCGCCGGCGATCTTTCCACGCTCAGCAACCAGGGCGCCACCGGCACGCATATGCGGGATTCGGAACGCATCAACAAAATCTACGAATATGTTATGCAAAACTTCACCCAACCTATTTCGCTTGATGACATTTCCGGTATCCTGAACATGTGCCCGTCCACTTTCTGCCGTTACTTCCGGAAACATACGCGCAAAAATTTCACACATTTCCTCAACGAAATCCGGATCGGGCATGCCTGCAAAATGCTGATCGAGGGCGATGTGAGCATTACTGAAATCTGTTTCATGAGCGGGTACAACAACATAGCGTATTTCAACCGTCAATTCAAAGCCATGAAACAGATGACGCCCAAAGCTTTCAAGCAGGCGTACAACAACCGGTAACGCGCATCTATCTGCCAGCCGTTTCAAACACGTAGCTCCCCGACCCCACTTCAAACACGGCGCTTCCCTCCTCCACCCGTTGCGGCTGCACGGGCTTCCCGCTTTCCTTCACCACCGTACCAAAACGCGTCGGGATGTGGATTTCCGCCGTGGTATTGGCTGGGATCTCCGCGCGCAACGTAAACACGCCGTTGCGGAGGGTCCAGTGGCTGCCGATTTTCCCGTACGGGCTCAGCACGTCGCCTTTCGCGAAAGTCAGGTCGCCGGCGGGCTGCGGTTTCAGCGTGATTTTACGGTATCCCGGCGCTGATGGGTTAATGCCCAGCAGGGAGCGGTAAAACCAGTCGCCCACTGAGCCGAACATCGGGTGGTTCTGGGAATAAGTGTTATCCGAATGTCTCCAGGTTTCCCATAGCGTGGTGGCCCCGTTTTCAATCATGTGCCCCCAGCCCGGAAAGGTACGCTGGTCGGCGATTCTATACGCCATGTCGTTCAGGTTCCTTTCCTGCAGCACATCGAACATCATTTTGGTGCCGAAAATGCCGGTCGACAGGTGCCAGTCTTTCTTTTCAAACGCTTTCACGAGCGCCTGCACCACTTTCTCTTCCTCCGCTTTTCCTGGCATGCCCGCCCACAGCGCGAATATCTGCGCCGTTTGCGTACCTTTTTCAAAAGCGCCGGTGGCGGGTTGATAAAATTTAGCTACGATCGCGCGGCGGATGTTTTCAAACAAAGCCGAATATTCCGCTGCGTCCGCTTTTTTGTCCAGGACCGTCGCGAATTCCGCCAGCATGGAGGCATGCAGCGCGTAAAACACGGACGCCGTAAGCGGAATTCCTCTTTCATCCAGCGATTCATGATCGCCCAGGTCTTCCGTTTCGAAGAGATGGTTGCGGGCGCGGGAAGAAAGGAACTGCAGTTGCTTTTGCAGCG
>NZ_CALNBI010000001.1 GCF_937874145.1 uncultured Chitinophaga sp. | reverse complement strand
CGAACGTCTGTTCCGCGTGAATGTCTGACCGGATGTGCAGGGTGAAAAGATTCTCGCGCTCTTCGCGGTCGGCCAGCTGTTCGTTCGGCGGGCGCTCGTAGACCAGTTCCGTTTCAAACTCTGGCGACATGGAATAATCCGCGCCCTTGATCCGGATGCGGGTGACGTTGCCGTACATGGGCCATTCGTTCAGTTCCGGCTGGTAATAGTCCGCGTAATCGCCCCAGCCCCAACCCGGGCCGAAGCGTTTATTCTTGATAGTGGCGGGTTGCAGCCAGATGTTTTTCCCCAGTTTTTCGAGAATGCGTTGCGAGGTGAAATCGGGATGCAGGAACGAGGGGTCGCCCGTTCCCTGGATAAACAACGCCGTATCGTTCTCCGCGAACTTCATCCCCGGCAGCGAATCCCCCAGCAACTGCAATCCCGCAAACAGCGTAAAGATCTTGGTATTGGAAGCGGGCACGAAGAATTTATCGTCCTGGTGCTGGTACCAGTATTTCTGGGTGGCGGGGTCGTAGATGCTGATGCCGACATGGGCGTTCCGCAGTTCTTTGGTTTGCAGGATATCCTGCTGCGCCCAGAGGCGGATGTTCTTGGGTTGCGCCATGGCGGCGGCGCTCAGCAGCAGGGCGATGGCGACCGTGATGTACGATTTCATGTCCTGAATATAAACATTTTATGGAAGGTTCGGTAACAGGAAAGGCGCACCCGGTACCGGGTGCGCCTTTCCAATATCGCTGCCTTTTCACTTGCGTGATCAGGAGAAGTAGCGGGTGATGCCGGGTTTGGCGTAGGCGTAGTTGCCTTGCGCATCCGGAACGATCGGCGGCGGAGCGTCGAACGCATAACGGGAAGGCTGCAGGTTGATGCCTGATTTCAGCGCCTTTTCCCACTCGATCTGCTGGCCGGAATAAGTAGCCATACGGCCGATGATCGCGGAAAGCGTAGCTTCGGCGCCCATCTGCGCGTCCTGGAATTTGTACTGGCCGTTGGCGATCGCTTCGAACAGCTCGTCGTGCTCGGCCTGGTACGGACGGTTGTGCTGCTTGCGGTCGAACTGGTAGAGCGTTTTGCCTTTATGGTCTACGATCTGGGCGCGGTCGCAGAAGATGCGGCCTTTCGTGCCCACGATCTCCTCATCTACCTTGCTCACGGAATCTTTCCAGTGGCGGCATTGGCTGTTCATCACTACGCCATTGTCATAACGGTATTCCACGAAGTGGTGGTCGAAGATCTCACCTGCTTCCGGGCCGGTACGGATGGCGCGGCCGCCCATGCCTACTGCTGTTACGGGCGTTTTACCCATGAACCAGTTGCCGACGTCGATGTTGTGGATGTGCTGTTCTACGATATGGTCGCCGCAGAGCCAGTTGAAATAATACCAGTTGCGCATCTGGTATTCCATTTCGGTGTATTCGGGCTTGCGCTCGCGAACCCAGAGTGCTCCCTGGTTCCACCAAACCTGGATGGAGGTGATATCGCCGATCATACCATCCTGCACGCGTTTGTGCAGTTCGCGGTAAGAAGTCATATAGTGACGCTGGAGACCAACCACCACGTTCAGTTTTTTGGCTTTCGCCTTTTCCGCGGTTTCGAGCACTTTGGCGATGCCTGCGGGATCGGTGGCCACGGGTTTTTCCATGAACACGTGCTTACCCTGCGCGATGGCTTCTTCAAAGTGGATGGGGCGGAAGCCCGGAGGGGTGGTGAGGATCACCACGTCGGCTTTGGCGATGGCTTGCTTGTAGCCGTCGAAGCCCACGAATTTATCTGCTTCGGCCACTTTCACGCGCTCGGGCGTTTTTTTCATGGACTCCACAATTTCTTTGTAGCTGCTGTTGAGCCGGTCGGCGAAAGCGTCGGCCATGGCAACGAGCTGTACGTTCTGCTTGGTGCTGAGCGCCTGCACTGCGGCGCCGGTTCCGCGGCCGCCACAGCCGATGAGGGCTATTTTGATCACGCCGGCTGCACCGGAAAAGTAATTGGTTTGTGCTGCCTGCGACAGGTAAGGGGCTGCGAGGGCGGCGCCTGCGAGGATAGAGGTTTTCTTAACGAAGTCTCTGCGACTCTGATCGTGGAATTGAGAGCGTGTTTCCTTTTCCATGTGAGGTATTTTACCGGACGCCAACTGGCGCCGTTGGTGAAAAGTATAATGAAATAGACAATAGCATTAAAAAGTACGGATAATCCGCCGAAAATCCATGCCCTGACAGAGATTTTACGGATTACCGGGATCCCACGAACTGGTCGATCGTGTCAGCGAAGAACTTCTCCGCTTCTTCTTTGGTCGGCTGTTTGAGGGGGCGAACGATGCGGAACCCTACGAAAGGCGCGTCGGCGTTCCACCATTTGCTCTTCGGGATCTGGGGATCGCGGTCGTTCCAGGCGATGTCGGACATCAGGCGGGAAGCGCTGCGAACGGAGGCGGCGTCATCCATATAATTCCCGCCGCGCACGGTGCGGGGCGTTTTATCGGTCGGCTTCAGCCAGGGGTTTGCGGCGTCGAGGGTTTTGTAAGCCTCGGCTTCGTATTGGTCCATCGTCCACTCGGCTACGTTGCCGTGCATGTCGTAGAGCCCCCAGGCATTGGGCTTCAGCTCGCCTACTTTGTGGTATTTATCTTCGGAATTCTCGGCCGTCCAGGCGAATTCTTTCAGTTTGGAAGCATCGTTGCCGAAGGGATACGCGGTCTTGGAGCCCGCGCGGCAGGCATATTCCCATTCTGCTTCGGTGGGCAGGCGGAAGAATACGCCCGTCTTGTTATACAGCCAGCGGCAATACATCAGCGCGCCGTACTGGCTCATGCTGTTGGCGGGGAAGCCTCCGGCTTTGCCCATGCCCAGCGTAAGGTCGATGTAAGGCGGGCTGGGACGGGTCATCCCGTCGGGCAGCGGCGATTTATCTTTGTCTTTATCTGCGTACAGGTCGTACTGGTCGAATGTAACTTCGTAAGCGCCCATCCAGAAAGCATCTACTTTCACTTTTTTCTGCGGCCCTTCGTCGGCGGAACGCCCTTTTTCGGCAGCAGGGCTCCCGAGCAGGAATTCTCCGGCCTTCACCGGTACCATCTTAATGGTAACATCCGTACCCTCGATTTTCTGGTCATACGCTTCGAAAGGTGTAGTCTGTGCCTGGGCGGTGGCGGCGCAGAGGCCTCCGAACAGGAATAACGCGGTTCTTCTCATCTATTGTGGTTGTAATAAAAAGCGTGTGAATTTATCCTTTTAGCACTGGGAATCCAATATTTATTTTATGAACGTCAAAAATTGGCGATGGACGTTGCATGAAATCGAGTGAAATGGCCGTTCATCTATTTTTTATTCAATACATATGGATTTCCATATTAAAAACTATAAATTTCGACTTTGCTAAAGTCATTTTAAAATACACGCTATGGAAAGAAGAAGCTTTCTTCAACAGTCGACCCTCGCCGGCATATCCGCCCTCACTTTCGGCGGCGCCACCGCATTGGCGGGCTCCGCCAAAGGGGCCGACAATACCGCCGCCGCGGGAAAAACCTTCAATATGGACTACGCCCCGCATCAGGGAATGTTCAAAAACTCCGGTGGGGAAGACTTCCTCGACCAGATCCGGTACATGCACGACCAGGGCTTCCGCTCCATCGAAGACAACGGCATGCTCGGCCGCGATACCGCCCAGCAGAACAAAATCGGGGAACTGCTTTCCAAACTGGGCATGAGAATGGGCGTGTTCGTGATCGACGGCGGCGAAAACTGGAAAGTTTCCCTCACTACCGGTAAAAAAGAACACCTCGACGTATTCCTGAAAGCCTGCGAACGCTCCGTGGAGCTGGCCAAGCGCGTCAATGCCAAATGGGCCACCGTGGTTCCCGGCTTCTTCGAACGCCACCTGCCCATCGGCATCCAGACCGGCAACGTGATCGACGCACTGCGCGCCGGCTCCGAAATCCTCGAAAAAGGCGGCCTCACCATGGTGCTCGAGCCCCTCAGCGATACGCCCGATCTCTTCCTCCGCACCTCAGAGCAAACGTACGAGATCTGCCGAGCGGTGAACAGCCCGTCCTGCAAGATCCTGTACGATATCTACCACATGCAGAAAAACGAAGGCAACCTCATCACTATGATCGACCGTTGCTGG